>JAUXXD010000028.1 GCA_030681265.1 Candidatus Didemnitutus sp. | reverse complement strand
AGGCACCGGGCGGTTCGCTCGTGTTGTTCACCAGCTATCGCGACTTACAGGAAGTGGCGACGCGTCTCGCCGAGGACTACAAGGCCGCGGGACGCGCGTGTCTCATGCAGGCCGCGGGTGCATCGCGCTCGAATCTCGCAGAGCGGTTGCGGCAGGCGGGCAACGCGGTGCTCTTCGGCACGGAAAGTTTTTGGACTGGAATCGATGTGCCCGGCGCGGCGTTGTCCCAAGTCGTGATCACACGCCTGCCGTTCGATCCGCCGAATCATCCCGTCGCCGAAGCGCGCGCGGAATGGGTCAGTGCCGAGGGCGGCAATCCGTTCGCGCAGCTCGCGTTGCCCGAAGCGGTCAGCAAATTTCGTCAAGGCATCGGGCGGCTCATTCGCAGCCGCACGGATTGTGGCGTGGTCACGATTCTCGATCCCCGCGTGCTGACGAAGGCCTACGGACGCGAGTTCATCGCCAGTCTGCCGACGAGCCGCTACGAACGCATGACACGGGATGATCGGGAAACTGTTTTTCGTCCTTTCATTTGACCGACGGCAGTTCCAACGTGTTCGTTGATGAAGCTCACCGCTTTCGCCGTCAGTGACATTGGCTGCCATCGTTCGGAAAACGAAGATAGCAACCTCTGCGAGGTCGACCTCGGCTTGTTTGCCGTGGCCGATGGCATCGGCGGACTGCCCGGCGGCGCGCAGGCGAGTCAGTGCGCCTTGGCGACCCTGCGCGAGTGGTTTGCGCCACAAGCCGCGGCCACCACGCTTGATTACACCGCGGCGGTGACGGCCGCCAACGATGCGGTTGTTCAACTCGGCCACCAAATCAGTCCGCGCTACGGCATCGGCACCACGCTCACCCTCGCGCACATCGCGGCGGACAAGCTCCATGTTTTGCACGTGGGCGACAGCGCATTGTTCCGGCTGCACGGTGGCGCGATTGGGGTGTTGACGCGCGACCACAGCGTCAAATCCGACCACGCCTACGCCACTGCGCGTGGCGAATCACCTGAACCTTATTTCGGCAACCCGCACGCCCTGACGCGTTGCGTCGGCCAACCGCCTCCACTCGCGGCCGACCACTCTGAGTATGCGCTGGCCAGCGGTGATCGTTATCTGGTGTGCACAGATGGCATCACGCGCTGCATCACGCCTTACGAAATCCAACGCCAGCTCGCGGAAGCAAGCGATGCGAAATCGGCCGCGGAAACACTCGTCGCGCTCGCGCGGGAACGCGGCGGCTTTGACAACGCAACGGCGGTGGTGCTCTTCGTCGATTGAAATGAACTCGGACCGCTTTGCCGCGCTCGTCGCGCAACAACCCGACAACGAGAAATTTCGCTTCAGTCTCGCGCAAGCGCTCGTGCGCGAGGAACGCTGGGCGGACGCCTTGCCGCATCTGGAATTTTGCGTGGGGCGCAAAGCCGATTGGATGATGGCGCAGATTCTCCTCGGCAAGACACTGCTCGCGCTCGGGCGCAAAACCGAAGCGCGGGCGCGGTTTGCGTTGTCGTTGCAACTCGCCATTGCGCAGGACCACGAAGACCCCGCGCGCGAAATGCAGGCGCTGCTGGCGGAGTTGGGCTGAGTTAGTGGCGCAAATCGCGCCGAACATTATCGCGCTCCCACAACGGAGATTATCGCGAGCAAGCTCGCTCCCACAGGGGAATCCAAATGTAGGAGCGAGCTTGCTCGCGAATTAAGCGGCAAAATCCAAAGGTGGGAGCGCATAGTTCGCGAGCGAGCGAGCTCCCACACAGATTGCTCAGCCCCAGAGCGGCGAGCGATACCCACCGGCACTGACCAAGTCGCGCACTGCCGCCTGCGCGGCGGGTAAATCCTCGCGATACGTAATGCCGAACCATGCGTCGTCACTTTGCAGCAACGCGATGCGCGCCTCGTTGGCTTGCTTCATTTCGCTGAGGGCCGTCGGCAGATAGAATTCCGCTTTGGGATCGCCGCCGCGCTCGCGCAGGAAGCGCGCGAAACGCTCCTCCAGTTGCGCGAAAACCGCCGGCGTGAAGCCCCAGAAATTCATCGAGACGATTTCGTGGCCGGTAAGCACCTGCGGCGCGCCTGTTGCATCCAGATAACTCGCACCACCGGCGTCGGACTTGGTGATCTTTGTGACTTCGGTGATGCGCTCCAACCGTCCGTCGTCCGCGACGGCGCATAGTCCGCGACTGACCGCACCGTGCTCAGAAAGCGTCTGGCGCAACGGATAACCGACCATCGCGTAATCGGGCGAAGCGGTAAAATGCGTCGCGAGTGAGCGGTAACCGGCGGCTCCGTAGAAATCGTCGGCGTTGATGACGGCGAAGGGGCGCTTGACCGCATGGCGGGCCGCCAACACGGCGTGGCCCGTGCCCCACGGTTTGCTGCGAGTGCCGATCTCGATGCCGGCCGGAACATCGCTGGTTTCCTGAAAGACGTAGTCGACGGCGATGTGTTGTTCCAAACGCCGTCCGATGCTGTCGCGAAAATCGGCTTCAATGTCGCGGCGGATGACCAAGACGAGCCGGTCAAAGCCCGCGCGCAACGCATCGTAGATCGAATACTCGATGATGAGTTCGCCGTGCGCGCCGACGGGCTGCACCTGCTTGAGGCCGCCGAAACGGCTGCCCATGCCCGCCGCCAGAATCACGAGGTCGAAGTTGGACGAGTTGCTCACGGCAGTTACGAAACACAGGAAGCGGCGGGCGGAAACCAAATTTCGCGCAACGCGGGGAAACGGTGTTTACCCACGAAACACACGGAACGACCCGAAAAGTGATGGCGGACGGAAAAAGACGTTAAACCACGGATTACACGGATATCACGGATGGAAATGGTTCGGAGGTTCACCACGAAATACACGAAGGACACGAATGGGGAAAGGCAGAGGAAGCGGAATCAGAGGGTCACCACGAAATACACTAAAAACACGAAACGGGATGACGGTCGGAAAACGGACTGTGAACCACGGATTTCGCGGATGGCGCAGTTCGAACCACATCGGTGAAATCCGGGCAATCCGTGGTAAAAATTTCCGGAGCTGAAAGAGGATGGATTCAGTGGAACACCACGAAAAACACAAAAAGTGGTGCCAGAGGGCGGGATTGAACTCCGACTACGTCGCGAGCGGTCCGCCGACCAACCCCGACGGTGCCGGGGATGCTCCTTACTCAACTCGTTGCAGAAATTCGATTGCGAGGTGGGGTTTGCCCCACGACTTCAACTTGCGTTCCACCGCAACCGCTTCGGTGCGCGTGGGGTAACTGCGGCTTGCGACTAACTCGAGGATGAACCAAGCCGCTGGGTGGTGTGTGTGTGTCCTCGCCGATGTTGCTCCAATCGCGCTCGGAGATTGTTTGTCTGACCGATGTAGTATCGGCCGGAGTCTCCGCGCAGGATGTAAACGTGAAACATCGCCTTCAAAAGTGGTGCCAGAGGGCGGGATTGAACCGCCGACCAAGGGCTTATGAGTCCCCTGCTCTACCACTGAGCTACTCTGGCTTGAACTTTGAACCGGAGCTTTTCGGTGGCCGACCAACCCCGACAATGTCGGGGCTGCTCTACCACTGAGCTACTCTGGCCTACTTTACCTGCGGCACGCGTGCCGAGGAACGGCTTTGAAGCCACAGTTTTTGCCAAAAATCCACAAGATTTTTCTATGGCGTCTCCGTTTCTGCCTTCGCCACCCCATCCTCTACCAAACGGCGCACAACTGGCTGCAAGCTCGTCTTTTTCGCCGGTGGAAAGATGATTAACAGCACTCGTTGATTTGGTGCATTCTCGAACTGATAGCCACTGAGCAAGTTCTTCTCGGCACCCGGTAGCGCAAATCCGATGTAAACTTTCCGCTTGCCTACCACTGCAGGATTCAGACCTGGAGCAACTTTCATCTTCTCCTTGCCCTGTATGCCGACGTATTCGGTAGAGGACAAATTAAGCACGGCAAAGTGGCCTGCCGGTATCCGAGTCATGGAATCATCCACTGCGATGATCGAATATTTAGTGACTTTATCTTCGTTCCTTTCCTTTGGAGAGAAGATCAGTGTCGCACGCTTCATTTCCTCTGGTATCTCCCAGACGGCAACCGGCTGCTTTGATGGATCGTCCCGATCGAAGAACTCCAACCGTGGTTTCCCTCGGTAAGAATAATTTTCCGAACGCGACGTTGCAAAAAACTGCAGCTCTTTTTTTCCCTGCCTTGCAGCTGGCGTGTAGGTAAGTCCTTCAATGGGGTGAAGTGCAAAAACGTTGAATTCAACGTTGGCAACGCGCTCGGCAGCGGCAAGCACCAGCCAGCACGAAAATGCGAGCAGTGCGGTGGTTAGATTTCGGAATGAGTGAGCCATCGGGTGGAAATAATTTGAAAACGGCGACCATAGCCAGTGAGCGCAGGTTTTGCGATACTGTCATTGACGTCAACCACAGTAGGAAGTCGCTGCACGATGACTTCAAGCCAGGCCCGGGATTCCGTTTCGCCTGTCGCGGGATTGATGGCGTCTCCATAGGTCCGAATCACAAAAGTGTCGGAGCGCGTCCGCAAATATGGGGCAAGCGCAGTCATAATATCCGCTTGGGTCAATGTCAGCGAACTAAAGCCAAAGTGCATTTCATTAGAAACTCCGTCCGGACTGATTTCCGGTGAATTGATCGGCGAGGATGAAGTCGAAATTGCTTCTTCCAACAGACTCTTCCCTCCGAATCTCGAGTGCGGCGAAAGAAATTCCTCCATGGAGCGGAATGGCCCTCTGTCACGTTGCCAACTCACGATGAGAGCTGTAATAGTGCTAGACAAGTCGCGCAGTTGATTCGCCATGAGATGGTGCAATTTCGTGTCTGGCACCGCCACCGACGCGCCACGTGCCCCGAGGCGATAGGCTTGTGTTGTAAGAATCTGCGCGTGCGTCAGTGCCGCGCTATCCGAATTCCAAGCGAATGTTTCTTGGGCCGACTGGGGAAACCGGAAAAACGCCGCACTCGAGACACTAGTTCCTCGATCAAGATCTTGATCAAAAAATTCATTGGTCGTGCGGATGCCTGCATTGAACTGTGTGCCAAGCGCCGCACCGGCGTTGTCGATATTGGCGCGCACAAAAGGCGCCGCCGCCGGAAACCTGAGTCCCGAGAGCACTGCCTCCCACGCCGCCGGACTAGTCGCGTTCACATTGAATCCGCCTCCTTGCAACAGATACTTCGCCGTCTGGCCACTGGCCCCATCCCGCACGACATTCAAGTCAAGCACAGTGCTGGGATTGAAGCGTGAATCGATCGGTATCAGATTCCAATTTGGCAAGACTTCTCCTTTCGGCAAATCGGGCCGCGAGCCAGTCGCGGTGAGTCCCGAAAAGAAGAAGCGGTCAAAGACCGTGTTGATTTCCGTGCCCCATGAATTGCCCAGCGCATAGGGGCGCCTTCCGACAAACTGCAGGTGCTGCAATTCACCGAGGGATAGAAACGCCCCTCGGGGCAACTCGAATACCGGCACGTCATTATTTGACGAAACTGAAGACAGCGCGGTGCCAAAACTGCGAAAAATCAGGAACTGCTGTAAGTGTTGGGCGGTAATAGGGGCGTTGCCATTGATCATCTGGTAGTTTCCTGGCTGTGGGTCCTCACCTTCTCCAGGATCGAACGAACGGAACGCTGTGGCTACGAGATCGCCGCGTGGGTCGTAGGTTTGGAGCCACGTGCGATCCCGATTCCCAGAAGAGGGTTGCACTAGCCTAAATGCGTAGGCGAATTTCCAAGAGCTGGTGGTCCTTGATGAATTGACGGCGACAAACCGGGGGGCTGTGTAAGTGGCAAGCACTCCCTGTGTGTTGCGCAATGTCACTTTCAGATTGGAAACAGTGGGCGCGGAAACACTCAGGTTATTATCCGATGAATTCCCCGGCACGGCTGCTGTTGTCGAATACAACCAACCCGTGGCATTGAGATTCTTGTTATAAAACGTCAACTTGTTGTCCGTCGGCACACCCGTCGGCGTCACCCAACCATAAAGTCGACCTGGGAGCCACGACGCTCGATCGGCAGGGGTGGTCTGCGTGGTAAACGGGAGGGCAACGCGCATCGTGCTTCCCGCCGCAATTACCCCAGGCAACCCGCTCTGCAGATCAAATGAAGTTCCGCCTGTCGCCGAGCCAATGGAAACCTGCGGTAGTCCAGTAATTTCCAATTGCAAATCCTGCGGAGGAACTAGCGCAGAGGAATACGGATTCCAAAGACTCACGTAGAGCCGTGAACTTACCGATACAACATTCGCAGCTGTGCGGTTAAATTTAAAATGAAGGAGAAATTCCGCCAGCACAGGCGCGACGTTGAAGCGAAGGTCGGGCAGTCCCGTAATACTGCGCCCCGTCGTCGGTCCACGTAGCTCATAACGCCTCCGCGCCGAGTCTGCATTGGCGATTGTCGCAAATTTTGAAGGTGCCTCCATGTAGCTATCCACATTTGCGATTGATTCGAAAACCGTTCCCAAACCGCGTGGCGCGAGCGACAAATCATGCAGCAATCCGCGGGCATCATCAGTGCGAGTATTGGCGAGAACCGAATACGCGGCGTTGGTGAAATGGTGGTATTTCGATGTGTAAAGCGGTCTGGAATTCGCCGCGAGTAACGGTAACTGACTCGCTGTCACCACAGCCTTGAGATTCACCTTGAACGGGTCGAAGCCTTCCTTCGACCCTGTCACCTCACGGAAGTAAGCCGGAGTTCCTGCAATCTGTTGCCGAATTCGACCACGCTTTACATCGGTTTCCCATGGGGCGTATTTCACTTCGTCGCCTCGATCCGGCAATGCAATCGACGCCTTTACTCCCTGATCCCCCACCCACCATGCGTAGCTGCCAACTCGAACGGCATTGCCGATTCCTGGTGCTTCGCCGAGAATGGCAACCTTCGGTAATCTTACGCGCAGCGCACGCTCTTCAGGAGTCGGTGCATCAGGGATAGCGGCAATCGTGCTATTGGCCACGAGAAAAACTTCGTTCGGCGTCGGCTCCGTTGTCGGGTCGAGCGCGGCATCAAGCAATGCCACCGGATTGGTCGTCGAGGATTCGCTGCCGCTCACCAACCACGTTTTGGCGGTCGCGCCGCCCGTGATATCCCACACTCCCGTGTAATACTTCGCTCCCGCGGAACCGAAGCTTTCACCGGTCGCTGTGGCGCGGGCGTCGGGGCCGGCGTGTTTTTGCAACTGGGCTAGTGCCACATCAAGGGCGAGCAGGGCGTTTTGGCGGGCTTTGGTCTGGCTGAGCGTGGTGTCGGTGAGTTTGCTGTCCACTTTCACCAGCGACGTCAGCGCGAGCACCACGAGCACCAGCATCGCGACGAGCGCGAGCGTGATGATCAGCGCGAAGCCGCGTTGCGGAGTGTGGATTGGTAAATGGCGTTTCATCGCAGGCCTCCGGTCAACTTGATGCGACGCACGAACACTTGCGAGTGCGCTTCGATGATGCCCCACCACCACTCGTCGTTGTTGGCGTAACCCGGCGGGCGCAATGCGGCGCGTCCGGTTTCGAGATTCTCCAGCAGTTGCACGCCTTCTTCGGTGAGGATGCGCACCATCACATCGGCGACGTCGGGGAAGCGGTTGCCGACGGCGGCGGTGCCGTTGCCGACGCCGAGGTAACGCGTGACGTCGTTGGCGGCGGTGGGATAGATGCGGGTCAGGCCGGTCGCCGGGGCGCTGTCGCGCACGTAGAGCCAGACGCCGAAATCAACGACGTTGTCGGCGAGCACATCGTCGAGGGTGGGACGGGCGAAGGCGGTGGTGTAGGGCGTCGCGATAATATCGTAGCCGGTGGTGAGTGTTTGCGCGGGCTGGGTTTGCGAGCGGAAGAGAAAATAGTGGCGCGGGTTGCGCGGCGGGTCGTTGAGGGCGCTGTCGGTAGCGGTGCGCATCACGCGGTAGGAAATCGCGACCGGTTGGCCGGAATTGTCAGGGGCAAAAAAGCGCAACCAGACACCGGTGAGACCGAAGCGGGCTTGCGCGATGCCTTCGCCGACGGCGCTGGGCACGGCGTTGAGGCTAATGGCGCTGACGGGTTTGGTGATGGCGGCGGGGTCGGCTTCCTCGACCCAACCCGGAAAGCCGGCGTTGGGCATTTCGACGGACAGCCAGCGGTTGGCGTCGGCGCGGCGCACGGCGGATTGCAAATCGCGTTCCAAGAGATCGAGCACGAGCTTCGCTTGCGAAGAGGCCGAGAAATTTCCCTGCACGCGGCGCCAAATGCTGAGTGTGCCGGTGGTGATCGAGAGCATGGCGGCGGTCAGTGCGAGGGTGATCGCGATGGCGATGAGCAGCTCCAAGATGGTGAAGCCGGATTTTTTTCCCAGAGCGGTCATGGGCGCAGCGCGAGGGGAAAGGTAAATTGCTCGCGGTCGATCGCCTGGGTCGGCGGGGCGAACGGGCCCGGTGGTCGGTAGGGCCAGCTCACGCGCACTTGGAGCGCGAGCAGCGGGGTCAGCGGATCGTAGCGTAGCGCGGGATTGCCGACGAGGGGACTCACTTCGATCAGGAAGTATTGTTCGAAATTGTCATCGGTGCCGGGCACGGGGCGGACTTGGGTGCCGTCGCGGGCGGCGACCAAGTTCGCGCTGGTGAACGTGGCGAAGGACGCGGCGGGCACGGCGCGTTCGAGGGCGAGTTTGACGGCGTCGGGCAGGCGCGCGGCGGTCTGGATGTCGCGTGAGCCCGCGGCTTGGCGCGTGGTGGACGGCAGGAGCGCGAGGATGGTGGCGGCGGCGATGGTGAAAATGCCGACGGCGATGACGACCTCGATCATCGAAAAGGCGCGACTGGAGAACGGTGCACGCAAGTTAGAAGCCGCTCCGTTCGTTGATGAGAATGGGCACGCCGTAGTTGCTGAGCGTGAGGCCGCGCACGTTTTCGGCGTTGTCGAAGACGAGTGGTTGCGGACTGCCGGGCGGCAGCACGCGGCCACCGGTCAGAACGAGTCCGCGCGGTTCGGAGGCGGTGGCGGGATCGTTGTCGAATTTCGGGCGGCCGTCGGCGGTGAAATTGAGCGCGGCCCACTGTTCGGGATAAGTGGCGTTGATGGTGGCGGTGACGAAGTTGATCGCGAAAGCGAGTGAGCGCAGGCCGGTAGCGCGCTCGGTTTGCCACTTGCCCGGATCGCTGAGGAGCGCGGGGTCGGGCGTGCGCGGCAACAGGTAGATGTTGTCGGGCAGATACACTTCGGTGACCGTGGTCCACTCGCCGGTGCTCCCCTGCTCCTGCAAGACGAGGTAACGCAAAAAGCGCGACGGTGTGGCAATGACGGTGATTTCGGAGTTGAGCAGGAGGCGCGTCGGATTGCCGTTGGCGAGGGCGCGCGAGCGGGCGGCGGAGACGAGGTTGGAGACGACGGATTGTCCCGCTTGGAGAGCGAATGATTTTCCTCCGCCCATGCCGCCGATGAAAACGGCGGATAACACGGCGATGAGGCCGACGACGACGAGCAGCTCCAGCAGCGAAAAACCCCGCGCGCGTGGCGACCCACGAGAGGCGGCCGCGTGCTTCACGCGACCGGTGGCGGGCGAGGAATCGCAGCGGGGGCGTTCACTCATTTCCAACTCAGGACGAGATTGCCGTTCGACTCACCGTAGCCGGCGGAATAAAAAAGGACGCCCGCACGGACACCGGTGGTCAGGTTGAGATCGGAGTCGTCGGGCGTGAGTGCGTTGCCGCTCTGGTCGAGCACGGACACGCGGTTGCCGTCGGCAATGGTGATGCGGCCGTCGCCGTTGCGATCATAGAGCACGGCGATGTCGGTATTGCCAAAGGCATCGACGAGTTGCGTGCGGTCGGTGCTGAGCTCGGCATCGGTCAGTGCGTAGAAGGCGATCATCTTGGTGTTGCCACCGAGATTAACGTCGCCGCGGGCGAAGGGAGTGCCGTCGAGACGTTTGCCGGTGAGCGCGCCGGCGAAGCGGATCGGGTTGATCTTGTTCGGCGTGCTGCTGCCGGCGTCGATTTGCGGGTAGTAACCGTATTCCTGTTTAAATTGCTCCATCGCGGCGGCCCATTGGTTGAACTGCACGCGGGATTTCGATTTTTTGGCAGTGCGATTGGCCGCGCCGATGGTGGGGAACAACAACGCCGCGAGGATGCCAATGATGGCCACGACCACGAGCAACTCGATCAGCGTGAACCCGCGGCGGCGGGCGCGCGGTGTGGTGGGCCGTGGAAACGAAGTAGCGAGGCAGGGGGAAAGCGTGGCACTCATCAGGGGCGATTGGCGTAGAGGTTATCGGCGTTTTCTTGGGGCGTGGGGTCGATCATCCCACCCGCGAGCAGTTGCGGCGAATCCTTTCCGTCCGGTCCGATGGAATAAAGCACAAAGCTGGAATTCGTCCATCCGGTCGCGGGCACGCGATAGACGTAAACGTAAGGCTGGTCCCACGGATCGATGAGCACCGCGAGCGGCGAGACAAACGGATCCACGCCGTTGGCGGTGGTGAATTTCGCGGTTTCAATCACCGCGCGCGCGTTCATGGCGACGCCGGTGGGGCCGAGTTTGCCGATGAGGGCTTGCAAGAGGCGGGCGGCATCCGCGGTTTGCGGATAACTGCCGTATTGGCGTTTGTAGCCTTCGAGACCGGTGGCGAGCGCGGCCAATTCCGCCTTGGTGCGGGCGATTTTGCCGCTTTCCGACGCGCGACGACCCACGCCGATGACGATCGACGTGAGCACGGCCATGATGGCGATGACGGTGAGCAGTTCGAGCAGCGTGAAGCCACGCGAGCACGCGCGGCGGGGAGCGCCGTGGCGTGGGTGAGGAAGCGGCAGGTGGCTCATTCGTCGTCGGATTTTAGCGCGGCAATAACCGAAAAATCCTCCAGCGTCGTCGTGTCGCCTTTGATCTCGCCGGAAGTGGCGAGTTCTTTGAGAAGACGGCGCATGATTTTTCCGGAACGCGTTTTGGGCAGACCGGCGGCGAAGCGGACTTGATCGGGTTTCGCAAGCGAACCGATTTCTTTGCCCACGTGGTTGCGCAAGGTTTCCTTGAGCGCATCGGTCGGTTCGCGGCCGGCTTTCAACGTCACGAAGACGACGAGGGACTGGCCCT
>JAUXXD010000026.1 GCA_030681265.1 Candidatus Didemnitutus sp. | reverse complement strand
TGCGCCGTGCGCACTTCCCACGGCGGCTCAATCCCCAAGAGCTTGCCGTAGTGTTCCGCGACCGTCTCTTTGCCGGTGTCTCTCATCTCTCCAGCCTGCCTCGCTCAGCACCTCTCTGCCACTAAGAAACCGGAAGAACCTATTTTCTGATTGGGCTGTTCGCCTCATGTTGGGTTATTTTCACAAAGCCAAAACCGAAAAATCCCGAGCTGAATCCACTAAGTTTTCTGGTCGATCCTCTATTTGGATGGCTGCTATTTCTGCTGTGGCCGCTTTGGTTGGTGGTCATGGTCGTCGATAGACAAGCGGCTGCTGAAAGCGGCGCTGCGCCGCAGGAACACGTATCTGAGAAATTGATCGGCTGTGAGGGAATGGTTGTGCTTGAATTTCGCCCGTTGGGTCGGGTGCGAGTTGAAGGAAAACTTTACGATGCGACGTCTCTAGGCCGGTCGTTGTCGGTTGGCACCCCGGTAAGGGTGGTGGCGCAAAAACTCGGTGAATTGGTTGTCGAGGCGCGAACATCATGATTTACCGACGTATGAGCGCAGTTGCTGTCGGGGCAAACCGCCCTGCCTCCAGTTTTCGTTCCGCACCGCATCCGTGCGATCCGTGAAATCCGTGGTCAATTTCCTTTTACTTCCATGAGCAAAATTTACCCCAACGCCGAGGCGGCCCTCTCGGGCTTGTTGCACGATAACATGACCGTCGCCGCGGGAGGCTTCGGGCTTTGCGGTATTCCCGAGAACCTCATCGCGGCGCTACGCGATAGTGGCGTGAAGGGCATTACCATCGTCGGCAACAACGCCGGCGTGGACGACTTCGGCATGGGCCTGCTGCTCAAGACACGCCAGATCCGCAAGGTGATGGCGTCCTACGTGGGCGAGAATAAGGAATTTGAACGCCAGGTGCTGGCGGGCGAGTTGGAACTTGAGCTGATCCCGCAGGGGACGCTGGCGGAACGGCTCCGCGCCGGTGGGGCGGGCATCCCCGGTTTCTACACCCGCACCGCCTTCGGCACGAAGCTGGCCGACGGCAAGGAAACCAAGAAATTCGACGGCAAGGACTACGTGCTCGAACCCGGCATCCGCGCCGACGTCTCGCTCGTGAAAGCGTGGAAAGGCGACAAGTCCGGCAACCTCGTCTTCCGCAAGACCGCGCGGAATTTCAATCCCATGATCGCCACCTGCGGCACCGTCTGCGTCGCCGAGGTCGAGGAACTGGTTGAAATCGGCGAACTCGAACCCGATCAAATCCACACGCCCGGCATTTATGTGGATCGCATCGTGCAAGGCGTGAATTACGAGAAGCGCATCGAGTTCCGCACCGTGCAGGGCGCCGCCGCGTCGAAGAAAGAGTCGCCGATCCGCGACCTGATGGCGAAGCGCGCCGCCCAGGAGTTACGCGACGGCTACTACGTGAATCTCGGCATCGGCATCCCCACGCTTGTCGCCAATTTCATTCCGGAGGGCATGGACGTCACCTTGCAGTCCGAAAACGGTCTGCTCGGCATCGGACCGTTTCCGGGCGAGGCGGAGGTTGACGCCGACCTGATCAACGCCGGCAAGCAAACCATCTCGACGATTCCGGGCTCCGCATTTTTCTCCAGCGCCGATTCCTTTGCGATGATCCGGGGCGGGCACATCGACCTCTCGATCCTTGGCGCGCTCGAAGTCGCGGACAACGGCGACATCGCGAACTGGATGGTGCCTGGCAAGATGGTGAAAGGCCCGGGTGGCGCGATGGATCTGGTGGCCGGCGTGAAACGCGTCGTCGCCGTGATGGAACATTGCGCGCGGGACGGCAGCCCGAAGATTCTGCGGGAATGCACGCTGCCCATCACCGGCAAGGGCGTGGTCAGCCTCATCATCACCGACCTCTGCGTCTTCGAGGTGAAGCCCGACGGCGGCGGCCTCGTGTTGATCGAGCTACACGAGGGCGTCACGCTCGACGACGTGAAGGCCAAGACGGGCGCACCGTTCGAAGTGGCTCTGGCATGAATTTTTCGCTCCGAAGTTGCCCGCACCGGCGCGCCCCAGTTTCCAACCGCCTGATTCAACCCTCAGCCTCAATATGAAAACAACCCGCAACCTTGCGCTCGCCGCGATCGTGGCCGGCCTGATCTCTTCCGTCCTCTTGGCGGAGGACACACCCGCGAAGCTGCCGAGCGGCTTCAGCACCGACCACATGGACCTCACCGTCGACCCGCGCGTCGACTTCGCCAAGTTCGCCGCCGGCGGCTGGTATAACAAGTTCGTTATGCCGGCCGACAAGTCGCGCTTTGGTGCGTTCGATACGTTGAGCCAGAACAACTGGACCAACGTGAAGAGCATCCTCGAATCCGTCTCCGCGCAAACGCACGAGACCGGCACCATCGAGCAAAAGGTCGGCGACTTTTTCGCTTCGGCGATGAACACCGACGCGATCGACGCCGCCGGCCTCACGCCGATCGCCGACGATTTGGCGGGCATCGCCGCCATCGCCAACATCGAAGACCTCGCACGAGTCGTGGCGCATATGCGCCGCCTCGGCTCCGGCGGGCTCTTCGGACAGTTTGTTTTCGCCGACCAGAAGCAGAGCGACCTCAACGCGCTCTACGTTTCGCAAGGCGGCATGAGCCTGCCCAGCCGCGATTACTATTTTGCCGAAGGTTTTGCGAAACAACGCGCCGCGTTCGTCGAGCATGTTGCGAAAATGTTCGTGCTCGCGGGCGACAGCGAAACCGCGGCTGCCGCGGCCGCCGCGCAATTGCTCAGTCTCGAAACGGCGATGGCCGAAAACGCGAAAACGCCGGTCGAGTTGCGCGACCGCCTCGCCAATTACAACCGCATGAGCGTGGACGAACTCGCCGCCAATCTCAGTGCCCTGCCCGTGCGCGAGATTTTCGAGGGCGCCGGTCTCGATCTCAGCGCCACGGACTACGTCATTGTCGGCCAACCGAAATTCATCGTCGGTCTGAACAATCTGCTCACCAGCCGCCCGATCGACGAGTGGAAGACTTACTTGCGCTACCGCCTGCTCGCGTCTGCCGCTCCCGCGTTGGCGAGTCCGTTTGAAACGGAACATTTCCGTTTCTACTCCACCGTGCTGCAAGGCACGCCGATGATGGAGCCTCGTTGGCAACGCGCCGCGCGCGCAACCGACAGCTCGCTCGGCGAAGCCCTCGGCCAGCTCTACGTCGCGCAGTATTATCCGCCCGCCGCCAAGGCCCGCATGGACGAGATGATCACCAACATCAAAGCCGTCATGCGCGACCGCCTCACCACGTTGGAGTGGATGAGCGCTGCGACGCGCGAGAAGGCGATCACGAAATTCGACCGCTTCGTTGCTCGCATCGGCTACACCGACAAGTGGCGCGACTACTCCTCGGTCAATATCACGCGCGATTCCTATTTCGCCAATCGCCGCGCCACGACCGAATTCGAAGTGCAGCGCAATAACCGCAAACTCGGCCAGCCCGTGGACAAGGGCGAGTGGGGCATGACGCCTCCAACCGTCAACGCCTACTTCCAGCCGACGGCGAACCAGATTGTCTTCCCCGCCGGCATCCTCCAGCCGCCGTTCTTCGATTTCACCAAGGACGACGCTGTCAATTACGGCATGATCGGCGGCGTGATCGGCCACGAGATCACCCACGGTTTCGACGACCAGGGCCGCCGTTATGATGCCGACGGCAACCTGACCGACTGGTGGACGGCGGAGGATGCCGCGCAATTCCAAGCCCGCGCCCAAAAGCTGATCGATCAATACAGCAGCTACGAGGCGCTCCCCGGCCTCAAGGTGAATGGCGCGCTCTCGCTCGGCGAAAACATTGCCGACCTCGGCGGCGTCTCGATCGCCTTCGAAGCTTTCCAACGCTCACTCGCGGGCAAGCCGACGCCGGAGAAGATCGACGGTTTCACTGCCGAGCAGCGCTTTTTCATCTCGTGGGCGCAAGGTTGGCGCACCGCCTATCGCGAAGACGCGATGCGTCGCCAGGTGATGGTCGGGCCGCACGCGCCGGGCAATTTCCGCGCGATTGGCGCGCTGGTGAACTTCCAACCCTTCTTCGACGCCTTCGGCATCAAGGACGGCGATCCGATGTGGCGGAAAGAAGAAGACCGCGCGAAGATCTGGTAAGCGCCGCCGCGCTCCAGTTCCCGCAAATTTCAGCCCGCGCCCATTCGGCGCGGGCTTTTGCTGGTTACCCGGCAGGCGGCTTGGGCAGCAATCGGGCGACGACCAAGAGGAGCACGATCACGACCAGGGTAAGCGTCGCCCAGAAAAGAACCATGCCGCTATTGCCGCTTAGCAAGCGAGCCCAGAGCGAGGGTGGCGCGACGGTGCCGTCGCCGACGAGCGTGGCAACGTTGCGACTGGCACTGAGTAATTGGCGCGCGAGTAAGCGCAGGTCATAGCGCGGCGCCGAAACCTCCGCATTGCCGTAGATGAGGGCAAACCCCTCGGCTTCATCAGCCTTGAACACGAGCCGCACCACGGGAGTGAAAAGCGTCACAGGTTTGAGTGTGATCGCGGGATTGTCGCCGTTATCAGTTTCGAACCAAAGCGTATCCGTGAGCGGGCGTTCGGTGAGGACGAGGTGCGTCCACGCCGTGCGCTGGTCGGTCGGGACATGGCTCCACTTGACTTGCGAAAGTGTATGCGCGCGCCGTTGGCCGCTGGCTGAGCGGCGCATTTCGTAGACTTTGATGGTGCGATCAAACAACGGCGTGTCCGAAGACAATCCCAGTTCTCGCGTTGGCAGCCCGACGTGAGGCAACGGCATCCGCCACACACTTACCGTGGGACGTTTGTTATCGGGGGCGGGGAAAATCGGAACAGAAGATTTTCGCATCAGCTTGGTTCGCTCCAGCAAATAGGGGAACTGGTGGCGATCTTGCACGATGCGCAGGTCGTCCAAATCCGGTTGCGCATACGCGAGCACGGCCAGGTCGAGTTCGATTTGTTGCACGCCGGGGCGTGCGAGCTGCAGCGGGCGGCGGTGTCGCCAGTTGGTGGTATCAAGCGGTGCTCCGATGAGGGGCACGTCCGTGTCCGGTAGAGACGACACCGTTTCCCGCGGACGATAATGAGGCATTGGTTGCGCGGATCCGGCCGTCACGACTTTCGTCTCGGCGCGACTCAGTTCGTCGGTAAAGAGGGCCAAGTCGTAGCGGGGGGCGCCGACTTGCGGATTGCCGAGGAGCAACTGATATTCGCCGACTTGCTGCGCAACAAAACGCACTTCGATCGCGCGCCGCTTCGCGTGCACGGCGTCGATGACGAGCGGAGGCGAGTCGCCGTTGTGCACGTGCACGATGAGTTCGCGGTTGGTCGGCAGATAATCGAGTGGCAGTGCCAACTGTTCGCGCACGGCGGTCCCGGCGAGCGCTACGCGGTAGATCGTGCCGGTGGCGATGACCCGCTCTCCGGCTTCACCGCCCTGCATCTCTCGCACCGCCACCGTGACATGGCGCATGAACAATGGCTCACTGCTCGCGAATGACAGAGTCGCGAGGGGCGCATGTCGTCCGGCGAGTTGCAACGTCAGCGTCGTCACCCCGGCAAACTCTTCGCGTCGCTCCACCGCGACGCCGAGCGGCGTCAGGCGCGGGGGAGTGGCGTGGATCGGTGCCGCTTGCACGAGCGCGCCGGTGAAGGGAACCCGCGGGTGCGTCGCGTCGCGTCGCGCCGGGTCGGACGTGGCGCGGGGCTCGTCGAGCGTTACGCGCACGAACGCGGCCCGCTGCCGCGATAACGCGAGCCGCAATTGCTCCGCACCGAGGTTGCGAAAGATCGGCACGGCGGGTCCGAGTGACTTCCACTGATTACCGTCGGCGGAAATTTCGACATGGGCGGCGAGGAAAAAGCCTGCTGACGAAGTTGTGAGCTCAATCGCTTCGAGTTCGCCCGTCAGTCCGGTCTCGATCAACAACTGCGTGCCTGCGGTGGTGTCGAACGAGGTGAAGTTGCGCGCGGCGACGCGCGGCGGCGTCTCCGTCTGCGGATCGTGGTGAGAGGAAAATCGCCCGTCGATCCAATAGGGCACTTCGCGACCGGCCTCGTCGAGGATGCGCATATCACTCAGGCTCGGCTGCGCGTGCGTCATGGTCTCGGCGGTCACGGCGATGCGCGTCAGGCCCGGTTCGTTAACGGTGAAGACCTGACGGTGCTGCCACTCGTGGGGCGTGAGCGCGCCGAAGGCGGCCAGCGAAAGCCACGGCAGGAGCCAACCGCCGTGGCGCGCGCGATCAGCGGGAGTTGGCGGAGGGATTTTCATCGGGAGGCAGAAAACGTTGGTAAACGAAGGACGCGAAGATCGCGATGACGGCGACGGCAAACAGGGCACCGACCCGGTAGAGCGCCTCAAGTCGCGCAAGGTCATGGAAGAAAAGTTTGAGCAAAGTGACGCTGAGCAACCCCAACGCCGCGTAGCGCGCCGCCGGTTGCTTTTTCCACAAGCCCGCCCCGAGCAACCCGAGGGCGAACAGCGCCCACGTGATCGTGTAAGTCAGGTCGCGCGCGAAGTCGTCTGAGAATTGCAACGTGATCGCGCGCGCGCCGACGGGCGTGTAGAAGTCAGCAATCTCGATGTTGAGCAGGAGAAACAACAGCACGACTCCGCCGGTTTGCAGCAGCGGCGGCAAATTCATGCCGAACACACGCTCCCGCGGCGGCGCGAGCAGTCGCGCGGCGGTGAACAAGGCCGCAATCGCCAGCCCATAGGTCCACAGCCACCAGTTGAGCAACGGCAGTTCGCCGCGCACATGATAGGAGAGCACCGCTGGATTCAGCGCCAGGCGCACAAACGCCACCGCCAGCAACACCACGCCGACGCCGCGCAGTCCCGGATGCGGCACGCGATGATAGAGCCAGCACAACGCCGCGCCCTCCAACGCCCACGCCAGCGTGAGCCATTGCCGATCAAATTGAATCGGGAACACCAGCGTGATGAACAACAGCGCCACGCCGCCGAACCACGCGAGTTGATTGAGACGCGCGGGACTTTCCGCGGGAATTCGCCGGAGCAGCACGACGAGCGCCACCAACCAGACCACGCCGAACGCTGCGGGCAAGAGTCCGGGCAGGCGCTCCGGCACCAGCGAACCACGCAGCGCATAGAACAACGGAAATTGCACCACGCCAACCAACGCCGCCACCGCCCACGGCCCCGTGCGATCCGCCATCCGACGCAGGAAAACGAACGGGAATATCAGAAACACGACAGTGAACACCGCATACCAAGTCAGCGCCAATGCCGTGGCCGACGCCTCGAAGTGTTGCGAACGCCACGCGTATTCGACGGCGACGACGCCCGCGAGCGCGACTGCCGGCAGCCAATCTACTTGCATCAACCGTGTGAGCCCCAGCGCGAGCACCGTCAGCAACAGCGCGAGGCCGAATACCAAGGAAGGATCCGGCACGCTCAAACGCGCACACACCAGCACGAGCAGGAGAAACGGTGGCAACACCGCCAGCGCCGGAAGTTGCGCGCGTGGTCCGCCGAAGAGCCGCGTGAGAACGTCGCCGCGCGCAATCGTTGCAGGTCCAGCAGGCAGGCGGCGCCCGAGCCATAAACACACTACGAAAAAGAAGACCGCAAACACGAGCAGCGGCAGCAGCAGCAATGGCTCGAGCACCACGCCCACCGGCACACGGAGGAGCGCACATCCTGTTACACCCAACGTGAGCACGATCACCGCGACGAGCCCGAGCAGCGAACCGGCCACCACCGCGACGATGACCGCGAGGAGATTCACCACGAGCACGGCGGGCCAGATCACGAAGGAAATCGGCGTGAGTTCCAGCAATGGCACCAACAGCAGCACGAGCGTCAGCGCTGGAAAAAACTGACTCCACTCACGCGCGTTCGGCTCGGGGCGCAGCCGGTTCACCAGCAACGGAAAGGCCGTGTGCAGTGCCGCAAAAACGAGGTAGAAGCCAAGCACTGACGGCAGCTGTGCATCGGTCACAAAGCCGGCAGTCCATTGTGCCAGTAATGCAAAAACAGCCAAACCGGCGAGGCCATGGAGCATCGGCAGCGAATCATCCCGCCACGCCAAGGCGAGCAAAGCCACATCGACCACCAGCACATAACCGAACCAGAGCAACGCTTGCTGCGCGAATTCGGGAAAACTCAAAAAATAGAACGCGAAAGCGTGACCGAGGAAGAGCATCGCTGCCGCCGTCCATGAAATCATCGGGTGCGTTTGATCGCGCCGCCGCGCCCACTCCGCCGCCGCAAAGTAGAGCGCGCCAAACCCAAGACACACCAGCATGGCGGTGGGACCGTTCGCGACCGTGAAGAAGCGATCGCTCCACGCCAGGATCATCAACGCCGTGCAACCGGCACTGAGTGGCACGAGATAACGCCATGACGTTGCGAGCATCACCGCGACCAACCCCGCGTCCAACAGCGCGAGATAGCCGAAAAGTCCGCCGGGATTGTCCACTCCCGTCGAGAGCAAGAGCGGCGTGAGAAAGCCGCCGAGCATCCCGAGCAGCGCGACCACGTGCGCGCGCAATCGCACCGCGCAGAAAAACGCCACGGTTGTAATCAGCGCCATCAACAGAAACGTCGGCCCCTGACCGAAGAAAGCAAAGTGGTAGATCGAGTTGCATGCGAACGTCACCGCGTAGAGTGACACCACGCCCGCGGCGATCAGCGTCTGGCTCGTGATGCGGTAGCGCGTCGCGGCCAGCCGCAATCCGCCGATGACCAAGCCAGCGCCGAGCGCGAAGCCGAGCGCGACCCGCACCTCCGGAGAGATCAGGTTGTGCTCGAACGAGTATTTCACGAAGAACACGACGCCGAGAAACAGCGCAAAACCGCCGAGCCACGCGAAGAGTTTCGCGCCCATGAATTGCTCCCAATTAAAGCGCGGCTGGTGCGAGGGAGTCGGCGCGGGTGGAATCACTGGCGGCTCGACGGGCGGTGGCTCGATTTGCGGCGTGGCTTCGGTCGCGGCCAATCCCCGGGATGAATCGGCAAGCGGGGGCAGTGACCCGGCCGACGCCGCTTCCTCGGTGCATTCCGGTGGAGTGAAAAAAGTTTCCGACGGAGCCGTGTTCAACGGTGCGGCGACGGACAATGTTGTTTCGGGCGATGATTTTTTCCGCTGCAGCGCGGCCTCGGCGAGGTCGAGGCGAACTTGCAACTCGGCGAGTTTGTCCGCGTGGGCGCGGAGCTTAAGGAGCGCCCAAATCGGAAATACCACCAACACCACGCCGACATAGGCCAGCAACAGAAAGACTA
Source organism: Candidatus Didemnitutus sp. (assembly GCA_030681265.1). Lineage (GTDB taxonomy): Bacteria > Verrucomicrobiota > Verrucomicrobiia > Opitutales > Opitutaceae > Didemnitutus. The sequence goes on along the minus strand of JAUXXD010000026.1, from coordinate 34,389 downwards.
GTGATGACATTAGAGTTAGCCCGCTTTCCTTTTGGTCGATTGGACCAATCTTGGCAAGCGCGCCGATGGGTGGGCGCGCTGGGTGACGCTAACTCGCCTGCGCGCGGAGGATGTCGTTGGCTTGCGCGGCGGCGGAGATGCGGTTCTCGACGCCGAGGCGATCCAGCAGTTGCTCTACATGCTTGTCGATCGTGCGCGGACTCGTGCCGAGGATGATCGCCGTCTCCGCATTCGTTTTGCCCTGCGCGACCCAATAAAGCACTTCGGCCTGGCGCGGCGTGAGGCCGAGGGGAATCAATTCACTCGGGCCGGGCGGTGCCTGGCGTTCGGTGAACTGCAACACGGACAAGGCCATCTCCTCGCGACTGCTGAAGCGGTGGATGAGCAAGGTGCCGGCGGCGGATTCGTAGAGCTCTATTTGGTCGAGTTCCGCCGGTAACTTGCCGGGCGTGTGATCCGGCAGGTGCTTGTGCAGCAGATGCACGGCGCGCAAGGTTTGGAAAACAATGGCGCCCTTGGCGTCCACCACCAGCAGCGCGCGGTCGAGCGATTGCGCGAGCTGTGCTTCGGCATCGAGGCGGAGCGCCACTTCGGATTCGAGCCGCGCATTTTGACGCTGTAATTCCCGCCGGGCCGTGCGCAGATCGAGATGCGTGCGCACGCGCGCCAACACTTCCGGCGGGTGCACCGGCTTGTTAATGTAATCAACTGCGCCGGATTCGAGCGCGCGCACCTTTTGCGAGGGATCGTCGAGCGCGGTGAGGAAAATCACCGGAATCTCATGCCACGCGGCATTTTCGCGGACCTTCGCAAAGGTGGCGAAGCCATCCATGTCCGGCATGAGCACATCGAGCAGCACCAGATCAATGGCTTGCGCGGCGAGAATTTCCAGGCCGCGCCGGCCGCTCTCGGCGACGAGCACGCGGTGGCCGGCTCCACTGAGAAGTTCGAGCACCACACCTAGATTGGCAGGAGTGTCGTCGACGACGAGAACGTTGGCTGGCTTCATCGGGGGTTGTTGCGAAGGAGGAGGCGCACTTCCTCTAGTTGATAGGAAGCCGCCGCATGATCAACCCGCGTGAGTGTCTTGTTGGCGCGATGCTCTTGAAGCGCAATCGTAATGGCGCGACGCAACGCCGCCACATCTCCCGTGTCCGCGATCGCCAGTAACGACGAGACAAGTTCGGGCGGAAGCTGAGCCCCGTCGTCGGCGGGAGTGGCGGGCGCGTCAATCGTGACAGCGCTCTCCCAGGCCAAGTCGAGTTGTTGCGCCAGAATCGCGAAAAGTTCGGTTGCGGAAAACGGTTTGGGTAAAAATGCGTGGCAGCCCAACTTTGCCGCCGTGGCGTGATCAAACGTGAGCACCGAAGCCGACGAAAAAACAATTGGCATCGCAGCGGTTTCACGCGTGGCGTGCAATCGTCGAGCCAACTCCAACCCGTCAATGCCCGGCAGTTTCACGTCGAGAATTGCGAGATCGGCGCGGCGTGCTTCAGGTGGCAACGCGAGGAGTTCCTCGGCGCTCGCGTAAGTGGCGACGTTGAAACCGAGAGGCGTCAGCATATCCGCAAGCAACGAGCGTTTGAGGGCGTGGTCATCGACGATGAGCCCGCGCCGCCGCTCGCCGCGATAGCCGGTCGGACTTGCCGCCGTCGCGCCGTGTGGTCGTGGGTCGGTCGTCGCGGGCAACGGCACCGTGCAACAAAACGCCGAGCCAACGCCCGCCGTGCTCTCCACCGTGATGTCACCGCCGAGCACCTGCGCGAGGCGTTGCGTGATGGCGAGTCCGAGTCCGGTGCCGGGTGCGACCGGTCGTCCGTCACGCGCCTGTTCAAACGGTTGAAAGAGCCGCGCGCGATCTTCCGACGACAGCCCGACGCCCGTGTCGCGCACCGTAAACGCGACGAGATCGCTTGTCGTCGGTGCAACTTGCAACGTCACCGTGCCGCGCGTGGTGAACTTCACCGCGTTGGACAACAAATTGTCGAGAATCTGCCGCAGCTTTTGCGCGTCGCCGTGGACGAACTCCGGCACGCCCGGCACGACGTTGATCGCCAACTCCAGTCCGCGCGCGATGGCCGCGGCGCGATGGCCGACCGTGAGTTCGCGCAACCACAGATCGAAGTGAAACGCCGTGTCGTGCCGCTCGATTTTGCCCGCTTCGATCTTCGAGAAATCGAGCACTTCGTTGATCAGGCGCAGCAAGTGCAGCCCGCTGGCATGGATGATCGAGACGCGTTCGCGCAAGCTGCCGTGCACCGAGCTGTCCTTGAGCAACACCTGCCCGTAGCCGATGATGCCGTTGAGCGGCGTGCGCAATTCATGACTCATGTGCGCGAGGAAATTGCTTTTCGCGCGGTTGGCGGCCTCCGCCTGATCGCGCGCAGCGGCGAGTTCACCGGTGCGTTCGCGCACGATGCCTTCCAATATCACACGTTGGCTCATGAGCGAGGCAACGCGCCAGCGGAACAGTCCATAGAGCAACACCGCCGCCGCCGTCGCGTAGGCCAGCCACGCCCACGGCGTGAACCACCACGGCGGCAAAATCGCAAATTCGAAACGCGCCGCCGGACTCACGCGGCCTTGCGCATCGAGCTCGCGCACTTCGAAAACATAGCGGTCCGCGCCGAGACCGGTGAACGTCGTTTCCGCCCGCGCTTGCGGTTCGCTCCAGTTGTCGTCCCAGCCGACGAGACGTGTTTGAAAGCGCGTCGTGCCGAGTCCGGCATGCGGCGCGGCGTAATGAAACGTCAACGCGGTGCGCGCCCACGCGAACTCGCGCTGTGGTCGCACGCCCGCCAATGGTTGCGGCGCGGTGCCTCGGAGCACGCGGCGCAACAACGGCGCGCGCGGTGCTGCTGGTGTCGTGGCTTTAGCGAGATCGAGCCGCCCGACGGCGTTGGTGCCGCGCATCCAGTAGACATGTGGGTGTTGCGCGTCGGTGATGACTTCATGCGCCGCAAAGGCGCCGAGCGAAACGGTGAGATCGTCGGGCAACGGAATCCACCGCGCCGTGCCATCTGCCTCAAAGAGGTAGCGGCCCATCGCGTGGCGTCGGCCCGCCTTGCGCCCTTCGGGAAAAACAATGCACCACAATCCATCAGCCGTTTCTTCGGAGACGGTGAAGAGCGGTCCCGGTGGTGTGAGCGAACGATCGAAGCGCGCGTCCGGCGTAAATTTTTCGTGGGCCGCGTCGTAGCGCAATATTCCTTGATCGGTAAATCCGATCAGGCCGAACGAGCTCGTCGTGATATTCCAAAACGCATCCAGCTTTGCCGGCCAACCTAGAATCTTGGTCAGCGGCACCGCGTTGGGCTGCGACCAATCAAGTCCGCCGTCGGCGGTGCGCGCCGGTTGCACGCGCCAGCCTTCGCTCACGATCGAGCGATACCACACGGTGCCGTCGCTGGCGACCTGCACAAAATTTACCGAAGCCGTCAGATTCGCGGCGTAACCTTCGAGTTGCCACTGGCCGTCGCGGTAACGCGCGCTACCGACACCTTTTTGCGCACCGAAGTAGATGCGGTCGGGATCGCTCGGATGCATCCCGACGGCGAACACTGCGTCCTCCATCGGCAACACGGTTACGAGTTGGCCATCGCGCAAAGTCTTCAAACCGCCGGACGCCGGATAAATTTTGCCGCTGCGATGCGTGACGGCGTCGCCGTGAAAATCGACAACGGCGGTCACACGGCGAACCGACGCAGTTTGCACCGTGCCGTCGCGCGCGGGTTCAATTGCGAACACACCAGCATTGCCGCCGAGGACGACTTGTTCATCGAGACGGCGTAGCGAACGAATCGTGACCGGATCAATGCCGGCGCGCGCGTCGAACACCGTAAACGCTGTCGGCCAATCGAGCGTCGCGATGCCGTTGAAAGTGCAAAGCCAGAGGCGACCTTCGAGATCAGTGCCGAGGCCTTCGACGAAGTTGCTCGGCAGACCGTCGGCCATCGTGAGTTGGCGCGCGCGCTGGCCGTCGGGCGCGATGAGCACGAGACCGTCGCTTAACGTTCCGATGGCGAGCGTGCCGTCGCTCAGCGTGGCGGCGGCGTAGAGTTGCGCGTTGGCCAGCACGGAGTCGGCGGGCGTCGTCCAACGTGCGAGGCGGCCGTCGGTGCCGGGCGAATACAGTCCGCTCGCGCTGAGACCGAAGACGATGCGGTCCGCACCGGCGGCGGCGATGAAGTTGACGCGTTGACCGGCGAGCCACGGATCCTCGACGACCGTAATCCACTCGTCGCCGCGCAACGCGAGCACGGTCGGCGCCGTCATGCGGCGCACCCAGAGTTGTTCGCCGACTTTGGCGAGGCGCAACGTGCCCTTGCCGCCGATGGGCCAGACGCGATCCACGCGACCGTTGCGCCAGCGCACGACGGCGTCGGTCGTGGTGAAATGCAACGCGCCGTCGTGCACCGCGAGTTCGGCGAAGGGTCCGGGTTGCCCCGCCTCGGGCGGCAAAGCGGGCTTGAGTGAATGAAAACGCAGTTGCCCTGTCTCGTCGTGATCGCACCAACCGAGGTCTTTCGACGCGGTGAGAAAGAGTTGTTGCTCCGGCGTGACGACGAGGCCGCGCACGGAGCCGATTTCCAACGCGAGTTGTCGCCACGCGGCACCATCAAATTCCGCGACGCCACCGAAATAGCCGAAGAAACGCACGCCATCGGCGCGCTGCGTCATGCTCCACACTTGATAATGCCCGCCGTAATCAGCGGGCGCGTAAGTGCGGACGAGGGGACGTCCCGCTTCGGGATGAAAGAGTCCGGCAACGACGTGCGCCGACTGCGCGAGCCATAATGCCACCGCGCACGCGGCAAGGCAGAGGTGGCGGCGAGCTCGGAGCACGGCGCATTGCACGCAAACGCACACAATGAGTCAACAGCGGTGCCGTGTCGAGGTTGGGATGCAACATCGCGTGGTGGCTCGGGGATTTCCCGAGCGAGCAGGGTTGATTCCCTAGAGGAGCAATAGCGCTTGCTGCAGGCGTGTGTGCGCGACGAAATCGCCGCATGAGTGTCACGGTTTGGACGAACCACGCATTGCGGCCCGGAGCACGGGAGCTGTTTTACGACAGCCTCGCCCGACTCGGTTGCCGGGTGGTGCAATCACAGCAATCGTCCGCGTCGGTGTTGACGGAAGGGCAGACCGACTCGTCGCTCGCCGAGGCTGACATCGCCTACGGGCAACCGAATCCGGCTGACGTCGTGGCGAATCCGCGTTTGCGCTGGGTGGCGATTTCGACGGCGGGCTACACGCGCTACGATCAGGCGGAATTTCGCAAAGCGATGCGCGCGCGCGGCACGATGGTCACGAACGCCTCGGGCGTTTTCGCAGGTCCGTGCGCCGAGCACGCGCTGGCGATGATGATGAGTTTCACGCGCGAGTTGCCGATCTACGTGCGCAACATGACCGGCGCGCACGAATGGAATTACGGGCCGGGCCGCTACTCGATCGAAACACTCACCGGCAAAACCGTGGTCGTGCTCGGCTACGGCACGATTGGGCAACGTCTCGCGGAGTTGCTCGCGCCGTTTCGCTGCCGCGTGATTGGTGTGCGCCGCACGCCACGCGCCGACGAAAACGAGGACGCGGTCGAACTCGTGACGCCCGCCGAGATGCCCGACCACCTCGCACTGGCGGACCACGTCGTCAACGTGCTGCCTGACGGCGTGTCGACGCAGCGTTTTTGCAATGCAGCGTTTTTCGCGCAGATGCGGCGCGGCGCGTATTTCTACAACATCGGTCGCGGTGCCACCGTCGATCAGGACGCGCTCGTGGCGGCGTTGACGAGCGGGCAGGTGGGCGGGGCGTATTTGGACGCGCTCGACCCGGAACCGTTGCCGCCGGAGCATCCGTTGTGGACCGCGCCGAATTGCCAGATCACGCCACACCTCGCCGGCGGACATCAAGGGCAGGACGAGAGCCTCGTGCGCCATTTCACGGATAACTTGGGCCGCTACCTCAAGCGCGAGCCGTTGCACGATCAGATTATTTAAGTGTCCGCGCCAAGCGGCACGTGGGTGGCGGATGAAAGGTTGCGGGAATAAGTCGCCTGGACTACGCTCTTACTAGTAACGCCGACGTATCCACGCTGACCGGCACGACGCTGTGTCAGCACGGCAAAACCCTGAAAACGTATCACTATGAATAAATCCACCCGAATGATCATCGCGGCCGCCGCTATTGCCGGTCTCTACGCCGGCGGGCTCGCTGTCAAAGCATCCGCCTCCATCCAGAGCCCCGGCTCCGCCGTCATGATGGGCGACGAAAAAGCCAAAGACAGCTGTAAAGGCAAAGACGGTTGCAAAGCCAAGGACGACAAGGCCAAGGACAGCTGCAAGGGCAAAGACGGCTGCAAGGCTGCCGACGACAAGGCCAAGGATGCCTGCAAGAGTAAGGACGGCTGCAAAGCCAAGGACGACAAGAAAGCCGAGCCGGGCAAGTAAGCCCGCTTCTGCGCCGCGTTGTTTCGCGCGCGCCTATTGAAATTTGCGGAGACCGGTTGCGCCGCGACCGGTCTCCTTTTCTTCGCGAAAGTTTGCCTTCCCCTGACGAGGCCCGAATTTTCCGCCTGCAGCGAGTCAGTCCCCGCGCCTATGCCCGCCAATAAATTCAACGGATTCACGGACTACGGAATTGGCATCGGTCTGCGCGTGCCGCACTACGACCACATTCTCTCGGAGAAACCGACAGTCGATTGGTTCGAGATAATTTCGGAAACCTTTATGGTCGAAGGTGGCCGTCCGCGCGCAGTCCTCGACCAAATCCTCGCGCAATACCGCGTCGTGCAACACGGCGTTTCACTTTACCTCGGCTCCGCAGATTTCCCCAACCGCGATCACCTCAAGCGCCTCAAGGCGCTCACCAAGATCACCGGCACGCCGTGGATTTCGGATCACCTCTGCTGGGGCAGCGTCGATGGCACCGTCTCGCACGACCTGTTGCCGATGCCCTACACGGTCGCCGCGGCCAAACACGTTGCCGCCAACATCCGTTACGCGCGCGACTACCTCGAACTGCCCATCGCCGTCGAAAACGTCAGCTCCTACACCGAATTTCACGCGTCCGAGATGACCGAATGGGAGTTCCTCACCGAAGTCGTGGAGCGCGCCGATTGCGGAATCCTGCTCGATGTAAACAACATCTACGTCTCCTCGGAAAACCACAACTTCGACCCTTTCGATTACCTCAACTTCGTGCCCGCGCACCGCGTCGCGCAGATGCACATTGCCGGCCACACGAAGTTCGAAAAATACCTGCTCGATACGCACGACCACCCCGTGCTCGATCCGGTGTGGAAACTTTACGCGCACGCCATTCAACGCTGCGGCGTCACCGCCACGCTGCTCGAATGGGACGACAAGATTCCGTCCTTCGCCGAAGTGCACGACGAGGCCTTAAAAGCCAACGCCTACCTCGCCGGCGCCCGCGCGGCCCTCACTCCGCGCACGTCCGCAAACCGACCCCGAGCCGGTTTGTAATATAATACGTTACAAACACCCCATGCCTTCTGCTCCACGCCCACGCTCCCGCACCAAGCCGGCAAAAAAAGCCCGCCCGCTCGGCGCGAGCACGCGGAGCGAACTGGCCGACTTGCAACGCGCGATGCTCGCCGTCGTCACGCGTCCGCTTGGACGCGACACGCGCACGCAACGCCGTTGGTCCGACGGGCGGCGCACCAGCGCCGTCGCCGCCGAGATTGCGAAACCGAACGACCGGCTCACCGCCTTCGAGCGACTCGAAATCTACAACCGCATGTATTGGTTCCGCGTGCTCGACAGTTTGCACGAGGATTGTCCCGGCCTGCGCGCCGTGCTCGGCGAACGAAAATTCACGCGTCTCTCCGAGGCGTTTTTGCAAAAATATCCGTCGCGTTACTGGACGCTGCGCGATCTGCCGCAACGCCTGGCGAAATTTATTGGCGAGGAACCGGCGCTGACGAAACCGCACACGACGCTCTGCGTGGACATCGCGCGTTTCGAGTGGGCGCAGATCGAAGTTTACGACGGCGCGGCGTTTCCGGTCTTCACCATCGACGACCTGCTCGACGCCAATCCCGCAAAACTCAAATTGAGTTTGCAACCCTACATCCAGCTCCTCGACCTGCGTTATCCGGTGGATGATTTCATTCTCGCCGTGCGCACGCGCGAAGTGCTGTTGCGCGGAGATGCGTCGAACGCGCCGACGGAACTCCGCCGCCGCGCCGCCGCGAAAGTGCGCGCGCCGAAGGCGGAACGTTGCTACCTCGCAATCCACCGGCACGAAGGGAAAACCTATTTCAAGCGACTCGAACCAGCGGCGTTTAATATTCTCGTGGCGATCCGCGCGGGTAAGCCGCTGGCGACCGCGCTCGGCGTCGGCATCCCGCGCGCCAAGCGGCCGCGCGAAGATTGGGCCGCGAAAGTGCAAAGCTGGTTCCGCACGTGGATGGAGTTGGGGTGGTTTTGTCGGAAGTAGTGAGTAGTGGGGAGTGGGCGGGAATATTTTGCGGGTGCGCGGCTCTTATCTGTGTAGGTGCGGCCATCGCGGCGCCGCCTCAGTGCTCCACAATTACCCCTCCGATTATGCTTACTCGATTCCAACCCTTTTGCGAAAAATTCGATGCCTGCGCGGCTGCGCTCCAAGCGCCGCTGCTGTTTGTGCTTCGGGTTTATTGGGGCTGGTCGTTTGCCCAGACGGGTTGGGGCAAGTTGATGAATCTCGACCGCACGGCGGGATTTTTTGCGTCGTTGGATATTCCGTTGCCGAAGCTCAATGCCTTGCTCGCCGGTGCGACGGAAGCGGGCGGCGGACTGTTGCTCGCACTCGGCTTGTTCGCACGGCCCGTATCGGTGCCGTTGATTTTCACGATGCTCGTCGCCTACTTCACCGCCGACAACGAGGCGGTGCGCACGCTCTTCAGCAAACCCGACAATTTCACCGAAGCCGCGCCGTTTCTCTTCCTGCTGGTTTCCGCGCTCGTGTTGGCGTTCGGGCCGGGGAAGTGGTCGCTCGATTATTTCTGGCAACAGCGTCGCGCTCGCGCGGGCTCCAGTCAGTGACCGTCCGCGGTCGTTGCCGCTCCTGTGTGTGGGAGCGGCAATTCCGTTTTCAAAGCGTAGTTCAGTCGGGACGTCCGACGAGTTGCTCGTAGGCCGACACCACCATGCCGTGCAAAATCGGCGCGGTGAAAATGTAGCCGATGAAGAACACGATGACGCCGAGACCGGAGAGGAGCGTGCCGACGATCACGAGCAGGAGCATCCAGAACCAGTTGCGCGTGATGACGCGGCGGCTCACTTCCATGGCCGACCAGAATTCCAGTCGGTGATCGATGATTAGCAGGAAAGTGAATTGGTAGGCGATGATGAGGTAAATGCCGGGGATAATGAGGAAGAAGAGACCGACGATGGAGAACACCGACACGAGTAAACTACCGATGATGAGCGCCGCCGTGAGGACGTTGAAGCCGATGAAGCAGTCGCCGATCTCCGCCGCTTGGCCGCGCAGCCGCTTGAGGTAGTAATACTGGAGACCGCCGATGAAGATGCCGTTGGCGAGAAGGCCGACGAGCGGGATGCAATTGAGGGCGGCGGTGATCAGAGTCAGCACAAACGTCACGCCGACGAGCGGCCAGAAATTCGCCAGCAACAGTTCCCACGAACGCGTCAGTGCCGCGCCGAAATCGAAGGAGGCGTTGCGCGCGATGAGGCGCGCGGCGTAGGCCTCGGGATCGACCGACTTGCCGTTGCCGGTTTGTTGTTCGGCGCGCGGTGGCGGCGAGGAGAACGCGGCGGTGAACTCGGGCAACGAGCCCAGGGTGCTCCACGCGGATTCGCCGTCGCGCCGGCATTGCGTTTGGGCGTTGGCCCGACCGCTGGCGATCCATTCCCGCAATTGGTCGGTCGAAACCGGCCCGTATTCCTTACCATCAGCTCCGATAATCGTGAACATGCCCGCACCCTAGAACATCACCGCAAGGCGTCAACGCTGGGAGCGATGAATCGAGGTGGCAAGTGGCTGGTAGAGTTCAGGGCCACGGGTTGATCGTGCGGACCACGCAGAGCGGCACCAATCTTGCATATTACGCCGCTAGTCGCTCGCGCCGACTTTCTCTGGCTCTGCCCACTTGCGGTAAAACTCCTTGAACTCATCCCGTTCGGTTTGAGACCACTTTGTCACGTGCACGCCTACGGCGACATCGCCATCTTTCTTCAGGATGCTCAGCCAGTGGGTGGTGCCAATCCGTCTCAGCGCGAATGAGAGGGACAGCACGGTGCTCGCGATGAAAAAATATCCAAGGTAGTGCCACGGGGTCGGGAGCAAGGTCAGCGAGAAGACGGCTAGCGTGGCGAACAATCCTCCCCTGATCAGCGGTGATGCCATATACGCACCAACTGCATTTCCTTCCGATAGATATGGAGACAAGGCATCGCGCATTATCACCTTGCGGTTTTTTTCCACGCCAAAGCCCCACTTGTCCCATTCGTATTCAATCCGTTCGGGGAAGAACTCTAATCGACAATGCCATTTGTGGTTCTTGTAGCTGACTTCGCGCAGGGGTTTCATCGTTTGCCGAGTAATAGTTTCTAAAGTCCGTATAAAGCCTACGGCTGGCTTGGCCCGCTGGTGCGAGGAAGGCAGAGTTGCGGCGGTGGTTCAAACTCTGATTTCGGATCGGCGTGTTTTGCGGCTCAAAATGAGAAGCCGCGAATGGACACCAATGGACACCAAATCGAAAAAGGCAGGGACGAGAGGAGAGTGATGAGTGACGAGCTAAGCCGCGTCGCAAATCCAGCCACAGCTCACCCGCTCCGCCCTGTGCGTCATTCGTCATGCGACATTCGGAATTAGCCCGCCGTCATTCCGTTTCGTGCCTTTTCGTGGGTTTCGTGGGCAACCGGTTTGGATCCGGTTCGGCAATTTCGGGGAGGTCGAGGTGCGGGGCGAGTTTGCGGCGGAGTTCGGCGAGCAGGGATGCTTCCATCGGCTGGTAGATGTCTTCGATGAAGAGGCACACAATGCGCTTGCCGGTGACCGCGGCGGAAAATTTGCGGGCGATGCGCTCTTTGTGGTTTTTCTCCATCACAAAAATCAAGTCGGCCCAACCGAGATCACCGGCGGTGAGTTTGATGCGCGCGACGTTCGAGACTCCGCGTGACCGCACGTCGTAGAGCGGCGAACCCGCTAACATTTTCTCGGCGGTGTAGCTGCGGATTTTGTTTTGTGCACAAACCAACAGCACTTTCTTGCGCGATGCCGGAAGTGTCGGAGCCATTATGCGGATACTCGAATGAACTTAGCGAAGACGCAGAACATCAAACCGCATAGTCCTTAGGGATGTTTGTGCTACTTTTGCGCGCCATATGTGAGCGCGACCGCATCTTCAATTTCCTTTGCCAGTTTTGGCGGGAGTGGCGGCGCCCCCATCTCTTTTGCGCGCTGCGCCTTTTCTGCGGCCTCGGAATACTTTCGCTCCATGGCGAGAGATATGCTCCATCGCCGCCAAGCGTTAGCGTATTTCGGGGATAGCGCGATGCTCTTGGCGAAGGCGTCATTGGCCGAAGCAAAAGCGGCGGATCTTTCCGAAGCGCGTTCGTGTGGAACGGAGTTGGCTAAAAACGAAAAAGCGACGCCGAGATCGGAGTAAACGGCTGGTAACTGGAAATCGTCGCGGCACAACTCGACCGCTTGCTTCATGAATTTTACGCCAGTTTCGAAATTGTCCGACTCCACTCCTACGCGCGCGAATCCCCAATAAACTTCGTAATTGGTGTCATCAAGCAACCAGGCCTGATTGTAGCGACGCATGGCAAAGTCTAGATTGCCCTGCGCAAGAAACCGAGAGGCCTGCCCCGCCCATTCGCGGCTAGCAGCTTGCCGGTCTCCGCCGAAAGCAGACGATGCATTTAGGATGAAATCGGCATCGGCCTTTTGCAAAAAATCAGGCCGAGTGATGCTCGGCTGGCCATACATTGGGATATTGTCGATGCGTGGCCGTGCCGGTGGAGCGACGCACCCAGATAGTAGCGCGAGCAGAAAGATAGAGACTGCGGCTAGTCGATACATAATTGTTCAGATTGATTCAGTATACCTAGTATTCCGTATTATGCCTACGGCTGGCTTGGCCCGCTGGTGCGAGAAAGGCGGAGTTGCGGCGGTGGTTCAAACTCTGATTTCGGATCGGCCTGTTTTCCGAATCAAGAAATGAGAAACCACGAATGGACACGAATAGACACCAAATCGAAAAGGCAGGGACGAGAGGAGAGTGATGAGTGACGAGCTAAGCCGCGTCGCAAATCCAGCCACAGCTCACCCGCTCCGCCCTGTTCGTCATTCGTCATTCGACATTCGGAATTAGCCCGCCGTCATTCGCTTTCGTGCCCTTTCGTGTTTTTCGCGGGCAACCGGTTTGGCTCTGCGGCTGCGCGCAGCTTGACTCGACTCAGTCGTCACCGCGTTTTTCCTCTACGCGCTGGCGCATTTCTTTCGTCTGTTTTTTCCAGACGGATTTGCCTTTTTGTGAGGCGCGGCGGTCGGTGCGGCGAACTTCGAAGGCCATCTCGCGCAGGAGACGTTGGTAACTGTTCCAGCGGGCGCGTTCGAGCGTGCCGTCGGCGAGCGCGGGCACGATGACGCAGCCGGGTTCGGTGGTGTGCGAGCAGTTGGTGAATTTGCAGCGGAGCGACAACTCCTTCAGGTCGGCGAAGACATCGTCGACCGACTCGTCGGCTTGCCACGGTTGGAGTTCGCGCATGCCGGGCGTGTCGATGATGAGCACGCCATCCGGCGAGAGAATGAGTTCGCGTTGCGTCGTGGTGTGGCGGCCCTTGCCGTCGATGTTGCGCACTTCCTGGGTGAACAACACCTCTTCGCCGACGATTTCGTTGATCAACGTCGATTTGCCGACGCCGGAGGAACCGAGGAAGGCCACGGTGGTTTGCGGGCGGAGCCACGGTTGCAGGGCCTTGAGGCCGCCGCGTTTTACGGCGCTGGTGACGATGACGGGGATGCCGCGCGCGATCACTTCCACCTCGGCGCGGCGGTCGGCAACTTCGGCCGGCGTGAGATCGGATTTGTTGAGGACGACGACGGGTTCCGCTCCGCTGGCGCGCGCGGCGGAGAGGTAGCGTTCGATGCGGCGGAGGTTGAAATTACCGTCGAGCGAACTGACGAGAAACACGGTGTCGATGTTGGCGGCGACGATTTGCTCGATCTCCTGCACGCCGGCGGCCTTGCGGGAAAATTTGGTGCGGCGCGGCAACACGGCGTGGATTTGTGCGCGGGTCGGGTCGCCGGGGAGCGGCATGATCGCGACCCAATCGCCGACGGCAGGCATGTCGGAGGTGGCGGTGGTTTCGTTGAGAAAATTGCCGGTGCAATCCGCGAGGCGCGCCTCGTCGGGCTGCGTGACTTCCCAGAAGCCTTTTAATTGGAGCGTCACGCGCGCAGGCAGCAGCCCGTCGGCCGCGTAGGGCGCGAAGGCGGTCGCGAGGGTGTCGGTCCAGCCGAGGTCGGCGAGGGTCATGGCGGCGAGGGTGGCAGGAGGAGCGCCCGCGGTGCAATGGCGCACTTGCGGGTGGCGCAAGGCATGCGCACCCTTGGGCAACCCATGCAGGGGTGCGCGGCACGACTAGGCGTAATATAGGCATTATGATCGACCTGGGTAATGGGGAGGTCACGTCTGATCGAGCAGCGCGCGCGTCTGAGGCGCGGCTTTGGCCGAAGAAGCGCAGTGGCGCGAGCGAGGCGACCGGATCGTGGCGCTACGACGGCATCCCGCGCCAACGCGTGAATATCTTCCTCGGCATGTTGGGGTCGGTGGCGTTGCACGGTGCGTTTTTTTGGGGACTGGATTACCGGCCCGAAACCGTTCGCGCCGCACCGGTGCAATCTATGGAATTTATCCAAATCGTCATGCCGCCGCTCGATGAAGAACCACCGGATCAAGTCGCAGACCTGTCCGACGCGGATGAGGCGCCGCCGGCGGTGGCGGTGCCGCAGTTGCTGGATATGCCTTCGGCGGTGACGGTGAGCACGTTCGTCCAGCCGCTGCAATATGTGCCCGAGGTGACGAGCAATCTGGGTGCGGCAAAAATTACGCAGATACCGGTCAACATCGGCCGCGACAAAAACCTCTCAAAGATGGGACACATTTTTGAGATCAAACAACTCGATCGGCAGCCGGTGCCTTTGTTGCAACCGTCACCAGTATTTCCCTATGCGTTGCGCAAAGAAATCGCGCACGCGGAAGTGGTGGTGGAATTCATTGTCGATTCCAATGGTGATGTCGTGCTGCCGATGGTGGTGAGTTCGACGCATCGTGGCTTTGAGGAAGCGGCGCTCCTCGGCGTGAGCAAATGGAAGTTTCGCCCCGGCGTGAAGACCGGTCGCAAGGTGAACACGCGGGTGCGTGTGCCGATTTCGTTTACGTTGCTGGATAGCGACTGAGTGCGCCGCGCCGGTCGCGCCTACGCAGGTCTGCGTATGGGCGGATGGAGCAGCGCTTGCTAGAATCTCCGTTGCGACCCGCGACCCGCGACTTCTCCGCTGCGCGCCGTCCGGTCACCGTTAACCCCGCCCAACCATGAAATCATTCTGGAAAATCGTTACCCTCTCCGCGTTGTTCGCGGCCCTGTCCCTGCCGGTGATTGCCCTTTCATCGAATTCGATGGGCGACGTCGTGAAGGCCCAAGTGCTGATCGGCAAAGTCATGAAGCTCGTCGATAAATACCAACAATACACGATCGTGCTCGAAGCACCGCAACCGATCACCTCATCGACCGGAAAATATCTGCTGCCTTACAAAGCCAACGGCGAAACTACCGAGTGGGCGAACAAGGTTTTCAACGTCGCCGCGAGCAAGATCGTCGGCGAAAAGGCGGGCGATGCGGCCGCGAACGCCGTCGCGTCGAAAATCCCCTTCGGCGGTTTTGCGAGCGGCTTGGTGAAAAAGAAAACCAAGGAAGTCACCGCGCTCGCGATGCTCGGAGGCCCCGAATACATCAAGCAAACCTCGGAGCTCTCGTTCAACAGCCTGTCCGACTACGCGGTTTATTTGCACGTCAACCACTCGAAGGAAGCCGGTTTCCAACAATCGCTTGCTGCCGCGATGGCGATTTATCCGGAACTGGAAAGCAGTTACGAGTCGTCGATTCAGCAAGCCTACCGCACGCAAGGCGCGAAGGCCGGCAAGCAGGTGAAGTGATTTTTTTGCGACGGTGGTGGTGCCGCCCGCTCCCGCGCGTCAGTAATGCCAAGCACCGGTAACGCGGCCAAGGCGCCGACTCTTTGCGAGTCGGCGTTTTTGTTTTTGCGGCGCACCACGCCGTGCCGCCGCGTTCATCTCGCTCAGAGCAACTTCGCGCCGTCGGGACCCGGACGCCAAAACAACGCCGTGTGTCCCACGGCACCCACGCACAAACACGCGCTCGCCATTTCAACTTCCGTCGTGAGCGCGGCGCGCACTTTGCGATCCTGTCCGCCAGTAAAACGCAGTTTCACCAACTCGCGTGCATCCATCTGCCGGTTGAATTCGATGGTGAACGTCGGCGTGACGCCATCGCGGCCCATCCACACGTGGTCGGGTTGCACTTGGCCGAGGCCGCGGAGTTTGGTGCGCTGCGCGCCGGTGAGGAGAGGAAGTGGATTCATGTGGAAAAAGTGTCGAGCGGCAGGTCGCGCCACGTGCCGAGCGCGAGGTCGCCGAGTTCGAGGTGACCAAAGCGCACGCGGTCGAGTGTGACAACTTCACAACCTTGGCTGGCAAACATGCGGCGGACTTGATGGAAGCGTCCTTCGGTGAGCGTGAGTTCCGCTTCGCGCGGACCGAGCACACGCAACTCCGCCGGAGCGCACGGCGTGGTTTCATCTTCGAGCAGGAGCGTGCCGCTCGCGAAAAGTTCGCCGAGTCCCGCGGGCAAATCGCGATTGAGTGTGGCGCGGTAGATTTTCGCGACCTTGTGTTTTGGCGAAGTGAGCCGGTGAACGAGCGCGCTTTGGTCCGTGAGGAGCAAGAGTCCGCTCGTGTCCTTGTCGAGGCGACCGATCGTGGTGACCTGCGGGTTGCGGCGCCGCCAACGGGCGGGCAACAAATCGTAAACGTTCGGACCTTCGCGCGCTTCGTGCGAGCAGACGCGGCCCAGCGGTTTGTTCATCAGGAGCAACAGGCCGTCGGGGTGGTCGAGCGGTTCGTCGTCCACGCGCAACGCCGTGCTCGCGCAACGTTCGCCCGGATCGTCGGCGAGTTGGCCGTTGATCGTGATGCGCTCGTCGTCCATCCAGCCGCGGGCCTCCCGGCGGGAACAGTAGCCGAGATTGGAGAGCCATTGGTCGAGGCGACGCCACATGCCGCAAGTGACCGGAGAAATGCGCGCGCCGTCGAGCAGTTTCTCCAGTGGGGTGGGCGCGGGCGAGAATTTGGTCGTCCGTCGGGCGACTTTTGCGCAAGAGGAGACATGGCGTCCGCTCTGCTTCCCTCGTTCACCTTGCTGGTCGCGCTCGCGGCGTCGCTGACGTGGCGGCCCGCACCGCATTGGGCGGGCGTGTGGAAGCTGGCGATCGCGATGGGCGAGTTCGGCCATTGGCTGGTGCTGCTGCCGGTGACGCTGGCGGTGTTGGCGTGGGTGCTCCTGACTGGCTGGTTGGGCGCGGCAACACTGGTGTTGGCGGCGGTCGCGGCGGCGGCGCTGCTGCGACCGGCGATTTCGGCCGCACGCCTTGCGCAACATTTGCCACGCGAACTGTCGGCGGCGTTTGGGTGCGCGGCGGGGGCGGACGGAATCGCGTGGTCGTGGCGGCGCGCGTATTTTCCACCACGGCTTCGGCGGGTGGTAGTGACAACGGAAGTTTTGCGCGCATCGGGCGGCGAGGAACTGAGTTTGGATTTCTATCGCGCGAGCGACGTGGCGGCGGATCGCGCGGCGCGGCCGTGTCTGGTCGTCGTGCATGGCGGCGGTTGGGATGGCGGCGACCGCACGCAGTTGGCGGAGTGGAATCACCACTGGGCGGCGCGCGGTTACGCAGTCGCGGCAATTTCCTATCGGCTGGCGCCCGCGCACCAATGGCCCGCACCGCGCGAGGACACGTTGGCGGCGATCGCGTGGTTGAAGGAAAATGCGGCGCGCCTCGGGATCGCCGCGACGCGTCTCGTGTTGGTGGGCCGTTCGGCGGGCGGACAGATCGCGACGGCGGCGGCCTACGACGCGCAGGATCCGGCGATCTGCGGCGTGGTGTCGCTCTACGCGCCGCAGGACATGGAGTTTGCGTGGTCGGTCTCGCGCGAGGACGACACGTTGAATTCGATCAACTTGATGCGGCAATACCTCGGCGGTCCGCCCGACACGCCGGAGCGACGAGCGGTGTATCACTCGGCGAGCGCGCAAAAGTTGGCGGGGCCAGCTTCGCCGCCGACGCTGCTGTTGCACGGCACGCCGGATACGCTGGTCTGGTATCGGCACAGCGAGCGGATGGTGGCGCATTTGCGCGCCGTCGGCGTGCCGCACCATTACCTCGCGTTGCCGTGGGCGACGCACGGGTTCGATTTCAACCGCCACGGGCCGGGCGGGCAACTGGCGGACTACGCCATCGCGATGTTCCTGCAGCGGGTGACCGCTGAGTGAGGCGGGGTCGAGTTTAGGCTGGCGTCGGGCAGGGCGATGCGGGATGGATTGCGCCCTCGAATGTCCAACTGGGAATACAAAGTAATCACGAGCGGCAAGGGTGGCTTTGCGACCCCGGCGCTCCTGGCAAAATTTTTGAATGATCTGGGCCAAGAAGAGTGGGATATCATCCACTTTTATACGCCGCCGGATAATCCGCTCGCCTTCACCGGTCTCGCCCGGCGTTCGACGCAGCGCGATTGGACGCTCGAAGACGCCGCCGCGGCCGCCGCGCGCGTCGAGGCCGATAAACTGCGCGCCGAGTTCGAAGCGAAGTTCAAATCCGCCAACTCACCGGCCGCCGCGAGCGAAGAGGCCGGCGAGACCTTTCTCGCCGACGAATTGCCCGGCACCAAGGACAGCTTCCGCCGTCCGGTGGACACATCGCGCGATCACGATCCCGATGCGCCGGACGAAGAACACGAGCAGGACGAGTGGGACAAACTCGCCGAAGAGGACGAGCTGCCGACCTTCTTCGAAGCCCTGCGTCCGCACCTGCGCAAGAATCACCGCGGCCCCGGCACGAGCGTCGGCGTCGATTACTTGGCGAAGAAATGGAGGCTCGAAGAATCCGACATCAAGGGCGCGCTCGTGGAGTGCGGCATGTCGATTCCCGCCGACGAAAACGCCAAGCCCGTTTACGTGGAGTTCGAGGGCGACCTTTTCTGGGTGAACATCAATCGCCGCGGCGAAATCTGGATCAATACGCGCGAGAAACCCGAGCCGGTTTTCCGCATCGTGCCCGGCAAACGCCTGAGCGACGAAGAAGCGCCGGTCGACGCCGCGCCCGCGCCGCGGCAGGAAGAAAAGCGCGACGAACGCCGCGACGAGCGCCGCGAAGAACGCCGTCCCGAGCCCGCGCGCCCAGCGCCGCCGGCCCAAAATTCCGGTAACGACAAGCCCGCGCAAAACCCCGGTGGCGGCGGCAATGCCGCGAAGACTTTCCTCGACAAGCTCCGCAGCCTCATGCGCCGCAATCGTCGCGGCCACGGTTGGTCGGGCAGTTTCGCGTTTCTCACCAAGGCGCTCCGCCTCGACGACGCGACGTTGCTCGCGCAAATCGAGGAGCAAGGCCTGCGCTTGAAAACCGAGAGCGAAGAAAAACCGTTCTTCTTTGCGGAAGGCGATTTTCTTTACTGGATGGATGTAAATTCGCGCGGCGAAGTTTGGATCAACGCCCGCAAGGGTCAGGGCCAGCGTCCCGACGATGGCTCGGATGAAGGCGCCGACGATGGCGGCACCAACGAAGCGCAATCGGCGAACGATGAATTCCCGGCACCCGCCACCGTAACGGACGGCGAAACGTCCTCGCTCACACCGTTGCCCACGCGCATTCCCGCCAAGACGTTGGCGGCGGTCCGGCTCCTCTTGGAGCCGAAGAAGCGCGGTGACGGTTTCGCCCTGCGCATCACGGAACTCGCGGAGAAACTGGAACGCACCGAAGACGCGTTGCTCAGCGCCCTCGTCGCATCCGGCCTCAACGTGCCGGACGATGCGAAGGCGAAGCCATCCTTCGGCGAACACGACGGCGAGATCTTCTGGGTCAACCGCAACGCCAAGGGCGAACTCTGGCTCAATGCCAAGGATTCGAAGGCCAAGCGTTCGCGCAGCCGCGGCAAGTCCAGCGACAAGACCGACAGCGATGCGGACAGCGCCGCGGCCGACGATTCCTCGAACGAGTCTTGAGGTGCGTGTAATTCCGGCGCCGCCCGCCATGCCGCATTTACCGCCGATCATTTTCGAGGACGACGCGCTGCTCGCGTTCGACAAGCCGAGCGACCTGCCCGTCGCGGCGGAGCGTCGCGCGCCGAGCAAGGCGAACCTACTCGCGGCCGTGCGGGCGAAGTTCGGCGCGGGCGTGGCCAACGTGCACCGGCTCGACACCGAGGCGAGCGGACTGGTGTTGTTCACGAAATCGAAAGTCGCACTCGATTTTATCAGCGGACAGTTTCAATCGAAGACGGTGGCGAAACATTACCACGCGCTCGTGGTAGGTGCGCCGGAGCTGGATTTTACGACGATCGAACTCGTGCTCAAAGAGGACGAAGGTGCGCCGGGCAAGATGTGTGTGGTGAAGAAACACGGCCAAGCCGCCGTGACTGACGTGCAGGTGCTGGAACGTTTCGGCGCGTTTACCTTGGTCGATGTGCAGCCGCGCACTGGCCGGACACATCAAATCCGTGTGCATCTCGCCGCGACCGGCACGCCGTTGCTCAACGACCCACTCTACGGTAATGGCACGCCGCTACTGCTGTCGGGCTTGAAGCGCGGCTACAAAGGACGCGATGAGGAACGGCCCTTGATCGACCGCCTCGCGTTGCACGCCACGGCACTGACCTTCAACCATCCACTCACGCGCGAACGCACGACGCTCACCGCGCCGTTGCCAAAGGATCTCGAAGTCGCACTGAAGTATTTGCGCAAGTTCTCGCCCGGCACGAAGCGACACACGCCGTAGTGCCTAGCGCGTGGTGATGGGGTGCGTCGCTTTCCACGTGTCATACGCGCGCTAATAGTTGGCGCCGCGCCGAGCCTTGGCGTTGCGACAACGGCGCGGGCGCGGTTGCTTAGTCGGACAATTTCCCCATGAGCAACACCCCCACTGTCACTCACTCCATCGATACCGACGGCATTGGTTGGATCACGTTTGATGATCCGTCGAGCCGCGCGAATGTCTTCAATCCGCCGACGCAGGCCGCGTTGCGCGCCGCGATCACGGCGCTGGCAGCGGAACCGGTCAAAGCGGTGGTCGTGCTCAGTGCGAAGGAGAAAATCTTTGTTGCTGGGGCGGATCTGAAATGGCTCGGGCGCATCGACAATGCGCGTGACGCAGCGACGGCGTCGCGGGAAGGGCAGGCATTGTTCGGCTTGCTCGCGGATTTCAAAGTGCCGGTGGTGTGCGCGATTCACGGTGCGTGTGCGGGCGGCGGTTACGAGCTGGCGCTGGCGTGCCATTGGCGCATCGCGAGCAACGCGCGCGAGACGGTGATCGGTTTGCCGGAAGTCGGCATTGGCCTGATTCCCGGTTGGGGTGGTTGCGCGCGCTTGCCGCGCCTGATCGGCGGTCGCGGCGCAGTGGAACACATTTTGAAGGCGCAATTATTGCCGGCGGCGGACGCGCATCGCGCGGGACTCGTGGACGAACTCGTGCCGGCGGCGGAGTTGCGCGAACGCGCACGGACTGCAGCGCTGAAATTGGCGAACGAAGGTAAACCAACGCGCGCGGCGGTGGCTCCGGCGGATGACACGCTGTTGGCCGAGCAACGGAAATTTGCCGCGACACGCCTGCGCGGGCAGACGGCGCCGATTGCGGTGCTGGATGTGATTGCCGCCAGCGTGGGCAAGTCACTCGAGCACGCACTCGCGATTGAAGCGGCGGGTTTCGGTGAGATTGCCGCGAGCGACGTCGCGAAGAATTTGATTCACGTCTTCTTCCTGAAGGACGCGGTGAAGAAGCTGACGGTGGACGCGTGGTTCGAAAAACCCGCCGCGCCAGTGCCGGTCGAGCCATTCAAGCGCATCGGCGTGGTCGGTGCAGGCGTGATGGGTTCGGGTATTGCGCAATGGTGCGCGGCGCGCGGCTACGAAGTCGTGATGGGCGACGTGAAGCCGGAGTTCGTTGACCGCGGACTCGGGGTGGTTCGGGGTATTTTCGACGATGCGACCAAGCGCGGCAAACTCAGCGCGGACGCGGCGGCGCAAGGAGTCGCGCGCGTCAAGGGCACGACCGATTACGCTGCTTTCGCCGACTGCGATCTCGTCGTCGAGGCGATCGTCGAGAACGTCGAGGCGAAGCAAAAACTTTTCGCGGCGCTCGCGGCGGTGGTGCGACCGGATTGCGTGCTCGCATCGAATACGTCGGCGCTGCCGATCGAGGAACTGGCCGCCACCGCTACGCATCCGGAACGGACGATTGGCATTCATTTTTTCAATCCGGTGAGTCGGATGCCGTTGCTGGAGCTCGTGCTCAGTCCGCACACGACGCGCGGCACGGCGGAGCGCGTGCTCGCGTTTGCGAAACACCTCGGCAAGACGCCGGTGATCTGCCGTTCGTCGCCGGGTTTCCTCGTGACGCGCGTGTTGTTTTTCTACCTCAACGAAGCGTGTCTGCTCTGGGAGCAGGGCGTGCCGAGCGATGTGATCGACCGTGCGATGCGCGACTGGGGCTGGCCGATGGGGCCGATGCGTTTGATCGACGAAGTCGGCGTGGATGTGACGGATTTTATCTACGGCGAAATGCGGCACTATTTCCCTGAGCGCTTCGGCAGCGCGACGATTTGCCAGCGGATGCTCGCGGCCGGCTTGAAGGGCCGCAAGAACGGGGCCTCGACGGGCTTCTACACTTACGAAGGCGGCAAAGAGGCGTTGAATCCGGCGATGCGTGTGCTCTCGCCCGTGTCGGCGACGACGCTTGATGCGACAGCGATTCAACAACGGCTCAACGGCGTGATGATTGCGGAGACAAAGCGCGTGCTCGACGAAGGCGTGTTGCAGAGTGCGGACGACGCGGACTTCGCGCTGTTGATGGGCACTGGCTTTCCGGCGTTTCGCGGCGGCCTGATGCGCTACGCGAAGAGTGCGGGGTTGGTGTGACCTTGACGTTGAACCACTAAGGCCCTGAGCGCACTGAGGAATTCCTGAGAAGGATTGAGCGGTGGCTTGTTGGACGCATCACGTAGTGCGGCGAGCGCGCAACCTACGGGACTCGGGGTGAGCATCCATCGTGTGAGGTGTGCTTTTCTCAGAGAGGAGTTTGAGGGGGTAGCGAAAATTCGCCGGAGTTTTTCCAGCTTTGGCTAAAAAGCCGTTGCCCGTTATGACAATTTGGAAATCCTTCAGGCTCCCACGACCGTCATGGCCAAGAGTGATTCCCGCAAATTGAACAAGGAACAGCGCCAGCATCTGCTTCGCACGATGCTGGAAAGCCGCTTGGGCGATTTGCGGGAGGAGAGTCTGAATCGGCAGGGCAAAGGACATTTTCATGTGTCGGGTCGCGGCCACGAGGCGTTGAGCGCGTTGGGCACGCTGTTGGGCAAGGACGACTTCGTTTTGCCTTACTATCGCGATCGCGGTCTATGCATGGGCCACGGGCTAACGACGCGGCATCTGGCGTTGGAATATTTTGCGAAACGCGAGTCGGCGTCGCGCGGACGGATGATGCCGTCGCATTTTTCGTGTCGGGAATTGAACATCGTCAGCGTGCCGACTCCGCTCGGCGCGCAATTGTTGCCCGCGTGCGGCGTGGCGTGGGGCATGAAGCTCGACGGCAAGGAGAGCGTGGTCATCACAACGATCGGCGATGCCGCGACGCGGCAGGGTGATTTCTACGAGGCGGTCAGCTTCGCGTTGGAGAAGAAATTGCCGGTGCTGTTTATCGTCGAAGACAACGCCTACGGCATTTCGACGCCGACGCGGGACATCAATCCGTTGGCGATCGAGGTGCTGAATCGCACGCCGTGGCGCACGATTGATGGCTGCGATCCCGAATTGATTTACGCCGAGGCGCAGACCGCGCTCGCGCAGTTGCGCAAAGGCGAAGGTCCGGTGCTGCTGTGGTGCCGCATGGAGCGGCTGTCGAGCCACACGAGTTCGGACGACCACACGCTCTACCGTTCGAAGGAGGACATCGCGGCGATGGAGAAGTCCGACCCGATCCGCATTCTGAAGGATCGGATGATTGAGGCGGGTGAACTCACGGCAGCGGCGTTCACGAAACTGGAGGCGGAGATCAAGGAACGCGTGCGCGCCGAATATGCGGCGGCGGAAAAAGCCGAGGACCCGCGCGCCGACGAGCTGTTTTTGGAAGTCACGGGCGAGTCGCCCAATCTCAACGAGGAGATTTTTCCCGCGGGCAAATACCGCATGGGCGACGTGCTGAATCTGACGTTGCGCGCCGGACTCGATCTCGATCCCGGACGGATTCTTTTCGGCGAGGACATCGAGGATCCGAAGGGCGGCGTGTTCCGGCTCACGCAGAAACTTTCCACGGATTTTCCCGAACAGGTGTTCAACTCGCCGCTGGCGGAATCGACGATCTTCGGTGTCGGCGGCGGGCTCGCGCTCTACGGGCGGCGACCGGTGTTTGAGCTGCAGTTCATCGATTTTAGTTTTCCCGGTTTCAACCAAGTCGTCTCCAACCTCGCGAATCTCCGCTGGCGTTCGAACGGCGCGTGGAAAGTGCCCGCGGTGTTTTACGCGCCCTATGGCGCTTATCTGCCTGGTGGCGGACTCTGGCATTCGCAGGCGAACGAGGCGGCCTACGCGCATTTCCCCGGCATCAATGTCGTCATTCCCTCCACGCCGGAGGATGCGGCAGGCTTGCTATGGACGGCGATGCACGGCGAAGACATCACGCTGTTTCTTGTGCCGAAACATTTGTTGTGGGCGGAACAGACGCTGGCCGCGCCGATTGTGTCGATTCCGCTCGGCCAGGCGCGCGTCGTCACACCGGGCGAGGATCTCACACTGGTGGCGTGGGGCAACACGATGGAAAAGGCGCACGAAGCGATCGCGCAATTGCAGGGCGAAGTCAGCGTGGAGTTGATCGATCTGCGTTCCATCATGCCGTGGGATCGCGCGACGATCGAAGCGTCGGTGCGCAAGACCGGCCGCTTGATCGTGGTGCAAGAAGACACGGAGGCGTGCTCCGTCGGGCAGATGATCATCACGCACGTCATGGGCCAGACGGATTTGTGGGCGGGTATGAAGGCACCGCCGCGTTTGATTTCGAAGGGCCACGTCATGATCGGCTACAACCCGATCTACGAATACGCCGCGTTGCCGGATGGGCCGCGCATTGTGGAAACGATTTGGGCCACGGTGGCGCTCGACGTCGCGCGCGGTGCCGTGCCCGCGACACCGGCCACTCCGGCGGCGGCACCTGCCGCGCCAGCGCCGACCGCGGCGCCTGTCGCGCCTGAGGCGCACGGTCCGCAAAACACCGTCATGGCCGGCACGAGCGATATCATCGTGCGCGTGCCGATCATGGGCGAAGGTTTGCGCTCTGCGCGCGTGGCGAGCCTCAACAAAAAAATCGGCGATGCGGTCGCGCACGACGACGTGTTGTGCGAACTCGAAACCGACAAGGCCGTGTATCCGGTCGAAGCCTCGTTCGCGGGCAAGATGAAAGAGTGGCGCATCAAGCTCGATGACACCGTGCTCATCGGCCAAGACATCGCGCTGGTGACCGGCGACGCCGCGAGCGTGGCCGAGTTGCGCGTCGAAGGCGCCGCACCCGCGCCGTCACCGGCGGCCAAAACCGCTGCTGCGCCCGCGTCGGTGGCGGCGCGTCCCACTGTTACCGCGCCCGTTGCGGCGTCCCACCCCGCTGCTCCGATGAAAGGAACTATCCGTCCGCCTGCACTGCCTCCGGCAATCACGAAGCGCCTCAGCGCGGTCGTGCCCGCCAATATGTTGCTGGATGTGCGCTGGGAGCCGATCCGCTTGGCGCGCGAAGCCGCGAAGGCGAAACACGGCAAAGCCGCGCCGTCACCATCGGCGATGATGGCGTGGTGCATCACGCGCGCGCAGGAAAAACACGCGGCGTTCCGCTGCATCGTCGGCAAGGATGGCAACATTTACGAACAGGCCGACTTCGACCAAGGCGTGGCCGTGGCCATGGCCGGCGACCGTCTGGCGACGGCGGCGATCGCGGCCGCGAGCAAACTTGGTTGGGCGGCATTTACCGCCGCCTA
This sequence comes from Candidatus Didemnitutus sp., assembly GCA_030681265.1. Taxonomy (GTDB): domain Bacteria; phylum Verrucomicrobiota; class Verrucomicrobiia; order Opitutales; family Opitutaceae; genus Didemnitutus. The sequence goes on along the minus strand of JAUXXD010000026.1, from coordinate 9,056 downwards.
CGAACAAGCCCTGGCGGAAACACGCGCGGGCAAAATATCCGAGGTGCAGGCGCCGCTCAACATCACGAGTCTCGGCGGATTCGGCGTCGAATGCGCGACGCCGATCGTGGTGCCGCCGGCGGTGGGCACGCTCTTCATCGGCACGGCGCACGAACGCATGATCAACGACGACGGCGTCGTCTATCCGTGCGCAGTCGTGACACTTTCACTCACGTTCGATCACAAAGTTGTGAACGGCGCGGGCGCCGCGGCGTTCATGCAGGAAGTGAAACAGCAGTTTGAGAATTTCAAACTGCCGGGCTGATTTCGCGCTGCGCGCGCGGCGTGTGTCGGCGAACGGTTTTAGAACAGCGCGTTGGCTACAACACCGACGGCGGTGATCGGACCTTGGTCGCCGAGACCGTCGAGGGCGCGGTCGGCTTTGCGCATCAGGCCCTGGACTTCCTTGTAGAGCGTGTCGTCGACGAGCAATTTGCCGAAGGTGCCTTCGCCGCTGTTCAACTTCGCGGAGAGTTCGCGGAGGTTGTTCATGCTGACCTTGAGGTTGTCGGCGGTGACCGGGTCGTAGAGCAGGAGGCCGAGTGCACCTTGACCGGCTTTGACGTCGGCGACGAGGGTGCGCGTGTCGCCGAGGAAGAGTTTCGCATCGGCGGCGGCGTTTTTGATTTCGCCGACGGCACCGAGGAGTTCGTCGTGCAATTTCGAATCGTTGACGAGTTTGCCGAGTGTGCCCTCGCTGCTGCGCAGCATGGTGGTGATCTCCTTCAAATTGGAGATAGTCTCGGTGAGTTTCGGGCCGTTTTCCTCAACGAGGCGGTCGACTTTCGAGAACAGCGAGCCACCGGCGTCGCCGCCGAGGGCTTTGCCGATGTTGCCGGCCACGTCTTCAAGTTTCGCGCCGAGCGAGCCGAGTTGAGCGATGACTTCGTTCATATCGACCGTGTTCTTCGTGCGAATGGTCTGCCCGGGTTGCAGCATGGTGGAGGATTCGCCGAAGCTGACGGCGAGATGCTGGCTGCCGAGCAGACTGGAGGTTTCGACGGCAGCCACGGCGTCGCTGGCGATTTGGACGGACGAATTAATCGTGAGCACGGCTTCGACGCGCTGGTGGCCGAGGCGGGTTTGCGTGACGGTGCCGATCTTGACGCCGGCCATGAGCACTTCGTCGCCGGTCTTGAGGCCCTTCAGGTTCGAGAAGGGCGCGAGAAGCGTGTAGCCCTTTTGCTTGAAGAGCTGACCGCCGGTGAGGGATTCAAATGTGATCCAGGCGAGCGCGCAGCCGAGCAGGAAGAAGAGGCCCACGCGAATGGACTGTTGGGTGTTATTCATGGGATTTGCCTATGGTTTTCTTAAAACGAGGATTGTTGATGTCGATGACGGGCCAGAGGAATTCGGCGATGACCTGGTCGGTCGGTTTGCGGAATTCCTCCGGTGTGCCCGTGGCGTGGATGCGACCGTCCATGATGATGGCGATGCGATCGGCGATGCTGAGGGCGAGATTGCGGTCGTGGGTGACGACGAGGCTGGTGACGGCGGTTTGCTCGCGCAACGTGGCGATGATTTCGCTGATGGTCGCGCTCATCACCGGGTCGAGTTCCGACGTCGGCTCGTCGTAGATGAGCAACTGCGGTTGCATGACGAGCGCGCGGGCGATGGCGACGCGCTTTTTCATGCCGCCGGAGAGTTCCGACGGGAATTTCTTGGCGGAGTCTTCGAGCGAGAGAATCGAGAGCGTGTGCATGACGCGCTCGCGGATTTCGTTTTCGGTGCCGAGGCGGTGTTCGCGCAGGTAGAGCGCGAGGTTATCGAAGACGGTGAGCGAGTTGAAGAGCGCGCCGGCTTGGAAGACGAGGGCAAGGTGCACTTGCTGGCGCGTGGCGGGATCGGAGGCGTTGAACTCGCCGATGTGCGCGGTGCCGCTGGTCGGTAATTCGAGCCCGGCGAGGTGTTTGATGAGGACGCTTTTGCCGGAGCCGCTTGGGCCCATGAGGCAGAAGATTTCGCCCGGTTTCACTTCGAGGCTGACGTTGTGCAGCACGGTGGTGTCGCCGAATTTCTTGGTGAGATTTGCGAACGTGACGCCGAAGGTTTTACTGGCGAAAGGAGAGGCTGAGTAGGTGCTCATGTCCGGTTAAATGAGGGCCTTGGTGACGAAGTAATCGAGCACCAGGATAAGGATGAGGGACGTGACGACCGCCTTGGTGACGGATTGGCCGATTTCGCGCGGACCGCCGCGGGTGTTGAGTCCGATGTAACAGCACACGAGCACAATCACGAAGCCAAAGACTTCGGCCTTGAGCAGACCGTCGGTGATGTCGCGCCAAGTCATGTAGCGCATGAGCGCGGCGAAGTAGGCTTCTTTGTCGAGGGAGATGAAGTGCGTGTTTTCCGCAATCAGTGCGCCGCCATACCAACCGCAAAGATTGGCGATGAGCGCGAGCACCGGCATCATGACGAGCACTGCGGCGAGGCGCGGCAGCACGAGGATGCGTTCCGGCGCGATGTTCATGGTCACGAGCGCATCGATTTCCTGATAAACCTTCATCGAGGCGAGTTCCGCCGTGATCGCGGAGCCGACGCGCCCGGCGATGAGGATGGCGACCATTACCGGGCCGAGTTCACGCGCCATCGAGAGACCGACGAGGCTGCCGATGAACTGTTTCGCGCCGAAATTTTGCATGGAGTAACCGCTCTGCAACGCGAGCACGCTGCCGATAAAGAAACTGAGAATCGTGACGATTGGCAGCGAGGTGTAGCCGATGACGTAGCACTGTTCGATGAAGCGACGCGACTGTTGCGGCAAGGTGGGTGCATAGCGCAGCGTGCGCTGCAGGAGCAGGAGCACGCCACCAATGTGACCGAGGATGAGTTTAAAGTGGTTCATGGAGACACGTCCGCTGCGGAGTTTTTAGCACGAGCGGAACGAAAATCGAATAACGAAAACTGCCAGCGTCGGTCGCTCGGGGCGCGCCGCCAACTCAGGAGACCAGCGCCGAGCGCGATGCGCGCTCCGTCGGCATTTTCGGCGGAACTGAAGAGCGGCCCGACGTGGAATGCGCGCTCGCGCGGACTCTGGGTGCGGCTGACGGCGTTCCAGAGAAAGGACCAGCGCACATCGTCTGCGGCGCGATGGTCGTAGCGGAAGATGGCGAGGAGCGGCGTGTAGACTTGGCGCACGGTGTCGTTGTGTGGGAAGAAAACTTCCAGCGGACTGAGCATTTGCCATTGGCGACGGCCCGCGCCGTTGTCCCACACGCTGACGAGCGGCCAGAAATGTTTCTTGTAGGCGGGGGCGGCGGACGGATTCGTGAGGCTGCGCTGCTCATTGGACCAGTAGAGGAAGATGAGCAACTGGCTGCGCTCCTGTGCGACCACGCCGTCCTGCCAGCGCGCGTGGCGCAGCAAGGGCCAGAGCACCCACTGCTTGTCGTAACCCTTCACGACCGAGTGCGAGTAGAAGGGTGCCCAACGGTTGACGTGGCGTTCGGCGCCGCGGCCTTGCACGAGGAACGGCCAGAGGTAACGCGTCTCGTGGTAACGTTGCGGAGCGGTGCGGTCGGTGTAGCCGAAGAACGGCCAGAGAAAATTCTCACTCACGTAGCCCGTGCCCGATTCGCGCGTGTAGAAAGGCAGCATGCCGACGCGACGCTCCGGCACGGGATCGGACAGTTTGCGTTCCTGCCGGTAAATCAGAGGCCAGAGGAAAAATTGCTCGCGATACTCGCCGGCGCGCGCGCGGTTTCCGGCCAGGGGCCAGAGTTCGAATCCGGCGTGGCCGCCGCCGGAAATGTGCCGCACGAACGGCCACGGCGTGTAATGCGTGCGCTTTTCGCCTTGGGCGACGCGCAGATAGAGCGGGAAGGCGGCCCAGCTCAACTCGTCTTTGCCGAAACGGTGTTTGATCGTGCCGGCTACGGGAAGCAAAGCGCGGTAACTCGTCGCGGGGTCACCGGTCTCGCGCGAAAAATAAAACGGCCACACATCGAAACCCGCGCGCGGGGTGCCGTCGACGTTTGTGTCGCGGTGTTGATTGATCAGCTGGAAAAACGAGAAAGACGCGCGGTCGCCGTCGCGGTGCCAACTGAAGAAAGGGTAGAGCAGGTGCGTCGTTTCCCGTTCGCCGTTTTGGTGATGAATATAGATGGGTCGCCAGATTTGCGTCGTGGCCCCGTCGGGCGCACGGCGCGCTTCGAACAAGGGTCCCAAGGTTTGCTGGGCGGTGACGGAGCCCGTGATTTCGTCGACGTGTTTGACCCAAAACGGCCACATATTCACGACCTTGGCCTGCGCGCACGTTCCCACCAGCCCAACTGCGAAGAGCAGCCAGACGGGGAGTCGGACGAGTTTGCTAGGTCTTAGGTAAGGCATTGCCTTTGATTTTCCGGTAGCCAGTTAGGTGATGGTCACCAGAAAGTTGCTGAGAGATAAATCCACACCGCAGGTGGCGCAATTATATGTTTCAACCCGTCCCAGCAGATAGTGTTCCGCACAATCGCCAACTCTCGCGTTGGTTGAGGGACGTCATAACAGCCAGCGCAACATGCGTATAACCGGCGGTAATGCCCGCGGCATCCCTCTCATTGCTCCGAAAGGCGACCTCGTGCGCCCGGCGACGGATGCGTTGCGCCAGGCGGTATTCTCCAGTTTGGCGAGTCGCGTGGAGGGTGCGCACTTTCTCGATCTGTTTGCCGGGACAGGTTCTTACGGACTTGAAGCGCTGAGTCGGGGCGCGGCGGGGGGCACGTTTATCGAGCGCAATCCCAAGGTCGTGGCCTGCTTGCGACAAAATCTCACGGCGGTCTGCAAGAGTCTCGCGCGCGACTCAGCGGACGTGAGCGTGTTGACGCTCGACGCGACAACCGCACCGCTGGTGCGCGGCGTGGTGCCCGAACTCGTGTTCATCGACCCGCCCTACGAAATCATCACCGAAGTCGCCGCGCTGCTCTTTGAGCGGTTAACCGAAGCGCTCGCGATGGCGGTGGATCCGGTGGTTAGTTTTGAAATGCCCGGTGAACTCGAACTCGCGCCCGTCGGCTGGCAATGCGTGAAGCGACTGGGCAAAGGCGTGCGGCAACCGACGGTGGCCTTCTTCCGCCGCGCGTGAACGAACGGAGTCGCTGGCGACTACAGCACGCCGCGGGCGGCTTTCACGAGGGTGAGCGCGGCGATGACGGCGGTTTCGAGGCGCAGCACGCGCTCGCCGAGTTGCGCCAGTTGAAAATCCGCCGCGCGCAACTGCGCGCGATCCGCTGCCGACCAGCCGCGTTCCGGGCCGAAGGCGAGCACCACGGGCGTGGCGGCATTCGCGTCGTGCAACGCGGCGTGTCCGGCCAGCGAGCTCGGGGCTTCGTAATTGTCGAGCGCGAGACGTCGCGTGTCGGGCGCTAGTTCGTCGAGCGCTTCGGCAAGGGTGCGACCTACGGTGACGTCGGGGATTTGCGTCGAAAAAGCCTGTTCGGCACCCGCGATGACGTGCCGGCGCCACGCACCGTCGCGCCAAAGACTGCTGGTGGCGTAGTTGGCATCGGTGCGTTCGGTAATGATGAAATGCAACGCGCTCACGCCGAGTGTCGTCGCGTCGCGCAAGATATCGCGCGCGGTTTGCGGACGCGGCAGACCGAGGAGCAAGACGAGCGGATCGGCGAGAGCCGCTGGAGCAGTCGCGGTGAAACTCAATGTGAGCGTGTTGGCGTCGAGAGCGGTGACGGTGGCTTTGCCGCGCGGTCCGTTAAGGAGGCCGGCGTCGAAGGACGTGCCGACATCTGCGTGAAGGACGCGCCGGAGGTGTTCGGCGCGGCGATCGGAGCGCGGCAGCGGGCGGGAAAATTCCTCCGGAGTAAACAGGGCGAGATTCACAAGTGGAAGCGAGCGGGCGCGGCGCGGGTCGCAAGAAAACGCGGGGCGACGGCCAAGACGAGTGCGGTGGGTTGGAGCGGGCAGACGGAATCGAACCGACGATACCTGTTTGGAAAACAGGAGTTTTGCCATTAAACTATGCCCGCGGGCTCCGTGGGGCCGACAGTGCCGGTCGCGGCGACCGCTTCAAGCTTTTGTTGGACACCGCCGTGCAAAGGAAAGGGTTGCGGGTATTCCGGCCTTTGGTTTTAACGATGGCCTATGGCTAAACCTGCTGCCGCAAAAGCGAAATCCAGCGTATTGGCGGCGCAAAATCTCGCGAAGCAAAAGGCGCTCGAGAAGAAGGCGAAGACCTACAAATTGGACCTCGGCGAGCTGGCGATTTTCACCAGCCAATTGGCGTCGCTCTTGCAGGCTGGTTTGCCGCTGGTGTCGTGCTTGGAGGCGTTGCAGGACCAAACGGAAGATCCGGTGTTTCGCATCGTGATTCGCGATGTGCGCAACGACATCGCCACGGGCACGTCGTTTTCGCAGGCGGTTAAGAAATTTCCGCGTTCGTTCAACACGCTGTTCATCTCGATGGTGGAGGCGGGCGAAGCGTCGGGTGGCTTGGCGGAAATTTTGGGCAAGGTCGCCGATTACTTCGAGTCCACCGTCAAGCTGACCAAGAAGGTTAAATCTGCGATGACTTACCCGATTGCCGTCATCGGTTTGGCGGTGGGTTTGGTCAACGTGCTGCTCATCTTCGTTATTCCGGTGTTCGCGGAAATGTTCGACGATTTCGGGGCCAAACTGCCCGCGCCGACGCAGATGTTGATTGATTTGAGTAATTTTCTCCAGTCGTGGTGGTGGGCGATTGGGCTGCTTTGCTACGGCATTTTTATGTTTCTCAAACGCTACGTCTCCACGCCGGTCGGTCGGCGGCACAAGGACGAGTTGTTGGTTAAGGCACCGATTTTCGGTAACCTGATTCACAAGATCGCGCTGTCACGTTTTTGTCGCACTTATGCGACGCTGATGCGCTCGGGCGTGCCGATTTTGCGCACGCTGGAAATCGTGGCCTCGGCTTCCGGCATGGTGCAGGTCGAAGACGCCTGCGCGGAAATCTCGCGGCATGTCTCACAGGGCGGTCAGGTCTCCGATGTGATGGCGGCCAACAAATTTTTCCCGCCGATGATGAAGCACATGGTCAAGGCCGGTGAATCCACCGGCAATGTCGACGGCATGATGAACAAAGTCGCTGATTTCTACGATACCGAGTGCGATGCCACGGTCGCCGCCCTGACATCCTTGATCGAGCCCATGCTGATTGTGTTTCTCGGGGTAGTGGTCGGTGGTATCGTGATGGCGATGTTCTTGCCAATTTTCGAAATGGGTTCGGTGGTTGGCAGTTAAACATCAGGTTTACGTTTCAATGCGCGTTGCCGCTTGCCTGCCCACAGCGGCCCGCGCAAAGTCGCGAGTCATTTTGCTATGCCATCCATTCTCATAGTCGACGACCTCATCTCTATCCACGAGATGCTCGAGGCGGTCATCCAACCGACGGGTTACGCCACGGCGTTCGCCACGGACGGAGAAAAGGCGCTGGTGCGTTACAAAGCGGAGCGGTTCGATCTCGTGCTGGCCGACATCGACATGAAGCCGATGGACGGCATCACGCTCCTCAAGCAGCTCAAGCAATACGATCCGACCGCGGTCATCATCATCATGACGGCCTACGCGAGCACGGACAGTGCCGTCCAGGCGTTGAAGTTGGGGGCGTTTGACTACCTGCAAAAACCCTTTCGCGTTGCCGAGCTGATGCAAACCTTGACTCGCGGGGTGGAGTTCAAGCGCATGGTTTCCGAGCGCGAGTCGAAGGGGGCGGCGGCCACCACGGGCACATTCAAGCCGGAGGATTTCGACGCCCGCTTCGTCGGCTCCAGTGCGAAGATCAAGCGCGTCATTGCGCAACTGAAAAAATTTGCCACCGCGCAAACCCCCGTGCTCATCACGGGCGAACTTGGCGCGGGGCATGAGATCGCGGCGGAGTTGCTCCACCTCGGGGGCGCATCGTCGGCACAGCCCATGAGCACGGTCGATTGCCAGATGCACGATGCGGCGGCCCTGCAGGAAGGCTTGATCGGCGCGGAGAGCAATGGCGGCAAATGGATCGAGCAGGCCAAGAACGGCACGCTGCTCCTCGAGCACGTGCAATGCCTCGACAAGGGGACGCAGGAGAAGCTGGCGTCGGTGTTCCGCGGCCACGCCCACCAGCTCCGCGTCATTTGCACGACGGAGACCGACCTCGAAAAACTCACGGAGGAAGGCGGCTTCAACGAAGAACTCTTTTATCGCATCGCCACGCTGCCGGTCGTGCTGCCGCCGTTGCGGGAGCGCACGGAGGATATTCCGTTGTTGCTCAAGGAAGTGGTGGCGAACGCCGTCAACTCGCAGTTCGACGTCCGCCAGATCGAATTCACCGACGACGCCCTCGCCAAACTCAAGGCCTACCGCTGGCCGGGCAATCTGGCGGAATTCACGCAAGTGGTCTCGCAAGTGATTGCGCTGGCGGAGTCGCGCGTGATCACGTCCGCCCAACTCCCGCTGCGCGTGCACGAGTTGAAAGACTGGCCATCCCTCGCCGAATACCTCGCCGGTCAGGAAAAACAATACATCGCGCGCGTGCTGCACGGCTGTGGCGGGGACCGCATCGCGGCGGCGCAAACGCTGGGCATCGACCCGGCGAAGCTCCCCTGAGTCGTCCGCGCCGGCCAGCCCGGCCTCGACCCGTGGGGGCGAGCGCCCGGTGTTCTGTGTCCCAAGAGCTTTTCCCGCTTGCGCGACGTTTCCGCGGGCTCAACCCTCAGCGAAATCTGCGCTCATGCCTAAACGCACCGACCTTGAATCCATTTTGATCATCGGCGCTGGCCCTATTATTATCGGCCAGGCCTGTGAATTTGATTACTCCGGCACGCAAGCGTGCAAAGCACTCAAGGAGGAAGGCTACAAAGTCATCCTGGTGAACTCCAATCCGGCCACGATCATGACCGATCCGGAGTTCGCCGATGTCACCTACATCGAACCGCTCACGGTCGAGATCCTCGAAAAGATCATCGCCAAGGAGCGCCCCTCCGCACTCTTGCCGACACTCGGCGGCCAGACCGCGCTCAATCTTTCCATGCAGCTCCACGCGGGCGGCATCCTCGAAAAATATGGCG
>JAUXXD010000009.1 GCA_030681265.1 Candidatus Didemnitutus sp. | reverse complement strand
GAAAGCGAACACGTCCATGTGCGCGAAACCAATGACGGCACCGCGCCCAACGACGAAGCCGCGCGCGTGGCTGGCGACACTTCATTCTCGCAGGGCAGGCAGACACCCATCGGTTCCATTCCGAAGCGAGGAACAGTAGTGCGACGGGCTGACGCGCGTGGAGCCGCACTTGTCGCCGATATCACCGCTGCGAATCACGAAGTTACAGTGGGCGGATCTGCCGCGTCGACCGAATCGACCGTGGCGCGCGCATCAGCCGCGCCGCCGCGCGGTGAGCTGGGGGAGAGGAGGGGAGAGACCCCGAAAGCATCGTTCCGGGGAGCGCGAGCGGACGTCGGCCTCGCACAGGAGGAGCCGCGCCAGCCAGCTGAGGAAGGCGAGAATGGCGCGCCCGCGTCAGCCGCGAGCGCCGCTTCACCGGTGGCCATTCCGCCGACACGAACGCGCGAGGCCGCAACAGTTGGGCGGGTTGGCGCTGAGGCGACGCAGTCGGATTTGCAAACTCCGCGCGCGGTCACGCCTGCGCCAACGAGCGAGCGCGACACCGCGCGTTCCGCTGCGCGCCGTGCTCTGCAGCGGTTGTTGACGGCAGAAAAATGGCCGACATCGGCACAAGTAGCCGCTGCGCGCTTGGGCGAGCGCGGAGAACCGGAGAGCGACGCGCAAGTGGCAGGGCCGGCATTCTCGCTGGCGATTGAAGCGGCGGAAGTGCCGTGGGATGCGCCGCGCCGCGTTGTGCGCGTGACGGCACAGGCGCCGACTCGCACCACGGCGGTGCGTCCGCGCATCAACGTTATATTTCTCCTTGATACTTCCGGTTCGATGGCGGCGGCGAATCGTTTGCCCTTGGTGCAAGAGGCGGTGGCGCGCGTCGTCGAGGCGCTGGAGCCGCAGGATCGCGTCGGGATTGTCACTTACGCCGGCGAAGCGCAGACGATGCTGCCGTCCGTCAACGCGCAGGAGCAAGCGCCCATCGGACGAGTGGTGCAGTCGCTGGTGGCGCAGGGCCAGACGAACGGCGGCGCCGGACTCGTTGAAGCGTTTGCGCTCGCGGAGGCTGGTGGCAGCGACGCGGGACCCGCGGTCGTGCTGTGGTGCACCGACGGTGAATTCAATGTCGGGCAAACCAGTGACGCGGCCTTGGGCAACTTGATCGACGAGCAAGCGCGGCGCGGCGTGCGGGTGGCGATTTTTGGCTTTGGGCGGAGTGCGCGGATTGATCCGCGCTTGGAAAGTCTCGCGGCGCGCGCGCAGGGTGGCAGCGGTTATGTGAACACGAGTGCGGAGGCCGCGGCGGTGTTGTTGGCGCAATTACAACCGTTGCTCGCGCCAGTGGCAACAGATGCGCGGTTGACGGTTGATTTTAATCCGTTGCGTGCCGTGCAGCCACGCGGTTGGACGCAAGACGGGCAACGCAGTATTGAGCAGACCAAAATTTTTCCCGGCGAGACGTTGAGCCTGCTCTGTGACTACGCGCCGCGCACCGCCGCGCGAGCGATCGATGAGTTGCTGCACGTGCGCTTCGTGAATCAGCCCGTGGGTGCGGCGGTCTTGCCGATGCACGAGACGCGTTGGGATGACCCCGGCCGAACTTTCGCGCAGGCCAGCGATGGTTTTAAATTCGCGGTGCTCGGTGAGCGCCTTGGCGAATTGCTGCAGCGCGGCGCGGCCACCAACAAAGCGGAGTGGGCGAAGTTGCTCCGATTGATCGATCAACACCTGCCGCATGACGCCGGTGGTTATCGCACGGAATTGCTAGAACTGGGGGAGCTGGCGCAGGGCTTGGTGCCGTAGGCGGGCGAAAAATCGCTGTCCACTTGTCTAAGAAATCGCACGCTGGTGCGTAACGATGGCAGGTGACGTGACTACTGAACCCAATTCCGATGAAAACCGGGCCTTCGTGCAGAGTGCCGTGGAGCGGCATCAAGCTCCGTTGCTGCGTTACGCGACGCGGTTGTTGCACGGTGATGTCGAGCGAGCGCGGGATACGGTGCAGGACACGTTTATGCGCTTGTTGGCGCAACCGCGCGCGGCGGTGGAAGATCATCTCGCGGAGTGGCTCTTCACGGTGTGCCGCAATCGCACGCTCGATTATCTGCGGAAGGAGGGGCGCGTGAGTTTTTTTGAAGAAGGTCAAGCAGAGCGCCTCATCGCGCCGGAGCCACATCCAGATCGTCAAGTGGAACGCGCGGAGGCGCACGCGACGATGTTGGCGCAGCTCGAGAAATTACCGCGCAACCAACAGGAGGTCGTGCGGTTAAAATTTCAAAATGGTTTTAGCTACAAAGAAATCAGTCGCATCACGTCGCTCTCGGTGACGAATGTCGGCTTCATCTTGCACACGGCGTTGGCCCGGTTGCGCAAGGAAATGACGGCTCTGCCGGAGTGAGGAACTGCCATGAATCCCAGTGAGAAAATTACCCCCGACGATCCACGACTGACGGCCTATGCGTTGGATGAACTTGAACCAGCCGAAGCGATGGCGGTGGCGGAGCTGGTTCGCCACAGTGCCGGGGCGCAACGCGTGGTGGCCGAGGTGCGGGCGGCGGCGCAGCAGTTGAGTGCGGCGTTGGGGGCAGAACCGGCGACGCGGGTCGCGGTGCCGCTGGTCGCCCCGAAAATCGATGCCGCCCGGGCACGGCGGACGAGTGCATTGCTGCGTTTTCCTCAACTCTATTACGTGACCGCGAGTCTGGCAGCGGCGTGCTTTGCGGTCGTGTTTGTCGTGCAACACCAGTCGGCGGATGCCGAACGTGGCTCGGTGCAACACGTCGTGGCGGCCGCGCCAACGCTCGCCACGGCGGCCCACTACGCGATGGCAGATCGCGACGCGGACGAGCGGGCCACAGCGGCACGGATGACGAGTGCAAAGGTCAACCTGGTCAGTGCCGCGGCAACGCGGGCTGAGCGTTTTTTCGCCACGACGGACGTGAGCACGTCGTCGTTTCCCCTGCGAGTCGGACGCGAGTCGTATACAGCGGTGGTCGAACAGTTGCGGCAGGGACGACGTCCGTCACGCGATACGGTGCACGTGGCGGAGTTGATTAACGCTTTCAATTATTCGTGGCCGGAAGCGGCGGCGGGTGAACCGGTGGCGTTCTTGCTTGATGACACCGCGGCGCCGTGGTCGCCAGCGCATCGCTTGGTGCGCGTGGGGTTGAAAAGCGTGGGAGCAGCCGGAGCGGTCGTGGCGCGCGAAGCGCGCGTGCAGGTGGATTTCAGTCCGACGGTCGTGCGGGCGTGGCGCTTGCTCGGGTTTGAGCACGGCGGCGCCACGGTGGGCTTGACGCAGGAGGAGGGCGAGACGCTGCGGGGCGGAGACACGGTGACGGCGCTCTATGAAATCGTCCCGCAAGAACGCGGAGGGGCAGACGTGAGCGCGCCGTTGCTGTCGGTGCGGTTGCGTTACGCGACAGAGCATGCGGGTGCGACGCGGGAGATTGCGCGGCACTGGCAGGGGACGGCGACGACGTTTGGACAAGGCAGCGCCGATCTGCGTTTCATGGCGGGGGTGGCGGCTTACGGAATGGCGTTGCAGGGTTCGCTGCAACAACCGCGGTTGGACGTGGCGGCGATGGCAGAGTGGGCCGCGTCGGGCGTCGGCACCGATCCGGTGCGACGTGAATTCGTCGAGTTGATGCGCGCCGTGAAGTGACGGCGCGGCGCGTTAAGCGCGGTCGCGCTTGGCGCGCGACTGGCGGCGCACTTGGAAAATCACGAAGCCGAGACCGAGGGCGAGGAGCACGTAGGTGGAGGGTTCGGGCACGGCGGTAAAGTTCAGTAACAGCTCGCCGTTGCCGGAGAGGGAGGTGAGCTGGAGCGAGAACGTGCCGCCCATCGACGTCTGGAATTGCGTGGTATCGAGGAGGAAATTTTCGGGATTAATCAACTGAGTGGGGCCGGTGATGCTTTGATAGGAAATGAGCGTCCAAGAGTAGAATTGCCCGGGCTGCACATCGCCGAGGATACCACCGACGCCAGCGGAATCGAGCGTGACGGGTTGGATGACAAAGGGCTGCGCAGCCGTTGCGACGATCTCGAGAGTGCTGGGAGTGTTGATCGAAATTTGGTCACGGGAATTGAAGGAACCGGGATTGGCACTCTGGATATGCCACTCGTAAATACCGCCGCCGCCGAGCGTGAGGTGGTTGAAGCTGAGGAAGCCAATCTGGCCGCCATTGCCGCCGGTGCCGGGCGAGATTGCTGCGCCTGCACCGATGGTCGCGGTGGAATAATAACCGCTGCCGCTGAGTGCACCGCTCGAGACGACGAGGGGATTGTAGAGGCCTTGACCGCCTTGCAGCACGAGGGAGCCACCGTTGAGCCAGATGTGGGAGGCGGAGCCGGAAACATAGAACCCCGGGCCGATGATCAGCGTGCCTTGGTTGATCTCGAGCCCGACTAACGGACTGCCGATAAGCGAGTTTTCGGGCGTGCCGTTGGTGATATTGAGGCCGCCGTTGTCGAAGGAGAGTGTGCCCGTGCCGGTTTTCACGATGCGGGCGCTGTTGCCGGGGGCTTCCGAGGAAATGAAGCCGGAGAAGTTGCCCTTGGCTTCTTCGGCGATAGTCAGGACCGTATTGTCCTGCGTCAGCACAAGGTTGACGTAGTTGTAGCTGTTGTTGTTACGCAGCCCGTGCACGACGGGCGCGGCAGTGTTAAATTGGACGAAGCCGTTGCCGACGGTTGAACCGAAACCAAGCGGTCCCTGGCCGGTGGCTGTGTCGGAGGCGAAAATCACGCTTGCGGCTTCGCGCACATAGAATCCGCCACGGAACGAATTGTTGCCACTGATCGTGACGGTAAAGGGCCCTTCGCTATCTTCGCCGATGTCGATCAATCCGGAGCCGGAAATCGGGCCGTTGATAGCGAAGCTGCGGCTGCCGCCGATGGCTAGGCTGCCGTTGAGCACGACGGGATTGTTGAAAATCAAATTATCGCGAGCGGAGGACAGGAGCGGGTAAAAACCATCGTGATCGCCAGCGATGATGAAATTCGCGGGGGCGATCATGAGGGGCCCGCTGCCCAAGGCAGAGGTGGGGTCGGTGCCGAGGGTGCCGTTGGATTGGCCGAGTAGGAGGTGCCCGCTGTAAAGCGTGGTGCCGTTGGCGAGGCTGCCGGCGTTGTCGCCGGAGATGGTCACGCTGGAATATTGTTCGCGCAGGCGATCGCCGAAAGTGCTAAACCACTCGGGGTGGCCGATGGCGAGGGCGTTGCCGGTGAGGGTGCCAGCAACTTCGAGCGCGCCGCCCTTGAAGGCGGCGAACCGGTGCTTGAGGTCGGTGTTGGGCGCGATGGTGCCGATGAACCGCACGCCGGCACCGGAAACGCGATCGAGTTCGTTGTCGTAGAAGAATGAGCTCGTGCCGAAATAGGCGGTGGCAAAGGTGCTGAGGGAAGCTCCGGTGAGATCGACGACACGCGCGCCTTCGGCGGCGGGCTCGAGATCGAAGCCGATCATGCCGTTGGTGGTGACGGGAAAGTGGGCGAGGTAGGCGTTGAGGGCGACGGCGTTGACCGAGTGGCCGACAGTGGCTGTGCCGATGTAGCCGCCGGGGCCGGCGATGAGGTTGTTGAGGCCGGCGGGGAGGGGCACATTGGCGTCCAAAATCACGCCGGAATTATGTGCGTAGATGGTGCCGTTGAAATTAGTGGAGGTATTCGTTAGGCGCAGCGTGAGCGGCAGATCCGGGGCGGAGGTGACGGAGAGATTACGATTAGCGTCGAGTGGGCTGGCGACAGTGAGTTCGCCACCGCCACCGCCGAAGCGATAGTCCGCGCCTTGGGGCGTAATGGTGCCGACGAGCACGGCTCTCGTTACCGAGCCGAGGCGGGCCGTGGGGCTGAAGCCGGTCAGGTCGATGTCGTGCTCCACGATGTTGGCGTTCACGCGCTTCGGATCGGTGTCAAAACCGATCGTGCCGTGCGTGTTGGCGGGATCGAAGTGGTTGAGGAAGCCGTTGACCACGTTCGAGCTGGCCGCGTAGCCGATGTAGCCGCTGTGTGAGGTGGTGAGAAATCCGTTGGCGGGAATCGGGCTGCTTTCCATCGGGTGAAAAATCAGCATGCCGCCGTCGACGTGTGTGCCGCCGGAGTAGGAATTGTTGCCGGAGAGGATGACTGGGGTGGTCGCGTTGACCGAGAGCATCGTGTTCGGGGATGCTTCGCCGATTGGACCCGTAATGAAGAGGGGCGAGCCATCGGCGCGGATAACGGAGGAGGTGTTGAGGGTCACATTGCCCGTCAGGATGACGTCCGTGTCATTGCGCGTCGTCAGGTGGCCGTTGAGGAAAATATCGTTGCCCACGACAACCGGCAGTTCGAAAATGCCGACGGTTTCCGTCGTGCCGCCCTGACCGTTCCGGCCGTAGGAGTGAGAACGAAACTCGATCACAGGGGCGGAGTCATGCTGGGCAATGAAGGAGGATTCCTCGTCGCGGAATGTGACGCCGGCCACTTGCGGCAGAGGGCCTATCGTCAGCGCGCCGGTGCCGAGGGCGCTCGTGGCAAGGTTTTCGCCGCCAAATCCGTTGACGACCAGTCGGCCTTCGTTGTGCACGATGCCGCCGGAGTTGGAGTTGCTGTTTTGCAACACAAGTTGCCCCGCCCCGGACTTGGTCAGCGTGCCGGTGCCGCTTAGCGGCACATAAACTTCTGTCGAGCCGGCTGCGATGTGCCACGTTTGGTTCGCTCCGAGCACGAAATTGAAGTTACCTTCAAAGGCGAGATGCGTGAACGGATCGGCCGGAGCGAAGACGAGTCCGCCGGACCGGAGAGTGTAAGTGAGGGAATACCCGCTAAAATGAAAATGGTCGCCGACGACCATGCCGCCGACATCGAGCGAGGTGTTGAGGAAGACGAAATTATTGCGCGCGGTCGGGAAGCTGAGCTGGTCGGTGCCCGTGGTCGCGTTCGGCACGACTTTACCAACCCAATTCTTCTGATCATCAAACGAACCCGAGAAACCCTGACCGGACCAGACGAATGCCGGACCGGATTCCGTAATCGCCTGTGCTACCGCTTGCGTGACCGCACCGACCAAAATGAGAAATGCTAGCCAGCCGACGCGCGATTTCATGGCGGTAAAACTACGGCAACCGCCGCAACGGAACAAGCTTTTGTTGCAAACAAATGGCCCGATCCCCGAAAGGAGCGGGCCATGAAAATTCAGGAGCGAGTTGCCGCGACTTACTTCTTCTCTGGAGTCTTGTCGGCGTCCTTCTTGTCCGCTTTGCAGCAGGCGTCCTTCTTGTCCGCTTTGCAGCAGGCCGAGGCGTCTTTGCCATCCTTGCAATCAGCGGCTTTCTTGTCGTCGCCAGCGAAGGCGAAGACGGTTAAGGAGAGGGCGGCGAGGAGGCCGGCGAGACGGAGCGTGTTTTTCATAATGGATGGGTTTTGGTTAAGATGAACCGAGCGACAATATTACGTCACCCGGCCGAAATATCCTCTGTTATTTTGACATTAGCTAGCCGTAATTTGCCATATCGGGCACCTCGGGCCGGCCTCCGTTCGGCGTCTCATCGTCGAAAACACGATTTGGGGGGTGCACGGGAATCACTCTTGCCGCGCCCCAGCCGTGGGCAATTCTCGGCGCATGGCTCAGTTTGGTCCCTTTGCATCACTCCGCGCGCAGAACAACGCTGCGCGTTTCGCCGCTGCTTTTGACTATGTGGCAGAGGCCTTGCGCGTCGGCTCGGAGACGCACACCCGCATTCTCGCGGTGGCTGAGGGTGCGACGGAACGCGTCGAACTTGCCGACGGCACTTTCGCCCTCGAACAAGCCTACCTCGCCAAACCGCGCAGCGAAGGATTTTTCGAAGCGCATCGCCGCTACATCGACGTGCAAGTCATCGTCACCGGCGCGGAATTAATGGAGGTCGAGGAAATCGACCGCCTCACGCCGACAACCGACTTCGTCGCTGAGCGCGATTTGATCAAATTTGCCACCGACGTGCCGTTGGCGTCGCGACTCGTGATGCGCGCGGGTGATGCGGCGCTGTTTTTCCCGTCTGACGGACACATGCCTTCGTTGCATTTGCCCGGCGTCGATCGCTTCGTGCGCAAGACAGTCGTCAAAGTGCCGGTCGCCTGAATCGCACCATGAATTACCGGCATCACTACCACGCGGGCAATTACGCCGACGTCTTCAAACACGCGTTGCTGCTCAGCCTCATCGGCGGCATGCAGCGCAAAGAAAAGGGCTTCCTCTATCTTGACACGCACGCTGGCCGTGGCGGTTACGATCTGACGACATCCGGAGTTTTGCCTGATGGTCGTGAGCGAGCGCCTGAATGGCCCGCCGGCATCGGCCGGCTGTGGGAAGCGGCGCAATTACCCGCGGAGCTCGCGCCACTTTTGCAGGCGAGTAAGGCGTTCAACCTGCGCAAGACGGGCGATGATGCTGAAATCCGCGTCTACCCCGGTTCGCCGTGGGTCGCGCGATGCGCGTTGCGTCCTCAGGATCGCGCCGTGCTCTGCGAACTGCGCGAAGACGACGCGGAAGCGCTGGATTTTGAAATCGGCGGACAACCGGGCGTCAAAGTGTGCGCAATGGATGGCTACACGGGGCTAAAGGCGTTTTTGCCACCACCGGAGAAACGCGCGCTCGTGTTGATCGATCCGCCATTTGAAAGCGCCACGGAGTTTGCCGACATCGTCGACGCAATGGCCGCGGCGCAACGTCGCTTTCCGAGCGGCACCTATGCGATTTGGTATCCGATCACTGAGCGGGCGCGGTGTGATAACT
Source organism: Candidatus Didemnitutus sp. (assembly GCA_030681265.1). Lineage (GTDB taxonomy): Bacteria > Verrucomicrobiota > Verrucomicrobiia > Opitutales > Opitutaceae > Didemnitutus. The sequence goes on along the minus strand of JAUXXD010000009.1, from coordinate 27,108 downwards.
TCATTGCGGCACTCGCGTCTGCGCAGGCGGCACCTCCGATGTTGTGCGCGGAACTGCAGATCGCCAGCGAGGCGTCCCAAGTGCGCATGAAAGGTTGCGGGTTGCTCGTGCTGAATCCGCCGTGGCGGATCGACGAAGAATTTCGCGCCATCCTGCCGCCACTCGCGGCATTGTTGAAACAGGATGCGGGTGGCGCGGCGCGCGTGAGTTGGCCGGTGCCGGAGCGCTAAATTACGAGCGCGCGGCCGAGCGACTGCGTGTGTTGCGCGTTACGCGTTTGGCCGTGAAGGCGAGAGGCGCGTGCGGCTGTTGCAACTTGAGTTGCGGAGCGCGGAAAACTGGTCGCCCCCACGTCACATCGCTCGCCAAATCGGAGGCGGGAGTGCGGGCCGCGGGCGACTTGGCGTCGGTGCGGCGAAGTTGGTGCGGGAAGTGCGTCATGTTCGGCTAGAGCTAGGTGTTAGAGGTCAGAACCCGCCACGCTCGCGGAAGTTCCCACGATTTTGCGAAATCACGCGACGAACGTCAGATTTATTCACGCACAGTGCGCGACTCCCCCAAAAAGAAGCGGGCCGCCCACCCCTGGACGGCCCGCCATTGCTTTCTTACCCCCAAACCTCCGCTATGCGGAGGAAGTGTTGGCTCCAACTTAGCTGGTTCTATGCCACGTGTTGGGTAACCAAGTTCGTTACGAAATGGTGACGCTTCGGCACCATGATCGTCAGAATGCCATTCGCCATCTCGGCGGTTAACTCGGACAAGTCGAGGCCGTGGCCCAGCCGCAGCTTGAGTTCATAGTCGCGCTGTGCGGCTTCGAGGTGGAGCGCTTGCCAATTGACGCGCACGGGATGCGGCTTGTGAGCGAGCACGACCAAGTCCGGACCACGCGACGTGATTTCGACGCCGGAGGCTTCGACGCCCGGAATGCAGACCTCGATTTTCATCCCGTGTGGCAACAACGTGCATTCATACTGCGGCTGGCGGAATTCAGGCGAGGAATCCGCGGCGGCGGCGATAAGGCGAGGGACTGGTGGGTTGATCGTATGCATACGCATAGGGCTCGTCGGTGGTTACCGGCGGGTCTCCTGGAAGCGAAGGACTTTTCCGTGGGTCGGTTAGTCCGTCAGGCCAGGCAGCCCGCGTCGGTGATTTGTTTAGACCAAATGGCGACGCACGGGCACATCCGTTGCAGCGAATGCTGCTGAGCAACGACAAGCGCGGCCTTCGTAAACGAAGCGCCGCGATTGGGACGTTGAATTGTGGAAGCCGGTGCCATGAGGTTGGGTCGAACCTACATACAAATATCGGCGCAACAAGTGGGATATTGAGCGAAATCCGACTATGACGCTTTTCGCGCCGCGCTTGCCCCCGCGGTTCGGTCACGCCACGTTCGCGCGCATGATGCATGATGACTCCGCCACCGTCGCCGTCCTCCGCGCTCGCGTCCTCGCCTTTGCGCGCGAGCGGGATTGGGAGCAATTTCACTCGCCGAAAAATCTCAGCATGGCCCTCGCCGCCGAAGCGGGCGAATTGATGGAGCACTTTCTCTGGAGTGACTCCGCCGCGTCCGCCACCGTCGCGCAAGCGCCCGCCAAACGCGAAGAAATCGCCGACGAACTCGCCGACGTCATCATCTACGCGCTCGAATTTGCTAACATCACCGGCATCGATGTGGCGGCGGCGATCGACGCCAAGCTCGCGAAAAACGCCGCGAAATATCCCGTGGAAAAAGCGCGCGGTCGCTCCGACAAATACACGGAGCTCTAATTGCTCACAGTGGCGGAATACGCGATCCGGGATGACACGCGCAACCAGCACCACAACCACCGCTCGCCGCGGGCGCTTCGGCGGCGGGCGGTCCCACGCCCATCAAACCGAAACCGCCTGTAATCACCCGCCGCACCGGTTCGCCTGTCACGGGGTCGCGCTGGAGCGGAGCGTCTTTCATGCTTTGCACGACTTCGAAGCGACGCGGCGTGACGCCCGACTGTTGCGGTAGGGTTTCGTAAACGTAGGTGGCCATCGGAACGCGTCTTTTTGAAGGACGAATGGCCCCGAAGGCAAGCGCGCGCATCTCACGCTTGCTCGCGCAAGTGCGCCGGCGAGCGCCCGGCGGCCCGCAAGGCGCGCAGCGAGAGCGCGTCGTGTCGTTTCGCGAGGCGCACGCCGTGTTCGTCGGTGACGAGCGGACAATGATAATACGCGGGCGCGCGCTGCCCGAGCAGACGCAGGAGGAGCAATTGCCGGAAAGTGGACATCACTAAATCCTCGCCGCGCACGACCTCCGTAATGTCCATTGCCGCATCGTCGAGCGCACAGGCGAGTTGGTAGCTGGGGAGTTCATCTTTGCGCCACACGAGAAAATCGCCGATGTCGCGACCAAACGTCGCGCGCTGCCCGCCGCATTGCCCGTCGGTGAATTCAATCGTCTCGCCGTCCGGCACGCGCAGGCGCCAGTTCACACCCGCGCGCGGCCACGTGGCACGACTCGTGCGCTCGGCATCCGGCAAGTTTTCCGGCCGGCAATTGCCCGGATATAGCGGCTCGTCCGCATGCTCGTGCGGCGCGGCGATCGCGGCTTGCACATCCTTGCGTGAACAGGTGCACGCATACACGTGGCCCGCCACGCGCAATTGCTCGAACGCCGCCGCGTAGTGCGTGAGTCGTTGGCTTTGCGCGTAAGGCGCGTGCGGGCCGCCGACGTCCGCCCCTTCGCTCCACTCGAGTCCGAACCAGCGCATATCTTCAATCATCGCCGCCACAAACTCCGGTCGGCAACGCGCCGCATCGAGATCGTCGTTACGCAAGATGAGTTCGCCCTGCGCCGCCTGCGCCCGTTGTTGCGCCGTCCAAAACGTCCGCGCGTGACCGAGATGTAAATAACCCGTGGGCGAGGGCGCGAGTCGGCCGCGATAGGTTAGGGGAGGGTTGACCACTGCCGAATACGCTTAATCACCAACCAAAAAGGAACCATCCGAAAATTCAGGTGAAGCTGGCATTGAACCCGAAACCCTGCGGCGCTTATCGTGGTTCACGATGAAATCCCTCTGCGTTTACTGCGCCTCCAGCGACCGGCTCGACCCGAAATACTACGCCGCCGCAGAGCAAGTGGGCGCCGAGATCGCGCAACGCGGCTGGGCGCTCGTCTACGGCGGCGGCAAAACGGGCCTGATGGGTGCGGTCGCGCGTGGCACGAAGGGCGCCGGCGGACGCGTCGTCGGCGTCATTCCCGAATTCATGAAAGAGCGCGAGTTGGCGTTCGACGAAGCCGACGAACTCATCTCGGTCATCACGATGCGTGAACGCAAAATGCTGATGGAGACGCGCGCCGACGCCTTTCTTGCGCTACCGGGTGGCTGGGGCACCTTGGAGGAGTTGCTCGAAATCCTCACCCTCGCGCACCTCGAAGTGCTGCACAAACCGGTGATTATTTTCAACCAGGACGGCTACTACGACGACCTCGTGCGCCTGTTCGAACGCATCGTGGAGGAACGCTTCATGCACGACTCCGTGCGGAGCAAATACGCCGTGGCCAATGCGATCGACGAAATCTTTCCGCTCATCACCGGCTGGCAACAGCAGCCCGGTGACGCGAAATGGTATCAGACGAAGTGAGCGTCGCGCCCACGGCGCAACGTCACTGATAAAGCCGCACGAGATCCGCCGTGCGCGCCCAACCAGTTTGGCCGCTGGCAAAATTCAGCCGGCTCCATCCGAGGAACGTGCGATCCACCGTCGCGAGCGAACCCGCCGACAACGCCGTCGTTTTCTGCGTGTCAGCTTCCGATGGCACGCTGCGCAACGTCGAGGCGCGCCACACCAGCACGGCACTCGGGTCCGCCAATTGTCCGTAAGTGCGCAGACTGAACGTCGCGGCGGCCGCCAACACCATCGCGACCAGCACCGCGCCGAGCGCCGTCGAGCGTGCCCACACACCGACGCGACGATACGCCGCGAGTAACAGTAAGCCGAGCGCTGCGGCGATGAGTAATGAAGCGCCACCGAGCACGAGTTGCCATTCGGCCGGCGAAGCCGCGCGCGCCAATTCGTAGCGGCCTTCGCCGCGCGAAAATTGCACGAGCTCCGGATGCGCCAGACCCGAACGCTGCAAACCGAGCGCGAGATCCCAGCGCGCGGTTTCGCTGCGCGGATTCAACACAAAGCCACTCGTCCAGTGTGCCGTCGCTTCCGCCCAACGATCCTGTTGCGCGAGGGCGAGGCCGAGATTATGGCGCACGCTCCAGTCGGTCGGGGATTCCACCAACGCCTTGCGCCACGCACTTTCGGCGGCGGCGTATTGGCCGCGTTTGTAGGACTCTTGCGCTGGCGCGCTTGCCTGCGCGGAGAGCGGCGCGAGCGCGCCGACGAGCGCGAAGAGAAACGGCAACAGATGCCGCGGCGCGAAAAGTGAGAACGGTGACCAACCCGGCACGCGCACGGCGTGCAGGGCCGCTTCGGCGCGCGCGGACCAATCCGCAGGCAGGCTTGCGTCGCGTCCGTGTTGGGCGCGATCAGCTTCCGCCCACAACGTCGTCCACGTGTCCGTCGCGTTAGGCGCGAGCGAAGTCACATGCGTTTGCACGAGCGGCGTGCCGGGCGCGGCATGCGGAATATTCCAGAAGATGGCGGTGTGTTGCTGCCATGCGCGCAACAGCAGCGTGCGCGCCGCGGTGTCGGCGGTGCGTAGTTGCGATAACGTCGCCACGAGCGCGCCGCGGGCTTCGCGACGACGGCGCTGCGGATCAAGTTCGCGCGAGCGCAACGCGGCGAGCACGAGCCATGCGAGCAGCGGCAAAAGCGTCGCGAGTGCCACGCAACTCCAGACCAGTGCAGTGACGGAAACGGGCACGAAGCGACGATTCGTTTCCGTAGCAGGATCGCGCGGTAAATTTTCCGGCGTCACGGGGGCGACGGCTTCCGGCAGCGTCAGCGCCGATGTTGCCGCAGTCGCGTTGGTCGGCGGCGTGAGGGAAAATTGCACTGGCCCGCCACTCGTGGCGCGCGGCGCGGGCGCGGCGCTCATGCCGATATCGATCGTGGCGGCCGGCGTCGTGAGCGTCTTGTAGGTGCCGCTCGCGGGGTCGAAGTAGGTGAGCTTGACCGGCGCGAGCGTGTAGCGGCCGGGCTTGGTGGGCACGAGCACGACATCTTCGGTCAGCGTGCCATCGAAAAGGGAATTGTCCTTCATCGTGCGCTTGGACTTCGGTTGCACGACGGAGAAGTCGCTCGAAACTTCGCGTTGCGGCAGACCGGAAATATCGGGCCAATTGCCCGTGCCCGAGAGTTCGAGCGTCCACGTGATCGGTTCGCCGACACTCGGATTGGTCGGCACGACATTCGCCGTGAGGGCAAATTGTCCGACCATGCCGGAGAAATCATGCGGCGGAGTCGGCAGCGCGCGAATGGTCAACTCCACCGGCTCGGTAACGAGCACGCGTTGTTCGACGGTGGGCGTGGAAAAAAGTCCGAAGCCGGACGTGCCGACGGCGAGGTTGACGAGTTGTTGCGCGGGCTTGAACGAAAAATTGCCCGGTTGTTTGGAGTAGGCGCGCGTGGTCTGCGTGGCGATGATGCGGCGTTCGCCTTTCACCATCGTTTCCGTTGCTTCGGGGCGCGTCCATTCTTCGAGAATCAGCGGACTGGCCGACCACTCGACGAGTGTGGCGGGCGAGTGAAAGTAGCGTTTGATGACGCTGAGATTGTAGCTGACTGGGAAAACTTCGCCGGCCCAGAAGGTCGTTTTTGGCAACGTGAGTGTGGCGCTGGAAATGTCGGCGAGCGCGAGTCCGCTGCCGCCGACGGTCGCGTCGCCCACGGTGTAACTGGCGGGGGCCACGCGCAGCGTGCCTTTGTTGGTCTCGACTTGAAACGCGGGAATTTGAATCGGAGTGCGCTGCGAGGGGCGAACAGGGAACGCGAGCGAGAAGCGGCGGGTGACGCTGAAGTTGACCATGCTCGTCTCGCTGCGTTGCGACGGACGACCGAAGACGAGACCGGCGACGGCGGGCAATTGGAGTCCTTCCTTCGGTTCGCAGTCCTCAAATTCGAGGGTGAGTTCGCTGACCTGATTATAGCCGAGTTGGCCGGATGGCGGATTCCAGCGCACGGTTTGGGCGCGCACCGTGGTGGCGATTGTGAGAGCGCACACGAGCGCGAGGAAGAAGAGCGGGAAAAATTGTTTCGGCTGACGCATGGGAATTACCAATCCTTGCCTCGCTTCGGCTGCTTTTGCGGCTGGCCTTGCAGGAGTTGCTGGAGTTTGGCGGGAGAATCTTGGTTGCGGACTTGGTCGAGTTTCTGGAGCGGCATCGCGAGATCGGGATCGAGTGGGGCTTCTTCCTTCCTCTCCGGCTGGCCGCCGACTTTTTGCGTTGGCGGTTTTGGCGGTGGGGGAGTGTCTTCGGATTTTTCTTCGGTGTTTTGTCTTTCGTCAGGCTCCTTCATATCGCCGAATGCGTCCTGTTCCTGCTTTTGCGGGGAATCGGACTTCTGCTGCTCATCTTGCTTCTGTTGGTCGTCTTGTTGCTGATCCTGTTTCTGCTGATCTTGCTGTTGCTGGTTTTTGTCCTGCTGTTGCGGCTGGTCCTGTTTTTGTTGGTCATCCTTTTTATCTTCCGGCGGCTGTTCCGGTTTTTCGAGCAACGCTTCCAACTCCGTGCGCAGGCGCGGCCAGTCGGCGGCTTTTGCATCTAACTTCGCGCCGAGATCGACGCCCGCGAGCGCGTCGCGCACGACCCCTTCGGTGACGGGTTTTTGTGAAGACTGGAGGCGTCCGCCGTAGGTGAGCGTCGTCTGCGCGAGGTCGGCGTAGTCTTTTGCGGTCAACGCGTCTTTGTCGGCCAGCCGCGCGACAGTTGTCGTGAGCGGTTTAGCCAGGGTGTCTTCACTCGAAACGGATGGCGCGGCCGTTTGCGCGGGCAGCGGCTGCGCCGCACCGAATCCGGTGAGCAACAAAAGGCCGATCGCCAGCGCGGCGGCACGTTGGGCTGGACGCGGCGGGCGCGAGGTCGCGCGGTGAAGTGGCAAGGCGCGTTCGCGGGGACGCACCGGAAATTCCGCCCAGAAACTGATCATCAACAACACCAGCCCCGGCACGAGAAACCACTGGTAGCGCTCGATCAGACGCGCCGTATTCTTCTCGGTGAATTGTCCCTTCTGTCCGGCTTCGACGGTCTTCTTAAGCAAGCCCGCGAGATCAATCCAACTGCTGGCGTCGGTGTAGGCACCGCCGGTGGTTTGCGCGAGGCTTTGCAACGTCGAGCTGTCGAGGCGAGACAACACCACGGCACCGCGCTCGTCTTTGACGAGTCCGCCAGAACTGTCGGGAATGAACGACCCCTGACTCGTGCCAATACCGAGGCCGATCACGCGAATGCCCTTCGTCTTCAGCGTGGCGGCGAGTTCTTTCCAACCGTCCTCGGTGCTCTCGCCGTCGCTGAGAATAATCAGGTAGCGATCCGCCGTAGAAGTGCCGAAAGCCTGGACGGAAGTTTCCAGCATCGCTTGGTAATTCGAGCCGCCTTCCGGCAAGTAATCCGGCCCGAGCGCAGGTAAAAATTCGCGCAAGATTTCGTAATCCGAACTGAGCGGACTTTGCAAAAACGCCGTGCCGGCGAACAACACGAGTCCGACGCGCTCGCCCTTCAGGCCGTCGAGCAACGACGTGATGAGCAACTTCGAGCGGTCGAGCCGCGATGGCTTCACGTCTTGCGCCAACATTGAGCGCGACAAATCGACGGCGATCAGCACTTCGCGCGATTGGTCAAAAACTTGTTCCTCAATCACGCCCCATTGCGGGCGCGCGAGTGAGATGATGCAAAAGGCGAGGCCGAACCAGAGCCAGATGCGGGCGCGGGTTTCGGCCGTCGTGTGTTTGGTGCCGAGCGCGACGTCGAAGGCCCCGGCCCACGCGCGGGGAATCTTCGGCCAGAAAGTCGCGGCCGCACCGACGCGCCGCGCGAGCTCCCCCGAGAATAACAAGACGAGTGGCACGAGCAACCAAAGCAGATGGGGCGAATGGAAGTCGGGTGTCATGCCCGGCCTCCTTCCGCGGCGGCGGTTGCGCGCGCGGTGCGGCGGCGCGGAAATTGCGGTGGCAACGCGATCAGCGCGCCGAGAAACAACAGCACCGCGCCCGGCCCGGCAAACCACGGGAAAAGCTCCGTGGTGATGAGGTAGGACTTCGACTGAAATTCGATTTTCTGCGCCTGGTCGATGGCCGCGAACGCTTTCTCAATCGTGTCGCTATCGAACGCGCGGAAAAACCTGCCGCCCGTCGCGTTCGCCATCGCGCGCAGTTGTCCTTCGTCGAGATCAGAGATGGCGCGGCGATAGCCGATCTTGCGGCCATTGTCGTCAAACACCGGCATGCGCACGAGTCCGTCGCGTCCGGCGCCGATCGTATAGACCGGCACGCCGCGCGATTTTGCAATATCGGTGGCTTGCTCTGGCGTGAGCAAGCCACGGTTGTTCGCGCCGTCGGTCAACAGCACCACGAACGCGCCCTTGCGCTGGCTGCCTTCCTCGCGTCCGGCTTGTTCGAGTCGGGTGAGCGCCACGCCGAGTCCGTCGCCGATGGCGGTGCCGTCTTCGATCAAGCCGAGTTTGAGTCGCTCGACCTGCCGGCCGAGCCAGTCGTGATCAAAGGTGAGTGGCGCGAGCGTGTAGGCGCGTCCGGCGAAAACCACCATGCCGATGCGGTCGCTCTTGCGCTGAGTGATGAAGGCCTGGATGACGGGCTTGATCGCTTGCAGCCGGTTGATCGGCTCGCCGTTGCGTTCGTAATCCTCCGCGAGCATCGAACCGGAAAGGTCGATCGCCAGCATGAGGTCGTAGCCCTGCTGTTTCACTTCGCGTTTATCTTCGACGATCTGCGGTCGCGCCAACGCGATGATGAGCAACGTCAGTCCGACCAACGCAAACGAGGCCGGCCAGCGCGACGTGGGAATGAACGTCGGCTTGTGCCACGCCGCCGCAAACGGCACGACGAGCACCGGCGCTCCGCGATGTCCGCGCGCCCAAATCAACAGCGGCAGTGCGGCGAGCGCGAGCAGCCACCAAGGTTCGGAGAGCGTGTAATTGGCGAGTGGCATCAGCGACGTGAACCCGCAGCCATGCGGGCATGGAAAAAGCGGACGAGGGCCTTGAGACGATCTTCGTCGGTCGGCACGACGAGGCGGCTGAGCGGCGCGGGAAACAACTGGCGAAACGACTCCTCGCGTGTCGCAACCCATGCGGCGTGCGCGGCGCGTTGCGCAGACGAAGAGCCATCGAGATTAACCAGCCGACCGGACACCGGATCGTAGGCCGTAAGCACGCGGCCCGTCGGCAACTCGCGGTCCCACGGATCATCGACGCGGAAGCCCATCGTTTGATAACGACGCGAGAGCACGCTCCAACCTTCGGGCGGCAACTGCGGCGGAAAATCCGCAAGCCAAATCAATATACTGTGACGCGGTGCGGCGTGCGCAAGGATGCGCCACGGAATCGCCGCCGACGGCGTCACGGCTTCCTCGGTGCGCCCGTCGAGCGCGGGCGCGGGGCGGCCGAGCAATTGCGCGGCGAGATGCAGAATCTGTCCGCGGCCCCGCACGGGTTCTTTCAGCGTGTAGCCGTCGCGCGAAGCGTGGAGAAACCCCACGCGGTCGCGATTCACCGCGCCGAGCAACATGACGAGTCCGGCCAACTCGAGCAGTGCTTCGCGCTTGGATTGCGCACCGGAGCCAAATTGCAGACTGACGCTGTCATCGAGCACGAGCAGCAACGTGACCTCGCGTTCCTCGATGAATTTTTTGCGGTAAGGTTCGCCGAGGCGTGCGGTGACGTTCCAGTCGATATCGCGAATGTCGTCGCCGTAGGTGTATTTGACGACCTGGTCGAACTCCATGCCGCGCCCGCGAAACGCCGAGCGATACTCGCCGCTGAGCACGTTCTCGACCGCATGACGCACCTTCCATTCCAACTGGCGCAGCAGCGCGAGTTGGGAGGTGACGATCGAGGTGTGTTCGGTGAGTGGATTGGCCATGATGTGAGCTGCGCTTACGAAGCTCCAAGCTCCAAACGCCAAACTCCAATGAAACACCAATGTCCAACCAGCCGGGAAGGGTGTTCCGTGCGGTTGTGAGTTGAGTTCATGGGAGTCCCTTGGAGCTTGATGCTTGCGAGCTTGGTGTTTCTCAAGCGTGCGCGGGCACCGGAGTGCGTTCGAGCACGCGAGTGAGAATGCGGTCGGACGTAAGCTCTTCCGCTTCGGCTTCGTAGGTCAAACCGACGCGGTGACGCAGCGCATCGAGGAAGATTTCCTGCACGAGCGACGGAGAAAGATAATCAGCACCACGCAACCACGCGAGGGCGCGACCCGCTTGGAAGAGCGCGAGCGACGCGCGTGGCGAAGCACCAAAGTTGAGCAGACGTTTCGAAGTGGTCGTCGTGCCTTCAGCTTGCGCGGCGAGTTCGCGTGTGCCGCGCACGAGCGCGAGGATGTATGCCTGCACGCCAGCGGACACGTGGATGGCGTCGACTTGGGCGCGGAGTTCAAGCAACTCGGCACCACTGGAGACCGCTTGGAGCGACGGGGCTTTCGTGACTTGGCCCCACATATCCATCATGCGCGCTTCTTCTTCAGCCGACGGATAATCCACGATGAGTTTGAAGAGGAAACGATCGGTCTGCGCTTCGGGGAGCGGGTAGGTGCCTTCCTGTTCGACCGGATTCTGCGTCGCCATGACGAAAAAAGGCTTGGGTAACTGCAGTGAGTTGCCGCCGATGGTGACTTGGCGTTCCTGCATCGCTTCGAGGAGCGCAGATTGCACTTTGGCGGGCGCGCGGTTGATTTCGTCGGCCAGCACGAGGTTGGCGAAGATCGGGCCTTTGTGCGTGGCGAATGCGCCGTCCTTCGGCGAAAAAATCATCGTGCCGACGACGTCGCTCGGCAACAGGTCGGGTGTGAACTGGACGCGCTCGAATTGCACGCCGAGGGCGGTGCCGAGCGATTTGACGAGGAGCGTTTTCGCGAGACCGGGCATGCCCTCGAGGAGCACGTGGCCGTTGGCGAGCAGGGCGACGAGGAGGCGTTCGACTATTTCGTCTTGGCCGATGACGGCTTTGCCAATTTCAGCGCGGAGTTTCTGGGACCAAGCAGGGCCGTTAATCATAAGGAGGGAGTGAAAAGTGACGGTGAAAGTGTGACAAGCGCCGAACCGCGGTAGGCTGCGGGAGGCGGCAGCGGCGCAAGTCGCAGGGTGGGAGGTTGGTTTGACTCATGGCGACAGGGTTGGTTTCACTCGGAAAGGCAAAAAGATGGCGGATTTTCCTGAGATGGTAGAAGCGGCGCTGCGGGCCCGATTTGTCTCTTTGCGGGTGCGCCCGGAAGAGGTGACGGAGCGTTTCGTCCGCGGGACCGGGGCGGGCGGGCAAAAAATCAACAAAACGTCCTCCACGGTGTGGTTGCGCCACGAGCCGACCGGCGTCGATGTGCGGTGCCAGCGCGAGCGGTCACAGGCGACGAATCGCTTGCTGGCGTGGGAGGAGTTGGCGGAAAAATTGGAGTGGCGGCGCGCGACGGCGGCCAACGAAGCGCAAGCGGCGCGGGAATTGGTGCGCCGTCAAAAACGACAGAAATCTCGCGGTCAGAAAGCGCGGATGATTCAGGGCAAAAAACACCGCGCCAAAATCAAAGGCAAACGTGCGCGGCCACAAACCGACGATTAGACAATCGCTCTATTGAGCGCAGGGACATGGCTCAGAGCAGCGTGACGGTGTCGCCGACGCGGACGGTGCCGGTCTTGGTCTCGTGAATAAGATTCACGCCGAAATTCACGGCGGTCGGATCAGCGGAGTCGCGGCGGAAGCTCGCGAGCGTGCGCAGCGGTTCTTTGCCGCGTTCGCCGGTGTGCTGGTCGGTGGTCGTCACGACGCAACGGGCGCACGGGCCGGCGTTGCGAAAAATAATTTCGCCGAGGCGCACGCGCGTCCACTCATCCTCGGCGAAGGGCGCGCAATCGGCGATGACGAGATTGGCGCGGAAGCGATCCGCGGGCACGGCGTCTTCGCCGGTGGCAACAATGCGATCATTGAGGTGCGCGACGGAAGCTTCGGAAATGGCGAGAAACGGATAGCCGTCCGCGAACGAAACCGTGTCGCCGAGCAGGGCTTTGCTTGGTTTGACTGGGCGGAAATAATCGGTGCCGGCGTGCACGAGGCGCGCGGGCAGGCCGAGGAAGCCGGTCAACCACGCGGAGACTGCATCGCCGCAATCGTCGGCGAGCACGGTGTCGGACCAGACGTTGACGGCCAGTGTCACGGCGGCGCGGCTCGCGGGGCGCGCGACTTTAATCTCCGGATAATCCGGCGCGGTGAGTGTGACGCCTTGCGCGCTGAGTGCGGGGTCGATTAGTGCCATGCGCGGGAGTTGGCGTTGCGTGAAAAATTCGCCGGCTGGCGAGACGATCATGTATTGCCGGTCGTGCTCGAATCCCCACGGCCCGACTGACGCTGCGCTGACGGCGTGGCCCCGGCAGGATTTGATCGGGTAAATAAAAATTCCGGCGACGTGGGGCATGATGAATCAGTCGTGGGGAGTTATTCCAGTTTGCGCCGGTAGGTGACGAGGTAGCGGTGGGCGTCGAGTCGTGTTTTGAACTCCGTGGGCCGAGTGCCATCGAGTCCGTAGCAAATCATTAGCGTGTCTTTAATGAACTTGAACCGACACGGAATCGTGCGTCCGGCGTTCGGGCCGTTGGTGCCGAGCAAGGTCAAGTTTCCCTCTTCGTTTTGATATGTTCCTTGGTCGGAGGTGACGCCGCCAAAGCGCACGAAATAACCGCCGTCGCACAACTCGACTTCGGTTTGCTGTAAGACTTCGGTGGGCGCTTCCTCGCCGTCGAGTTCCGCGTAGAGTGGCTGCCAAATGCCTTCGAGGGATTCCATCGAGGGGAAAATGATCAGGTGCGCTTGATGACGTCGCGCGGGGTGCTTTCCACCAGAGACGGATCAGCGAGGTCTTTCGCGCCTTTCGCGCCGAGTTCGTCGAATTTACGCGCGCCGGGTAGGAGGGTTTGTTCGAACGAACCGACGGCGGAATTGTAGGCTTTGTTGGCGGTTTCGAGACCGCGGCCGACTTTGTCGAGGTTGTCGGCGAAGTTGGCGATGCGGTCGTAGAGCACGCGGCCGAGGTCGGCGATGAGTTGCGCGTTCTTCGACACGTCTTCCTGCCGCCAACCGTAGGCCGCGGCTTTGAGCAGCGCAATGAGTGTGGCGGGCGTGGCGAGGAGAACCTTCTTCGCAATGGCGCGGTCGATGAGGGTGGCGTCGCCTTGCAACGCGCCGGAGAGGAATTGATCACCCGGCAGAAAGAGGACGACGAATTCGGGCGAGGGCTGAAATTGCTCCCAGTAATTTTTCGCACCGAGGGCGTCGATGTGGCTGCGGACTTTCGCGGCGTGCTCGGCGAGCTTTTGCGTGCGCACGGCGTCGTCGGACGAGTTGACCGCTTCGCGATAGGCTTCGTTAGGAGCCTTGGCGTCGATCACGATTTGTTGGCCGCCGGGCAGACGAACGATGAGGTCGGGGCGAAAGCGGCCGCCGTCGGTGGAGACGCTGCTCTGCACATCGAAGTCGCAGTAGGAACTCATGCCAGACATCTCGACGACGCGGCGGAGTTGGAGTTCGCCCCAGGTGCCTGCGGTGGTGGTGGAACGCAGCGCGGTGGTGAGTTTGGAGGCTTCGGCTTGGAGTGAAACCTGCGCGGTGCCGAGGGATTTTAACTGCTCCGATAGTTGGCCGTAGGCTGAGGAACGGGCTTTTTCGATCTCGCTGATTTTGGCGTCTACTTTTTCGAGCGATTCCTTGAGCGGCTTGACGAGCGAATCGATCGCTTGTTGGCGCTTTTCCAAATCGCCCGCGGATTGCTGCTGCAACTTGCCGAAAGTTTCACCGGCGAGTTTGAGGAACTCGTTGGTGTTTTTGCTCAGCGCGTCGGCGGAGAGGGATTTGAATTCCGTGGTGAGACGCTCGTGCGCGAGCGTCAGCGCGTTGACGCGCTCGGCACCCGCGGCGCGTTCGGCGGCGAGTGCGGAGTCCAACTTGTTGCGCTCGGCTTCGACTTCGACGAGGCGCACGCGGGTGGTTTGCAACTCCTCGGCGGTCAAGCGCGCGCGTTCGGCGAGCGCGGCAGTGCTGGTGCGGGCGATGAACCAACCGAGACCACCGGCGAGGGCGGCAGCGATGAGCGGAATAACAAATTCGGTCACGCCGGGAGTGAAACGCGGGCGCTCACGGCGAGCAAGCCCGGTTCGCGTCAGAGTCCGTGTCTCAGACTAAATTCACGAAGCGCTTAGGCGTCGAAAGGACTAAACGAATCGCCCGGCTCTTTGGCGGGCAAATAGATCGTGAAACGAGTGCCTTCGTTGAGTTTGGTCACGACTTGCACGAGGCCAGAGTGATGTCTTGCGAGGCGGGTGACAATAGCGAGACCGAGCCCGGTGCCGGTTTGCGCTTTGGTCGTGAAATAAGGTTCGAAAATGCGTGAGAGCACGTCCTGGGTGATGCCGGGACCTTGATCGAGCACGGAGAGCGCGATCAGCGGCGCGTGGTTGGCGAAGGATTCCAGATGGATGAAGCGCTCGGTCGGCGTGTCGCGAAAGGTCTCGATTGGCAACGGCTCTTCATGGCGCTCGGCGGTAATCCAAACGGATTGCGGACGGTCGCAGCATTGGAAGGCGTTGACGGTGAGATTGAGCAAAATCTGGATGAGCTCGGTGCCGCCGATTTGCGCCGCAGCGTCGCGGTCGAGGTGTTTCACGGAGAGCGTGCCGCCGTGCAGGCTCGGGTGATTACGCATCAGGGTGTGCACGTCGTCGATCACTTGATTGACGGAAACTTCCGGGGTGTGCGCGCTGCGTTTGTTGACGAAACGTAAGTAGCGGCGCGTGATCGCGGCGCAGGTGTTGACCTGTTTGGCGAGGAGGTTGACGTCTTCGCGGATGCCGTGAAGGTCTGCGCCGTAGAGCGAGCCGACGCTTTCCAATTTGTGACGCAACAGCTCGACGTAACCGGAAATGACCGTGAGCGGGTTGTTGATGTCGTGCAGCGCGCCGGCGTAAATTTCGGTCGTGGTGCGCGACATTTCCTCTTTTACGGAGGCGTCGTTGAGTTGCACCGTGAGTGCTTGGAGGCGCTCGGAGGTGGAGGAAACCGTTTCGGAAATGCGACGCAGATGGAGGGCGCGGGTGACGGCTTCGCGAATCGTCGAGAGGTCGAATGGCTTGCTCAGGTAATCGCAGGCGCCGAGACGCAATGCTTGGCGCGCAGTCTCGATCGTCTCGTAGGCCGTGAGCATAATAACTTCAATGTGCGGGTCGATGGCTTTGAGACCGCGGAGCACGTCGATGCCGGATTTGCCCGCCATGCGGATGTCGAGGATCGCCAACTGCACGTGATTGGCGCGGGCGAATTCGAGCGCCTCTTCGCCGTTGTCTACTGTCTGCACCTTGAACTCCTGTCGGAAGACCATGCGCAGCGAGTGCCGTGGTCCTTCCTCATCATCGACGATCAGTAAGGTCGGCAGGGTGGCGAGGGGCGATGGCGCAACAGCATTCATGGGCGCGGCAGTTTAGAATTTATAACCGAGAGAAAGCGAGAGCGAGTTGATCGTATTGCGATAGCTGCCATCGGCGGTGGCCCCAATGAGCGAGGCCGGACTGCCGACGACGCGCCGCGTGCCACCGTCGGCATATTGCCATGCGAGATCGGCGGTGATGCGCTCGCCGCGATAACCAACGCCGAGTGAATAAAAGTGACGGTCGCTATCGGGCACCGCCGGCGTGTAGGTCGCGTCGGGCGTGGAATTTTCCGTGAAGCAATAACCGGCGCTCATGTTCCAACCGTTGGTGAAATAGTGCGTCGCGCCGAATTCGTAGAACAGACCGGACTTCCAGTGAAACGGTAGCGGAGTCGCGCCGGAAGCTTTTTGCACAGTTACGGTGTTGAGGCGATTCCAGTTCGTCCAATCGAGATTCACTTCGAAATTCCACGCAGGGGTCGGACGGAAAGACCAACCGACGATCAGCACTTCGGGAAATTCAAAGCGCGCCGACGCAGGTTCGCTCGGCACAAGCGGAATCGTGGACGAAGTGCCCGTGAGATTGACGGACGTGCGGTGTGAGTAACTGAGGCCGAGACTGTGGCGTTCGGTTGGTTTCCACAAGAGGCCGAGATTGAAGCCGAAGTCGTGCCCGTTGCCTTCAAAGCGGAACAGATCGGTCGGACCGAAGATACCGAGCGCGCGGCGCAGGTCGGTGTCGATGCGGTTGTAAGTGACGCTGCCGCCGACGGAGACATTTGGCGCAACCTGCCACGCGGCGGTGAAATTGTAGGTGAGGTAGGTTTGCTCGTTTTTCAGCGCGTGGGTGCGCAGCGGCGATGTGTTGGGCCACTCCGTGGCGAGACCGAACGGCGCGTAAACGGCGAAGCCATAGGCGACGGAGCCGTTGGCCGGTTTCCATGTGAAGTAGAGTGAAGGCACATTCTGGCGATCCTTGACGAGCGACGCGGTGCCGCCGGTGCCGGCGTAGTCGGACGAAACGGCGAGATGGTAAAGGTTTCCCGCCATCTGCAAGCCGTCGAGCTGCGTGATGCCGGCGGGATTATAGTAGAGCGCGCTGGGATTATCAGCCGTGGCGACGAAGGCGTTGCCGCGCGCGGTGGCAAAGGCGTCTTTGAAGCCGACGCGTGTGCCGGAACCGAACGCGAGCGACCACGAAACGGCCACGGCGAGTAGAACTACTCCCGCCGTTTTACGACGAGAGAGAGGAGTGCAGGGTGGGGACATCATGCTAGCGGGGAAGGGGAAGGCGGATGGTGAGATCAGCATCCGCGGGCAAGAGACGAGAATGAATTTCGAGGCGTCCAGCGTGCGCCGCGATGACGCGTTGCGCAATTGTCAGGCCGAGGCCGACACCGGTGTTGCGGGTGGTGTAGAATGGCTCGGTGGCCCGCGGCGCGGAGTCGGCGGCAAACCCTTCTCCGCCGTCGCGCACCGTGATGACGAGTTCGCTCGGGCGCTCGCTGCTTGGCATCGCGTGGAGACCCACGGTGACGCGGCGACTCGAGTCGTGACTGCTTTGCAGTCCGTTGAGGAAAATTTCCTGAAACGCATGCGTGAGACTGGCGCGGTTGCAACGGAGCAACACGGGCGGCAGGTCGCTTTTGATGTCCAGCGTCGCGTTGCCGCCGACGTAGGCGCGGGATTTCTCGAAGCTGGCGCGCAGGATTTCCTCGAGCGACGCGAGTTCCGCGGGTGGTTGATCGGCGCGCGCGAGCAACAGCATCTGATCAGTGAAACGCTGGATGCGTTGCGTTTCGCGATTGAGGGCGGCGCGGAGCGAATCACGAAAATCTTCGTTGCCGATTTCGGTTTCGAAGAGTTGCGCATGTGTCGTGAGTGGCACGAGTGAGTTGCGAATCTCGTGTGCGAAACGGCGGGCGATCAAACTGATGAGTTTGAGATTGGACGCCTCGATCTCGGCGCGTTGTCCGGCGCGAACCTGCGTAAAATCTTCGAGCAGCAACAGCGCGGTTTGCGGCAATCGTCCGTCCGGCTGACGGAGCGGAATGATCGTGACGCGGAATTCCTGCCGCACCGGGCTGCTCGTCTCGTGGAAGAAGGGGACGACATCGCCGCCTTTTTCCGTCACCTCGTGCAGCCGTGCCGCGACATTGGGCGGGAGATCGGTCATCTCGAGTGTCGTCGCGTCGGGTCCGCCGAGAAAATCGAGAATGGCGCGATTGGCGTAGGCGATGCGCTGGGCGGGGCCGACGACGAGTGCGCCGACGGTCAGTCCATTGAGCACCGTGCCGAAAAGGCGGTGACTGCCGACGAGTTGGTGGTGCAACCAACTGTTTTTAATCGCGAGCCCGAGTTCTTCGAGCAGGTGATAAACGAGCAGCAGCTCTTCGTCGGAGAATTCGCCGCCGGTGATGCGCCCGCCCAGCACCGCCACGCCGAGCGTGCGTTCGCGGTCGTTGACGGGAATAGCGACTTGGCCGCCGATGACTTCGAATTCGCGGGCGATCTTCGCATCGAGCATCGGGGCCGCGCTCTGCGTCGGGGCGCGGAGGATCTGCGGCTGCAACGTCAGCTGGCGACCGAGGCCGCTCTTGCGCGTGAGCGCGAAACATTCGACAAGGTCGGCCGGCACGCCGACGGCGGCGATGCAGGGCAGGCTGGTGCTGTCGGATCTCGCGGTCGCCGGGAGCGCATCGGCGGCGCCGGGTTCCAAGAAGATCGCGATGCGCGATACGCCGACTACTTCGCGCAATTTGAGAATGAATTGATGGGTGAGTTGCCGGTAATCGAGCGAGTAGCCCAGCACGCGCGAGAAGTCGCGCAGGACTTCCAACGCCGTCGAAAGCGCTTCGTTCTTCGCATTGAGTGAACTCGGCGAAGATGCGGTCAATGGTTTTTCGGGTGCGCTGACCGCGAGGGAGCCGCGACCGGTGAGGCGGCTGAGGTGCACCGCGAGGGCGTCGACGTCGAGCGGTTGAAACAGCACGCTGTCGGCTCCCGCAGTGAGCAGGCGGGGCTGGGCGTCAGTGGTGGCACCAGCTGGCGCGACCGCGACCAAAGCCAACGCTGGCGCGAGGGCTCGGGCGGTGCTGATTTCGTGGCAAATTTCCGCATCAATCCGGCTGGCGAGGAACAGGCAGGCTTCGAACGCTCCGGCGACAATGGCGCCGCGGGCTTCGGCCAATTTTTCGCGATGGTGAATCTGGAAGTCGGCAGACGACGAGAGCGCTGATGCTAGCGCCAGCGCCTGGGGGGTGTCGTCGGTGATGAGGAGGAGCCGGGTCACTTCCGTGTGTCTTGTGGGAGAACATTCCGCCTTACCTGACGAAGCAAGCGTGAATTATTGTGAATAATTCCCGAAATGGCACTAGAAGTGGGACTTGCTCATTGCATTTCGTGGCGAATTCTCCTCACTGGGCTCGCGGGTCAACCTACCAATGATAGCGGATTCTTCGCATGTCCAAACCGGACAGATTCGAACAGATTTCGTCAGTTTCACCAGTCGCACCGGGCTGAACGTAGCTGCGTGTCTTGACCATGCGGGAGTGCTCGCGGGCCGCCCGTGGGTGGTCGTCGCCCCCAAATACGGCGAGACCAAAAAAAACAATTTACAACTCGCCTACTTTCTCGCCGCCAATGGACTCAACGTCCTGCGTTTCGACCAGACGAATCATGTCGGAGAGAGCGAAGGGCGCATGCAGGATTTCAGTTTGCCCGGCGCGGTCGATGATATCGTGAGTTGCTACGACTTTTTGGCGGCCAAGGGCTACGCGAACGACGCGGTGCTGGTGTCGAACAGCTTATCGGCTCGTTGTGCATTTCGTGCCGCCGCGACAGACTCACGTATCAGCCGACTCATCAGTGTCGTCGGCGTCGTCAACATGCAGCACACGCTGCGCGAAGTTTACCAGGAGGACATTTTCGGCACCTACCTCGCGGGCCGCCACTGGGGGCTGACCGACATCCTCGGCTTTGACATCAATGGCGAGATTTTCCTCGGGACGGCGGTGGACGCCAACATGCACAACCTTGCCGGTTCGGTGGTGGACATCGCCGCATTGCGCGTGCCGTTGATTTATTTTTACGCGATGAACGATGCGTGGGTTGATAGCCAAGATGTGGCAAAGGCGATGGCCGGTCAGCCCTTGGCGCGCATGGTGGCGATCGAGGGTGCGATGCACGAGGTGCGTGAAAATCCGCGTGCGGCCGAGGAGGTTTTCCGCCGCGTGGTGTGGGCGTGTCTTACTGAGCAAGAATGGCCGAGCGACAATCAGGTGGAGTTCAAACAGCCGGAAAAAAAGCTCATTCTCCAACAAAACAAAGTAGAGCGCGAACGGTTGCGCCGTTCCGAAATGCCGACGGAAAGCGAAGGCGTGTTTTGGTCGGGCTATCTCGAAAAATACAGCGTGCTCGAGAAATCGGAGGACTACCGCCAATACATGGAGTTGGTGGGGCGACTCTGCGCGTTTCGCCCCGGTGCCATGGTGCTCGATGCGGGCTGCGGCAACGGTATGTTTGGCCGCTGGATGTTGCACGAGGCCATGCGCCAGCGCCGCGTGCGCACCGCCCCGACTCCGCCGGCCCTTTACGTGGGACTAGATTTGACCAATCGCGGACTGACCGACGCGATGGGCCACCACTTGGATGCGCTCGGACGTTACCAAGATGAGTTGGCGCGAGGTGGTCCGCCCGGCATCGGTTATTTGCGTTTTGATTTCAACGATCTTACCGGCACACCGGAGTCACCGCATCTGCCCTTCGCGAACAACACGTTTGATGTCGTTTGTTGCAGCTTGGTGCTTTCCTACCTGCGCCGTCCGCACGCGTTGTTGGCGGAGTTGCACCGCGTCGCGCGTCCCGGGGCGGTGATCGTGGCCTCGAGCATGAAACCGCATTGCGACATGTCGATGATCTACCGTGATTTCATGACGCAGCAGGTTTCCGCGGAGGAATTGGAAGGAGCGCGTAATCTACTGCGCGCGGCGGGCAAGATCCGTCAAAAAGAGGAAGTCGGCCATTATGCGTTTTTCTCCGATACCGAATTGGCCGCGCTGGCCACGGAGGCCGGCTTTACGGTGAGCCAGAATTTTCATTCATTGGGTAACCAAGCCGTGGTAATCAAAGCGCAGAAGTGACCACGTATCTCGCCATTTCGTCGCTGCTGAATTTTTTGGCGGCCAGTTTGCTCTCCTTTGCGGTGATGGTGCGCGGACGGCAAGAGGGGCTGAATTTGCGCTTCGGTTTGTTTGCGGTGTCAATCGGCGCGTGGTCGGCGGCCTACTTTTTTTGGCAGGTGAGTGATGAAGCGGTGCGCGCGTTGTTTTTTGCGCGTTTGCTGATGGTCTTCGCCAGCTTCGTGCCGGTGACCTTCTTCCATTTCATTGTCGATCTCTGCGGCAAGGATCGACGACACTGGGTGCGCGGCGGCTATGTCATGGCGTCGGTGTTGGCGGTGCTGAACTTCACGCCGTTGATGATCACGGGGGTGAAACCCGCCATGCAATTTCCGTTCTGGCCGCAAGCGGGACCGTTTTACTGGTTCTACCTCGGCTTTTTTGCGGTGCTCACTTATCAGGCGGGACGACTGTTGATCGAGACGCTGCGCCAATCGATTGGGGCGCGCGCCGCCCAACTGCGGAATATTTTAATCGCGACCATCGTCGGCTTCGGTGGCGGTGCGACCAATTTTCCGCTTTGGTATGACGTGCCGCTGCCCCCGTTCGGCAATCTGCTGATCTTTGTCTATCTGCTGATCATGGCGCACGCGGTGTCGCGCTATCAATTACCCTTGGTCGCCCATGATTTCGCGCATGCGGCGGTGTATCTGGGCCTGAGTGTCACGCTGTCTGTCGGCTACTTGCTCAGTTTGACGACGCTGGGTTCGTTGCTCAATGTCCAGTTTAGCAACGCGAATTTATTCACCCAATTTTTCGGCAGCTTGATTGTCTGTTGGGTCTTTTTTTGGGGCGTGCCCAAGTTACACAAACTTGCCGATCTGATTTTGGCGCAGACCTATTCAAGGCGCCGCCACAATCAGCAAAAGCAACTCAAGGAACTGGCGGCGCGCATCGGTTCAATTGGCAGCGAGAAGGAAATCTTCGAGCACCTCGCGCCGGAAATTGTCCGCGCCTTCAATTTGCAAGCGACGGCGATCTATGTGCGCACGGAATTTGACCGCGACTACCAATTGCGCGCGATGCAGGGCTGGTCACATTGCCCGCCGCAGCTGCCGATTAATTCGGCGCTGACGCGTGTCTTTCAGAATAGCAAATCGCCCGTGCTATTTGACGGCTCGGAGATGGAGTTCGCAGTGGAAAGCGTGGAACAACTGGAGGAGTTTCGCGAAAAAATACCTTTCGATGGCATCTTTCCCATCGCGAGTGATGATTTCCTCTCCGGCGTCTTGTTGCTCGGCCATCGGGCGGAGAATGAGCGTTACACCGAGGCGGAGTTGACCTTGTTGGAGTCGATTTGCTTGCAGATTGCCGTCACGCTGCGTGCCCGCCAACTCGAACGCCGGGCGAGCCAGACCGACAAGTTGATCGCACTCGGCACGCTCGCGGCCGGACTCGCGCACGAGTTGCGCAATCCACTCACCTCGATCCAGACTTTCGCGGCACTCTTGCGCGAGCAGACACCCGAACCGGAAGCGCTCAAGGAATTTGGTGCCGTGGTCCAACGCGATGTCACGCGAATCGCCAGCATTGTGGAAAACGTCGCGGCGTTCGCCGAGAGCAATAAGGTCGCGATGACCATCGTGAAATTGCCGGAAGTGCTGCAGACAGTGGTGGAGATTATCCGACCGGAAGCTGAGCGACGCGGCGTGACGCTGACTTTCAAGCCGACCAAGGTCCCTCACCTAATCGGGAACAGCAGCCAGCTCCTGCAGGTTTTTCTCAACCTCGCCCAAAATGCGATTCAGGCGATGGATCAACGGCCGGGCAGCGAACTCGCGCTCGAAGTTTCGCTTCGCACGAAGGATGTGCCGCGCCCGCAGTTGTGCGCGGCCGTCACCGACAATGGACCCGGTGTAGATCCGGAATTATTGCCGCACATTTTCGAACCGTTCACGACGACGAAGGCCACCGGTCAACGCCGCGGAAAACACGGCATGGGCTTGGGCCTCGCCATCGTGAAGCGCATCGTGCAGCACCATCATGGCGAGATTCAAGTGACGAGCCAACTCGGCCAAGGCACCACATTTCGCGTCTATCTTCCCGTTCAACCCTAATGCTCAGCGCCCCCGATACTGTTTCCCTCAGCGGACCCCTGGCATTCCGTGCGTTTGCCCGCGCCTTCGCGCAATTCGACAACTTCGATCGCTTCGTCGCGGGATTGCAGTCCGCAGTAGAACGCACCACCGCGTTTGAGACCGCGAAAATTGCGCTCCATCGCAACGTGGTGGAAACCGCCGATCAGTTCCAGCAAGGCGCGCTCGCGCTACCGTTGACCAACGACGGTGTCGAGTTGGGCACGTTGCAAATCCCCGTCGATGGTCGCCGCCGGCTCTTCGGCGCGGAGGATTTGCATTTGCTGGCCGGGTTGGCGGATTTTCTCAGTGCGGTGCTTACGCAGGCGCAACGCGCGCAGGATTCCGTCCGCGGTCGCGAATTGCTCCGCCTGTTGCTCAACCAAGCACCGGTTGGGATCGCGGCGTATGGCTTGGATCACCGTCCGATCGTCGCCAACGAATCCGCCCTGCGATGGTTGGGCGAGGCGAAGGTGCCGTTTGCCGACCTCGAAGCGGGCGGCGACAGTTTTCATCTGCGCGCCGACGGGAAGCTCGTTTACGGCGAAGCGCGCCGCATCACCGATTTACCCGGCGGCGCGTGGGTCATCGTGTTGCATGATTTAACCGGCGAACAGGCCAAGCTGATGGATGGCCTGCAACGTGAGGTCTATCGCGCACGGGCCGAAGCGCGTGGCTGTGGCGTGGCGCTGATCGAAGTGGCGGATGCACGCAACAGTGCGCTGCGTCGCTTGCCGGCTTTGCGCACGGCTTTGCAAGAACATGAGCTCGTCGGACCCTACGATGCGCATCGCGTGGGCGTGGTGCTGGCGGCGGGCGGGCTGAACTTGCGCGCCCGCCTGCGCAATCTGCGGCACTATTTTGCCGATTTGCCGGAGGTGCGTTTGGGCTATGCGGAGTTGGGGCGTGACGGCAAGACGCCTTCCGAATTGTTGCACGCGGCCTTGCGTCGCCACGGCAGTTTCGACCACATGCTGCGGCCGGCCGTTTTGGTGCATGACGAAAATCCTGCGGTAGCCGATACCTTGGCGATGGTGCTCGGCCGCGATTTTCGAGTGGAGAAAAGTTCTTCCGCGGCGCGCACGGTCGAGTTACTGCAAGGCGAATTCTTCGAGGGCTTCGTCGCTGAACTGGAATCGCGCTCCGGTCCCGATGGTCGCGAATGGGTGCGTCGCGCCCGGCAACTGCAGCCGGGTATCCGTCCGTTTCTCACAACAATTCAGAATGCACCTCACAGTGTTCCGCCTGACGAAGCGTTGGTAATCGAAAAGCCGTTCAATGTGGCGGCGCTGACGGAACTCGTGCGCTCGCGGCTCCGGTGACGCTCAAGCGGTCACCGCGCCGCGCGAGAAAATCTCGCTGATGATATCTTCCAACGGCACGTCTTGAATCGTGATGTCGTCCACCGCGCCTTGCGCGAGGATTTGCTGGCAGACGATGGTGACGCTTTCACTCGGCACATGGAGGAGAATTTCGCCGTCGTCGCAAATCTTGCTCTCGCCGTGGAGCGGTTGCCATTCGGGGGGAAAACTAACGGGCGCACCACTCAAGCTGGGGCGCGGTTTGAATTTGATAATACGCTGCCGTGCCCCGGCCCCGGCGATGCGCGCGAGGGCGCCGTCGTAGATTTTCTTGCCGTGATCAATCACGATGACGCGGTCGCACAAGTGCGAGATGTCCGCCATGTAATGGCTCGTGAGCAGAATGGTTGTCTTGTTGCGCCGGTTGTAGTCGCGCAGGAATTCACGGACGTTCTTCTGCGAAATGACATCGAGGCCGATGGTCGGTTCGTCGAGGAAGAGCACGCGCGGGCGGTGGAGGAGTGCGGCGATCAGTTCCATCTTCATGCGCTCGCCGAGAGAGAGTTCGCGCACTTGCACGTTCAGTTTGTGGCTGACGTTCAGCAGCGCCACGAGTTCGTCGAGCGTTTCCTTCCACTGCTTCGGATCGAGACCGTAGATGGCGCGCAGGAGGTAGAAGGACTCCATCGCGGGCAAATCCCACCAGAGTTGATTCTTTTGTCCGAGCACGAGGGCGAAGAGGCGGCGGTATTCATTTTCGCGCTGCGTCGGATCAAAACCCGCCACGCGTGCGGTGCCGCTGGTCGGATAAATCAAACCGGAAAGCATCTTCAGCGTGGTCGTCTTGCCTGCGCCGTTCGGGCCGAGGAAGCCGACGAACTCACCTTCCTTAATCGAGAAGCTGACGCCATCGGCTGCGCGCGTTTCCTCGAAATCGCGTTTGAACAAACCTTTCACGCCACCCCAGAAGCCGGGCTTTTTTTTGTAGGTGCGGAAGACGCGGGTGAGATTTTCGACTTCGATCATGGGCGGCAGGAGAGAGGATTCAGGAGACGGGATTCAGGGCCAGAAGAAACGCAATCGCGGCGTTGTGCCCCAGCGCGCGGTCCGTCAACTTCGCGACATGCCTAATCCGCCCCTGCCACTCATCGATCTGCACCGACACTTGGATGGCAGCGTGCGCATCCAGACCATTCTCGAGTTGGCGCAGAAGCATCACGTGCGCTTACCGGGCGACACGGTTGAGACACTGCGGCCCCACGTGCAGGTGCAAGGGGCGGAGGCCGACCTCATCGCGTTTCTAGCAAAGTTGGACTGGATGGTCGGTGTGCTCGGTGATGTGCACGCGTGCCGGCGCGTCGCCCGGGAGAATATCGAGGACGCACAGAAGGAAGGCATCGCCTACCTCGAGTTGCGCTTCAGCCCGTATTTCATGGCGCGAGCGCACGGGCTCAACCTGGCCGATGTGGTGGCGGCGATTGCCGAAGGGGCCGCCGAAGGCAGTCGGGCCACCGGCGTGAAAGTAAATTTGATCGGCATTCTCAGTCGCACGTTTGGCCCGGAGACTTGCGCGCGCGAACTCGACGCGTTGCTGGTGCATCGCGAGAAATTGGCGGCGCTCGACCTTGCGGGGGATGAGAAGAATTGGCCGGCGGATTTGTTTGTAGAGCATTTCAAGCGCGGGCGCGACGCGGGTTGGGCGATCACGGTGCACGCGGGCGAGGCGGGTGGCGCGGCGAGTGTGTGGGCGGCGTTGCGCGAACTCGGCGCGACGCGCATCGGCCACGGCGTGCGCGCGATCGACGATCCCCGGTTGCTCGATCACTTGGCCGCGCATCGCATCGGACTCGAAGTGAGTCTCACGAGTAATCTGCAGACGAACACGGTGCCGGATTATCCGTCGCATCCGTTGAAGCAATTTCTCGATCGTGGACTGTTGGCGACGATCAACACCGACGACCCCGGCATCAGTAACATCGACTTGCGCCACGAACTCGAAGTGGCCGCGCCTGCGGCCGGACTCACGGCGGCGCAGATTTATCAAGCGCGGCGCAATGCCCTCGAAATCGCCTACCTCAGCGCCGATGAAAAAGCGGCGCTCCTCGCGGCGGCGCGTTGAAATTAGCTTTCCCTTGAGCCGCAATGCGCGGCGAGTTCCCCGCGACTCAGCCGTGGCCGAGTTTGCGGTAGTCGAGCACGGTGTGGCTGATGCAGCCGAGTTCGAGGCACTTGACGTCGGTGAGCGGCTCGGGCGGTGAGACATCGATGATGTTGCCCCACACGAGGCGGTGCGAGCCGTCATCGGCGGCGGGACTGAACAAACCCGGCGCATGCACCTGCGCGGGGACCGTGCGTTTGGTTTCCGTGTCGGCGTGGCACGGAATCGGGAAATTGACGTTGTGCACCGTGAAGGTGTTGCGCGCGGCGTTGGGAAAAGTTGCGGTCACGAATTGCGCGGCGTGCGCGGCAGAGGCACGGAGAGTAGCGAGTAATTCCACATCGGGTGTCTCGCCTTGTTCCTTCATTTGCGCGTAGACTTCCTCCGAGACATCCTGCGAAAACGCGGCGGCGGGCAAGCCGTGCAACGCGCCTTCCCACGCGCCGGCGACGGTGCCGCTGGCGAGGACGAAGCCGAGCGAGCAATTGAAGCCGACGTTGATGCCGCTGACGACGCCATCGACTTTGATGGCAGGCTCCAACAAGTGGGCGAGGGCGATGTTGACGCAGTCGGATGGCGTGCCGTCGAGCATCCACGTGGGGCAACCGAAGCCACGGTCCACCGAGGCGCATTTGACGGGGCGCGAGCGGGTCTTGGACGCGCCGGTCCAACTTTGCTCCGTGGCGGGGACGGCGATGTAAAGTTCGTGACCGGCCGCGCGGAGCGCGTGAACCAACTCATGAAAAAAGATCGAGTTGATGCCGTCGTCGTTGGTGACGAGGAGTTTCATTTTGCCACCACGAAAGACACGAACGACGCGGAATGAAAGCGGGAA
>JAUXXD010000001.1 GCA_030681265.1 Candidatus Didemnitutus sp. | reverse complement strand
GACGCCGCGCGCGACGCGATCGGGCAGTTGCAACCGGTCAACGTGCTCGCCGACTTGCAGGCGGCGGCGGCATTCGCCCGCACGGTGCCTGCCGCCAGTGGCAAGTTGGCTGTTATCGGATTTTGCTGGGGCGGCAGTCAGACGTGGCGACTCGCGCTGGCCGGCGAAGCGCTGGTCCTCGCCTGTCCGTTTTACGGCACCGCGCCCAACCCGGCTGATTTTGCGAAACTCACGACGGCCGTGCACGGCTTCTACGGCGGCAACGATGCGCGCGTAAATGCGACGTTGGAAAAAACCGCCGCGGGCGTGCTCGCCGCCAGCAAGATTTTCGAGCCGGTGCTCTACGACGGCGCAGGCCACGCCTTCTTGCGCGCGGGCGAAGAGCCTGATGCCTCCGCGGCAAACCGCACCGCCGCCGAACAAGCGTGGACGCGACTATTGGCGTTGTTGGAAGCAGCCTCGAAAAATTAATTCCCGCACCACCAAAGGGGGTGCGCCGCTCACTTGTCCTCACTGCCCCAGGGCGGCAGCGGAGTGGCGACGGGCGTGGTGAGGTCAAACTCGACGCGGAAGCGGCGGTTTTCCGCTTCGCGCCGCAGCGCATAAGTGAAACGTTGGCCGGGTTCTACAATCATCGTCCAGATATTCGACTTGGCCGCGGGGATCAGCGCGCCCGTAAACGCATCGGCGAGAAACTCCTGTTGCGCGGCGGTGCCGGCGTCAGCGGTGTCGCCGCCGTATTGTGTCACGGCGTCTTCGGAGCCGTCTTCGTGGCGGTGGTCGTGTTTGAGGCGCAAGCCCGTGGGCGTGCGGGTGAGCACCCACGTGCGCGAGCGATCCTCGCCGACAAAGAACGGGATGCGAATCTCGTCCTCGCCGCATTGGCGCACGTGCATCGTCATTACTTTGTCACCAAACGCCGCGTCCGATGGCGCGGTGCCTTCGGCCATGCGACCGGCAAAGGATTGACCACAGAGCGATTGGAGGCGCTGCCAAAACTCGTCCTGCGTCGAAGCGGCAGACCACGAAATGGCAAACGAGAACAACACGAGGCGCACGAGAGTTTGCATCACGCGAGCAAGGCGCACGCGCAGCGGGTTGGCGAGCCTTCCTGTCGGCAATTCTCGCGCTGCGTCGGCCAACAACTGCGCTAGGGGGGGGCTTGACCCATTCGTCCGACTGTCCGATGCTGCCCTTGCGCCCAAGACGCTTTCCGTTGGCCGCGGATTTTTCTCGGACTTCGGACGACCCAGCGCCTTGTCACTGACGCGAAGCTTCAACCCTGCTTGTCATCATGACTTGGAAAATCGAGATCACTGAACCACACAGCGGAGAACTCGGGGAGGCGATCGAACACGCCGACCACGAGTTCACCATGGAAGAATATTCCTACAGCGAAGGCCAAATCCTGGAGGTATTTGTGCACAAGACCGAGAGCGCGGAGTGGCACATCTTCACCGACATGGATTCCGGTCACCGTTTTAAGATCCCACCCGGCCGTTATCGGAAAGTTGCCGAAGTGCAGCCTGCTTAAGCGGGCTGCGCCCGCTTCGGTTTGTCGTCCGCCTCGCCGCTTGATCGCGGCCGGCGGATTTTTTGCGCCACAACGAGACGATTTCGATTCCCCCAAACGAACAGGGCGGGCTCCACGCTGCCCGCCCTGTCGTTTAGTGCTCCGTTAAACGGAGCTTAAATACCCTCCCGTCAAAACTGACGAATTAGGGGGAAAGAACATTGAACCACTTGCACTAGTCTCGCTGCTGAAGGCTTGACGGGGCGAAGATAGCCGAAACGTGTGCGTTCGGCCTCGCATCCGTTGGTCATTAACGTGCGCCGATTGGCTACGCAGATGTTGCGGTGACGTTGGCGGCGCAAAATATGCACAGCGCCACATCCTCCTTTTCACGCCTCGCGACGCACAATTGCAGGGAAATCACTCCCGCCGCGCGCAACCTACGCTGCCGGTGGATCGCCGAAATGCGCACGATGCACCGCGTAGGCGGCCACATCCGCCAACATCGCCTCGATCGTTGCCACCAACGGCTCCAGTCGCACGACGCCGGAGAACACCGCCTTGTCGCCAATCGCACTCGTGAGCACAAACGCGGGACGCTGCGTGAGTTGGTGTTGAAAAAAATCCGCTGTGCTCGCCGCAACGCGCGCCGCCACCTCGGGCGACTCTGCGCGTTGGCGTAGTATGGTCGCCGCGAGTCCGGTCGCGGCCACCGCGACGGCGATTGCTCCGTCGAAAGCGGCGACGGGTTTGCCTTCGCGTTCCCCGGCGTGCGCGAGGGCGAGTCGCAACTCGTCGCCGACCACGCCAAAATCCTTGCCGGCCTCCGCGACGTAGTTGGCCGCGGACGGCACCCCGCTTTGCCGTGAGTCGATCCAACCGGAGTTCAGCATCACCGGCGACCGCATCACCATCTCGCTGCGGCGGTAGAACCAATCGCATTGCTCCCGTGTGGTCGGAAAATCCTCCGGTCGCATGTTGGCGATTTTCCACTCGAATTCCACGCGGCCCGCGTAGCGCGCTTTCAGTTCCGCCCACGTCGGTTCAGCCCAGTAGCACCACGATGAAAGAACCTCGAGGTAGTAGGTGATTTTCATGCCGCATCGTCCGCCACTGCCGCGCCGCGGTCAATCCGCCAGCGTGTGCCGCAACACCCCAGCGCCATGGCGGCGGCTTAGGCCCCGGCAGCGCACCGCCTAGTGCTTCCGGCGCGACGCGCGATGATTGCCCTCGCGGTCGAGGATGCGCACGAAGTGGCGCACGCCGGTGTCGGCCGACTCCCTCAACAAAGCGCACCCCATGGCGACCACCGGCTAGATAAAGAAGGGCCAGCCCGGGAAACACGGCTTCATGGCGCGGGGTTATGCCGCCTTGATCGGCTTGGGCAAGCGCGACACCTCTCGCGACCGACGGAGCAGGAGGCGAGGTTTGCCCGGCTAAGTTCCCCAAATCCTGAAACACGCTTGCAGTGTCCGCCCCTCGCCCTCTTTTTCCGGCCATAGCTCATGGCGTCCAACTACACTGAAGCCAGCATCAAGACCCTCAGCTCCCTCGAGCACATCCGGCTCCGACCCGGCATGTATATCGGCCGACTCGGCAACGGCACCCACGCCGAAGACGGCATTTACGTGCTGCTGAAGGAGACCATCGACAACTCCATCGACGAATTCACGATGGGCGCGGGGCGACGCATCGAAGTCGAACTCCGCGAACGCACCTTGCGTGTCCGCGATTACGGCCGTGGCATCCCGCTCGGCAAACTCGTCGACTGCGTCTCCATCATCAACACCGGTGCGAAATACGATTCCGAGTCGTTTCAAAAAGCCGTGGGCCTCAACGGCGTCGGCCAAAAAGCGGTCAACGCCCTCGCCCTCACCTACCGCGCCCAAGCCATACGCGACGGTGAGACGAAAGTCGTCGATTTTGAGAAGGGCAAACTCAAATCACAGTCCAAGGTCACCAAGACCACCGAACGCAACGGCACGCTGATCGAATTCACGCCGGACGAACAACTCTTCGGCAAAGACTTCCGTTTTCGCCCCGAGTTCATCGAAGACATGTTGTGGAACTACGCCTTCCTCAACCGCGGCCTCACGCTCACGCTGAACGGTAAATCGTTCCGCTCCGAACACGGCCTCAAGGATCTTCTTACCAAAGAACTCAGCGGCGAACCGCTCTACCCCATCATCCACCTCGAAGGTGAGGACATCGAAGTCGCCCTCACCCACGGCAACCACTACGGCGAGGAATATTGGTCCTTCGTCAACGGCCAGCACACCACGATGGGCGGCACACACCTCGCGGCGTTCCGCGACGCGCTCGTCACCACGATCCGCAATCACTTCAAGAAAGACTACGACGCCGCCGACATCCGCCAATCGATCGACGCCGCCGTCGCCGTCCGCGTGCAGGAACCGGTCTTCGAATCGCAGACGAAAACCAAACTCGGCTCGAATGACATCGGCCCGACCGGCCCGTCGTTAAAGGAATTTGTCGGCAAGTTCATGCAGCAATCGCTCGACACGTTTCTGCATAAGAACCGCGACGTCGCCGACATCATCAAGCGCAAGATCGAGGAAAACGAACACGAGCGCAAAGAACTCGCCGGCATCCGCAACATTGCCCGCGAACGCGCCAAGAAAGCCTCGCTGCACAACCGCAAGCTGCGCGACTGCCGCCTCCACCTCGGCGACCGCAACCCGCGCGCCGAGGAAAGCACGCTCTTCATCGTCGAAGGCGATTCCGCCGCCGGTTCGCTCACCTCGTGTCGCGACGTGCAGACGCAGGCCGTCTTCGCGTTGAAAGGAAAACCACTCAACACCTACGGCCTCTCCAAGAAAGTCATCTACGAGAACGAGGAATTCCACCTCCTCCAAGCCGCGCTCAACATCGAGGAAGGTCTCGACTCCTTGCGTTACAACCGCGTCGTCATCGCCACCGATGCCGACGTGGACGGCATGCACATCCGTCTGTTGTTGCTCTCGTTCTTCCTGCAGTTTTTCCCCGACCTGATTCGCAACGGCCACCTCTTCATCCTCGAAACGCCGCTCTTTCGCGTGCGCAACAAGAAGCGCACGATCTATTGTTACACGGAGCAAGAAAAGCAATCCGCCATCGCCGAACTCGGCGCCACACACGAGATCACACGCTTCAAAGGTCTCGGTGAAATTTCGTCCGGCGAGTTCAAGGATTTCATCGGCGAAAACATCCGCCTCGAACCCGTCTCCATGAATCACTTGCACAGCAGCGACGAACTCCTCGCGTTCTTCATGGGCAAGAATACGCCCGAACGACAGGATTTCATCATCGGCAACCTCCGCGTCGAAAAAGACCTCATCGAGGCCTAAGCTCCCATGCGCTCATGCAGAGACGCAGAGGCACCGAGAATCAACCAGGCCCCCAATATCTTCATGTCTCTCCGCGCCTCTGCGTGCGGCACCAATTACTGAATTTCGATGGCCAAGAAAAAATCTTCCAAGAACCAGAACGACCAGCCGGAACTCCCGCTCGACGCCGTGGCGTCCACCCCGGAAACCGTTACCCCAGAAGCTGCGCCGACGCCGTCCACGCCCACGCCAGCCGGCGGCGACGACGATGCCGCCGCCGCGCCCGACACCGAAGCCGCCGCGCCCAAGCGCAAGAAGGGCGAAAAGGTCCAGCACGAGCAGGCCCCACTCGCGCAGAGTTATCGCAACTGGTTCCTCGACTACGCCAGCTACGTCATTCTCGATCGCGCCGTTCCCCACCTCGACGACGGCCTGAAACCCGTGCAACGCCGCGTGCTCCACACGTTGTGGGACATGGACGACGGCCGCTTCCACAAGGTCGCCAACGTCGTCGGCGCGACGATGAAGCTCCACCCGCACGGCGACGCCTCGATCGGCGCCGCACTGGTGGCCATCGCCCAGCGCGGCTGGCTGATCGAGCCGCAGGGCAACTTTGGCAACATGCTCACCGGCGACGATGCCGCCGCGCCCCGCTACATCGAGGCGCGCCTGACCCATTTCGCCAAGGATGTCCTCTTCAACCCGAAGACCACCGCCTGGCAGCTCAGCTACGACGGCCGCAACAAGGAGCCCATCACGCTCCCCGCCAAGTTCCCCGTTGTCCTCCTCGAGGGCGCCGACGGCATCGCGGTCGGCCTGTCCACCAAGATCCTCCCGCATAACTTCAACGACCTCTGCCGCGCGGCGATCAACCACCTTCAGGGAAAAACCTTCCGCATCCTGCCCGACTTTCCCACCGGAGGCACCGCCGATTTCTCGGAATACAACGACGGCGAACGCGGCGGCAAGGTGAAGGTCCGCGCCAAGATCGAGGAACGCTCCAAATATCTTCTCGCGGTGACCGAGCTGCCCCACGGCGTGACCACCGCCTCGCTGATCGAGTCGATCCTCGCCGCCAACGCCAAGGGCAAGATCAAGGTCAGGCACGTCGACGACAACACCGCCGACAAGGTCGAGATCCTCATCCACCTGCCCCAGGGCAGCGAGCCGGAGAAGGTCATCCAGCAGCTCTACGTGTTCACGAGCTGCCAGATCCAGCTCTCTCCCGCCGCCTGCGTCATCGTCCGCGACGAGAAGACCGGGAAGGACAAGCCGCAGTTCCTCGGGGTGCGCGAGATTCTCAAGTGCAGTGTCGAGGCGACGCGGGAACTCCTCAGGCGCGAGCTGGAGATCAGGCTCGGCGAACTCGAGCAGCAGTGGCACTGGGACTCGCTGGAACGCATCTTCATCGAGGAGCGCATCTACCGGCGGATCGAAAAGTCCAAGACGTGGGAAAGCGTCCTCGCGGAAATCCGCGAGGGCCTGAAACCCTTCGCGAAGCAGCTCCGCCGGGCGATCACCGACGACGACCTCGCGCGCCTGACCGAGATCCGCATCAAGCGCATCTCCGCCTACAACCGCTTCCAGGCCGACGAGGCCATGAAGAAAACCGAGGAAGGCATCAAGGAAACGAAGGCCAGCCTCAAGAACCTCACCGCCTACGCCGTCGCCTGGTTTGAGATGCTTGCCGAGAAATACGGCAAGGGCCTCAAGCGCCGCACCAGTTACGACGAGATCGAGCAGATCGACGCCTCGGAAGTCGTGTCGGCCAACCAGCGCCTCTACGTCAACCGCGAGGACGGCTTCATCGGGCTCAACTGGCGCCAGCACGAGTTCGTCACCGAGTGCACGATCCTCGACAGCGTGCTCACGATCATGAAGGACGGCTCGCTGAAGGTTTCGAAGGTCGCCGACAAGACCTTCATGGGCCGCGAGATCATCCACGTCGCGATCTGGCCCAAGGAGGGCGACGCGAACTTCTACACGATGATCTACCAGGACGGCGCCACCGGGAAGGCCTTCGCCAAGAAATTTCAGATCGGCGGCCTCAGCCGCGACAAGCTCTACCCCCTCGTGAAGAGCGAGAACTCCAAGATCGTGTGGCTGGACATCCAGACCAAGGAGAAGGACATGCCCAGGAGCGTGCACGTTTCCCTGGACGGCCGCTCCGGCGCCCGCGTGCGCGAGTTTGATTTCGATCTGACTCCGGTGCCGGTTTCCACGCGCACCGCCAAGGGCCTCACGGTGACCAAGTGGGCGATCAAGGACGTAAAGGTTAACGACCTCGCGCTGAAATAACGGGTCTCACGCGGAGACGCGGAGACGCGGAGAGGGTGTGCTGAAAGGGTGGGAGCGACCCCCGCCCCGACCACGCCCTATTTCGCCCGGCGCATCCTGCTGCCTGCTTTCAAGGCGGAGAGGTTTACCTTCGCGGAGCCGACGCCCTGCACCTGGCCACCGCCGCCGCCAACGGCTTCAAGGCCGTGTATTCGAATGACACCCACCTGCTGGCCGCCGCCCCGCACTTCATGCTCAAGGGCCTGAACCCGATGGCCGGTTGATCCTTGGAGGGCCCGTCTCCTGACGGGCCGCGTGCCTTGGTGTAAACTCATCCGTGCAGATCCGTGGCAAAGTCCGGGTTCTGGTTCTGTGCAAATTGTGACTCATCGTCCGTGGCCTGATAGTCCACAATCCGCTAGGCTCCGCGGGTGCCTGCCAATCCCAAGGAATTCCAACGCACACTCAGCACCCACGATGTCGGCCAATTGCTCGACGGCCTACGGCTCCGCGCCGAAGCATGGACCAAAACCGCCGACTATCTCTCTCGAATCAGGATTTAATCCCGACGACGCCTTTATCTGCGAAGAATTCAGTGACCCGGCTCGGTTTTCATGGCTAGTTGAGCACGGGTATACCGACATCGACCAGATATTGGTAAGTCGAATCATAGTGGGCCGGCGGCCGGGTGTGGTCCGCTGGATTACCCTCCGGCACGAAGATCACCATTCCTTGCCGAGCACGGGTCAGCAACACGCGATAGGCGTTCTTCAGGTAGCTTTGGTTTTCTGGATTCTTCACGTTCTGCCATTTGGCACCGCGAAAGTCGTGAAAGCCCCATCCTGAACCTTTGAACCGAAAGTCCCCATCCCAAGTAACGACCGCCCAATCGACCTCTAATCCCTGCACCTGAAACTCGGTCGCCACATCCTCGAGGTAATAACTCGACCGCGTATCTTCCTTCCCGTCCAGAAACCAATGCACCGGGTCTGTCTTCACTCGAATATCAATGGCGTGAGGTTTCAGGCGCTGGGCTTTTGAGGAAGCCACCAACCCGTAGCGCTCGCTCCCGCGGGCCTTGGACCGGACCCATTGCTTCGCCAAGGCTAAGTTTCGCGTCACAGCGATTGGATACCGTTTCAGTTTGGCCAGGGTCTCCCGGGCCTGGCCTTGCTCACAATCGAGCAAAGCTTTCACAAAAGCCGAGACATGCTCAGCCCGGAATGAGCGCATCGAAACGGACAGGTGCAGATTGTCATCGAAATACACTCCACGCGTTTCCTTCACGGTGCCAATCGTCTCCGCAGCCGCATATTCACTATCGGTCAGCCGGGACGAGATATACATGTCCCAGTGCGGGAAAGACTTTTTGACCGCATCCAGCCAGGCACCGATGCCAGATTCGCCGCGGTTAATTTCCTGTCCGCCACCAACCAAGCATAGAATCACCGCCCAATCCTTGTGCCGGTCTACATAGCGAATCAAATATTGCGGCTCTGAATCAGTGAAGTTTGCGACGCCTTTTTTCCGCTTCATGAAATCAGCCGTCATCGGCTGATTCCAAGCGCGTTGGGCCTCGTCGAACACCACCACGTGATCCGCCGGTGGCGCCTCGCTCTTGAGTGCCTCGTCTCGGAAGTGATGCACGTTTTGAATAAACTGCTTCACCGGATCGCTGCTCTTCTTGGGCTTCAGTCCCTTCTTCTTCAAGCGCGCCTTTTCGTCTCGCGACAAGGCTGCCCGGAGCACAGCAACGAGCGGGCCATTGCCGGACAACAGCACTGCATGCGTCGGGCTCTCGGTTCTTGCATGTTGGGTGGCTACGTTGAGTCCCACCAAAGTTTTTCCTGCACCGGGCACACCCGTGAGGAAACAGATGATCTTCTGTTCCTTCGCCCTCGCCTCATCTATCAACTCCTCAATTCGCCGCGAAGTCTCGCCCAGATTCTTCTTCCCTGCATCGAAAGCCTTGATCGCCCCCACTCCGTGATGGGCGTAAAGCGCTCGTGCTGCTTCGACGATCGTCGGCGTCGGCCTGTAGGCACCCTGAGCCCACTGGTTTTGATCTAGCGCACTCCCACCGATAGCGTTCAAGGCAATCTCAATGGCTGTCCGAAACCCTCCCGGATGTATCTGCATCGGATGATAAACTCCATCCGCATCGGCCGTCAGCCTCATCGGCGCCGATTCCTTGGCCTCCGTAGCGATCAAAATAGGCACCAAGGATGCTTGATGACTCGCCTCATGGAAATTCTTGAGATCGAGCGCATAGTCCCAGACTTGATCAATCGCTGCCCGATCAAAAGTCGCTTCCCCTACCTTGAACTCCACGACGAACACTACCGTGCCAATCAACAAGACCGCATCAACCCTGCTGCCCATGCGCGGAATGTTAAATTCCAAGTAGAGCGTCCCCTTTATGCCATCCAGATTCTTCTGCAGAAACGCAATCTGCTCCAACCATGCACCTTTCTGTGTCGCAGCAAGGTCGAAATCAGGATTCTTCGCCAAGATGCCAAACACAGCATCGGGATCAGCACTCCTGAACTCAGGGATCAAAGCCCCATACCAAGCTCTCGATACGACTGCAGTTGGGGTGAAATTCTCCACTGCGAAACAACTGCCGAACCATTAAATCAAAGGCAAGGCCGACCGACGGAAGGCGCGGCTTGACTCCGCCTACGTATGGTTTTGGTTTCCACGTATGAAGACCAAGCTCACCCTCTCGGTCAGCGCCAAGTCCGTCCAACGGGCCAAGGCCGTCGCCCGGCGCCGCGGCGTGCCGCTCTCCCGCCTCGTCGAGGAGCATTTCGACCGTCTGGCCCCTGTCGCCGGCAAACACGACAGCGAGGCCTTCTTTGCCCGCTGGCAGGGATCGTTCAAAATCGACCCCGCCGCCCTCAAGGATGAACGTGTCGCCGCGATCATGGCCAAACACGTGCGGTGAAAGCGCTCTTCGACACCAACATCGTGCTCGACGTGGCGCTGGACCGCCCGCAACTGGCCGCTTCCAGCCGCGCCGCCCTGACTTGGGGATTCGAGCATCCCGGCAAAGCCTGCCTTGCCTGGCACTCGGTGGCGACCCTGGCCTATTTTCTCGGCCGGCACAGCGGCCGGGATGCCGTGCGATCGCTGGTCGGCGAACTGGTGGCCCGCCTCGACATCGCCGGCGGCTCCGACCGCGAACTGTTGCGCGCCATCGAACTGCCCGTGTCCGATTTCGAGGACGCGATGATTGTCGCCCTGGCCGAAAGCGTCGCCGCCACCCACATCGTGACACGCAACACCGCCGACTTCCGCCGTTCGCCCGTAAAGGCCGTGACACCGGAGAATTTTGTCCGGCTGACCGCCAAGGCCTGATCGGTTCGGAAAGACCGGACATGCCCGACATCTTCTCCAAACGGAAACGCTCCGAGGTCATGTCCCGCATCCGCAGCGTGGGCAACAGGGGCACCGAGCTTCAGCCTGCGCGCGGTGGATGCAGGGGGGAACCGGACAATCCGGATGCGCGATGGCGATGCGCCAAAGATGGCCAACTCCGAAGGAATACGGGCGCGCGCCGGCCACAGGCGCGTAGTGCAAATCGTAGCAATGCTCACGGAGAAACACATCGAACGCTCCGCCTTCCTCACCGCCATAAAGCGCGAGCAACTGCGCGCGCGTCTCCGGCACGTCGATGCGGCGGACGGCTTGCTCGTTGCGCAGGCCTTCCGAGCACGCGCCGCTGTAAGTGCATAGATACGTCTCGGCCGCCACCGGCGCGCTGTCAGCGTGAAACGAATAGACATCTGTCGCCACACCTGCCGGATCGTCATCCCGCGGATAATTCGCGATGCAATCGACCGCCGGCGCGAGTCCGTGCGCGCGGAGGAGTCGCAAGTCAGCGAGCACGACGTCGCGCGCCGCCTTGCCCACCTCACTCAACGTGAGCGACTGCAGCGTCTCCTCATCGAGATTCGCAATGCCTTCGCTTTCTCCCACTGCTGTCACAATCTCCGCAAAATCGCCCGTCAACGTGCGCGCCCAGCACAACGCGTTCACGCCGTCGGTGAAAGGTGTCGCGAGGAGCTCGGCGAAACTCTGCACCATCTTGATGCGTGCGTAGTCGGGAGGGAAAATGTGCTCAGTCATGGTTTGACGCGCGGCGGGCAGCCCACTCCGGTGGCTATTCCATGTCAACCCACGGAACGCGAGTCGTGCCACCCGCGCCGTAAAATCTTGCGCCAACCCATTCGCACGTTGCCGCGCCCCCGATTTATCGCCAGCGTCACGCACAATCCCTCCCCACCCCATGTCGAAACCTGTTTGTTTTTCCGTCAAAGCCTACCTCACACCCAGTGCCACCTCGCCGCTCGCCCCCGCTGTCATCGAGCGCCGCGAGCCGTTGCCCAGCGACGTGAAGATCGAGATCCTCTACTGCGGCGTCTGCCATTCGGACCTGCATTTCGCGCGCAACGAGTGGCATTTCACCCAGTATCCCGCCGTGCCCGGACACGAGATCGTCGGGCGCGTCACGGCCGTCGGCAGCGCCGTGCAAAAGTTCAAAGTGGGCGACACGGTCGGCGTCGGCTGCCTCGTCGATTCGTGCCGCACGTGCGCAAGCTGCCGCGAGGGATTGGAGCAATTCTGCGACCTCGGCCTCGCGGGCGGCACTTACGCCGGCTGGGACAAGCACCTCAACACGCCGACGCTCGGCGGCTACTCGCAAAGCATCGTCGTGACGGAAGACTTCGTTCTCCGCATGCCAGCCAACCTCGATCCTGCCGCCGCCGCCCCGCTGCTTTGCGCGGGCATCACCACCTATTCGCCGCTGAAGCACTGGAAGATCGGACCGGGCCAAAAGGTCGGCGTCGTCGGTCTCGGCGGACTCGGACACATGGCCGTGAAATTCGCCCGCGCCTTCGGGGCGCACGTCGTGCTGTTCACCACGTCGAAGAGCAAGGTCGCAGATGCGAAACGCCTCGGCGCCCACGACGTCGTCGTTTCCACGGACGAGAAACAGATGGCACCGCACGCCGGCAGCTTCGACTTCATCCTTGATGCCGTCTCGGCGGACCACGACCTCAACACCTACATGAATTTGCTGAAGCGTGACGGCAACATGACGCTCGTCGGCGCCCCGGAGAAGCCGTTGCCCGTCGCGGCGTTCCCGCTGCTCATGCGCCGCCGCTCACTCTCCGGCTCCCTCATCGGCGGTCTGCCCGAGACGCAGGAGATGCTCGATTTCTGCGGGAAGCACAACATCACCGCCGAGATCGAGATGATCCGCATGGATCAGATCAACGAAGCCTACGAACGCATGCTGCAGAGCGATGTGAAATACCGCTTCGTAATCGACATGGCCTCGCTCAAGTAAGCGCCGTCCGACGCGCGCCGCATGAACGGCTATTTCGGCACCGGCGATTGGTTGGTCATTTTGCTCTATCTCGGAGCCGTGATCGCGCTTGGCGTGTGGTTCGGCAAGGACCAGCGCACCACGCGCGACTATTTCCTCGGCGGACGCAACCTGCCGTGGTGGGCGATCGGCGCGTCGATTGTCGCCACCGAGACCAGTGCGTTGACGATCATCGGCGTGCCGGCGATCGCCTTCGGCGGGAACCTGATGTTTATCCAGATGATCGTCGGCTACGTGATCGCGCGCATCATTCTGGCGGTCGTGCTCGTGCCGCATTACCTGAAGGGCGAAATCTACTCGCCCTACCAATTGCTCGAGCAACACCTCGGGCGCGGACCGCGGCGGCTGGCGGGCGTTTTCTTCCTCTTCCTCGAAACGATGTCGGCCGGCGTCCGCGTCTATGTGGCGTGCATCCCGGTGCGGCTGATGCTGGGTGACTCCGTGTGCAGCCTCGGCGGCATGGTCGATCCGATCCTGGGAGCGATTCTGCTCTTTGTGGTCCTGTCGCTGATCTACACCTACGTCGGCGGCGTCAAGGCGGTGGTGTGGACCGATGCGGTGCAGATGCTGCTCTTTGTCGGCGGCGGGCTGTTCGCGTTGTTTTACATTCCGACGTTGATCGAGGGCGGCTGGAGCGCGGCGCTGGCGGAGGCGAGCGCAGCGGGCAAACTGGAGTGGCTCAATCTGCAGTTCACTTTCTCCGCGCCGTTCAATCTCTGGATGGGCATCATCGGCGGCACCGTGATGGTGTTGTCCACCCACGGAGCCGAACAACTCATCGTGCAACGCGTCCTGTCGGCGGGCAGCGTGTCGGAAGGACGAAAGGCACTCGTGTTTAGCGCCGTGCTGATTTTCCCGCTGTTTCTGATTTTCCTGCTCGTGGGCGCGTTGCTGTGGGTGTTCTACCAACACCATCCGTTTCAAATCCCGCTGCCGGAAACCCGTCCCGGCCTCCGCGCCAACGATTTCATCTTCCCCGTCTTCATCATCACCGAAGTGCCGCCGGTGCTGAAGGGATTCTTGATCGTGGCGATTTTGTCGGCGGCGATGTCGTCGATCAGCTCGGCGATCTCCGCCCTCGCGTCGGTCTCGACGATGGACTTCGCGCGGCAATTTTGGAAAGACCGGAGCGAAGCCTACTTCCTCCGACTCAGTCGCTACTCGACGGTGTTTTGGTCGGCGGCGCTGGTGGGCGTGGCGTGGCTGACCCGCGAGGTGCAATTTGTGTTGAATGCCGCCTTCTCGCTCCGCGGGCTCACGAGCGGGGCGCTGCTTGGCGCGTTGGTGATTGCGCTGTTCTGGCGACGCCTCGGCGCGCGCGCCGCGATGGCCGGCATGGTGACATCGGTGGTCGTGATGAATGCGCTGTATTGGCCGGCCAACGTGCCTGCCTGGCGCGACTGGTGGCTGCAGACCTTCGGCGGCGAGGTGTTCTGGCCGTGGTTCACCCTGATCGGCACGAGCCTCACGCTCGGCGTGGCGTGGCTGGTGAAAACCGTCTGGCCGGGAGAACCGTCGCAGGAGTCGGGGACGGCCGAGTCCCGCGGCTAGTGTTCAGAGGACTCAAATCCATTTTCACACGAGGTTGCAGAGGGAACGACGACCGGGACAGGACGAAGCACCACCCATCCCCACTCATCTTGGGTTCCCCCTCCGGGGTCACGGGCGCTCCGTTTTCCGTTCCGCACCCTTTCGTGTGATTCGTGTGTTTCGTGGTGGCCTCCTTCCGAACCATCCGTGGCTTCGTCCCTTCCGTGCTAAACCGGTTGTGTTTTTGTCCGGAAGTCGCACTTTGCCGGGATGTTAAATCGCCTTTACGCTCCGTTGATCGCCTTGGGTCTGACTTTAGCCGTCACCGGTTGCACCATTTTGCAGGCCGCTCCGGCGGCCCCGGCGTCCGAACGCGTCACCATTGCCGAACCGAACAACCTGTCGGTGCTGAAGTGGGAGCTGATGGCCTACCTCGACGACGGGCGTTACGAAGCCGGGATTGCCGAGGTGGCGGCACAGGCTAAAGCGTGGGTGGAGCAGCGCGCCGCGCAGGGCGGCAAACTCGCGATTATTTTCGATCTCGATGAGACACTGCTCTCCAACATGAAGCACATCCGCTCGATGGATTTCGGCTACGTGCCGCCGCTCTGGGACAACTGGGTCGCCTCTGCGGATTGTCCGGTCATTGAGCCGGTCGTCGCCGTGTATCGCGCCGCGCGTGCGAACAACGTCACCGTGTTCTACATGACGGGCCGGAAGACCACCGACGCACCCGGCACGATCAAGAACCTGCAGCTCACCGGACTCGACGATTACGCGGGCCTCTATTTCAAGCCCAACGACTACATGGACACGACGCAGTCGTTCAAAACCGCGACGCGCCGGAAGATCACCGAGGACGGTTACACGATCATCGCCAACGTCGGCGATCAGCACAGCGACCTCGATGGCGGTTACTCGGAGAGGACTTTCAAGTTGCCCAATCCGTTCTACACCACCAAGTGACGGTGGCCGCAAGTCGCTGCCCTCGACACCCGTGTGAGGCTCGGCCAACCGGCACCATCGCGCGCACGCACGACTAAGCCGATCCCACGCCATGCCGCTCTTCGCCGCCACGATCTTCGTCAGCGCGTTTCTGCTGTTCTTGGTGCAGCCGTTGATCGGCAAGTTCATTTTGCCGTGGTTCGGTGGCAGCCCCGGCGTCTGGACGACCTGCCTGCTCTTTTTTCAAACGCTCTTGCTTGGCGGCTACGCCTACGCCCACGCGCTCTCGACGCGGTTCCCGCCACGCACC
Organism: Candidatus Didemnitutus sp.; assembly: GCA_030681265.1. Classification (GTDB taxonomy): domain Bacteria; phylum Verrucomicrobiota; class Verrucomicrobiia; order Opitutales; family Opitutaceae; genus Didemnitutus. The sequence goes on along the minus strand of JAUXXD010000001.1, from coordinate 38,976 downwards.
CAAGGCGTCGTGCATGTCGTCTTGCTCGGACTCGCACTGCTGTGGTTGCCGATCGCGCCCGATGTAGCGTGGCAACCGGAACCCGGCACCGAACCGACGCTGCGGATTTTGCTGCTGTTAACCGCGACGCTCGGCCTGCCCTTTGGATTGCTCGCCGCCACGGGGCCACTCCTGCAACGCTGGTTCCATTACCGTTATCCCACGCACTCGCCATATCGACTCTATGCGCTGTCGAACGCGGGGTCATTACTCGCGTTGCTCGGTTATCCATTTCTGATCGAACCTAATTTCTCGCGCACGCAACAGGCGTGGGGTTGGTCGGTGGCGTGGATTTTCTTCGCCGTGCTTTGCGTCCTTTGCGCACGGCGCGTGCGCATACTAACGACCGTGTCAGACGTAACTTCGTCGACGGAGAATCCGCCGGAAACTGCGGAAAAATCCGCCGCGGAGACAACCGTAGGGCGCTGGGCGTGGATTTTGTTGCCGGCACTCGCGTCGGTGCTGCTCATCGCGACGACGAGCAAGCTTTGCGTCGATGTTGCGGTCATTCCGTTCCTTTGGGTGCTGCCGCTGTCGCTTTATTTGGTCACCTTTATTCTCTGTTTCGATCATCCGCGCTGGTATTCGCGCGGGGTGTTTTGCGCGCTATTCGTCGTCGGCTGCGTGTCGGTGGGTTACTTGCTCGTGCATGGCGCGAACGCTCCCGTGCCACTGCAACTCGTCGCCTATGGCGGCACGTTGTTTGCCGCCGGGATGATCTGTCACGGCGAACTTTATCGCTTGCGCCCTGCCCCTGCGCAATTGACGGCCTATTACCTCTGGATTTCGGCCGGTGGAGCGTTAGGTGGGTTGTTTGTCGCGATCATCGCGCCGCTGCTGTTTCGCAATTACTACGAATTTCAACTCGGTCTCTGGTTGGTCGCGGTCGTGCTCGCGTGGCTAGCCTGGCAACAACGCAGTCGGGCCATCGTTGTTGGCGCAGGCGTGGGTGCGTTGCTCGGCCTCCTGGTGTTGCCCGCGTTGTCCACTGAGCCCGCAGCGACGGGAATCTTCGCGTGGGGCCAAAATTACGCGGACGAATTCCTCCATTGCACAAATGCGTATTGGCCCTGGACGCTGCCAGTTCTTGTGGCGGTAGCGGTGTTGTTTCTGAGCGGCGCGGCTGATCAGCGCCGAGCTACGCGCACGTGGCACGCATTGTTGCCGTCGCTGTTGGTTGTCATGCTCGGGGCCGTTTTTTTGCTGCAAATCCGCAACGGCCAAACCGACGTCGTGGCGGCCTCGCGCAATTTCTACGGCGCGCTGCAAGTGCGCACCTACGGTGCGCCGGGCTCTTCGTCGCACAATTTAGTCCTTAGTCACGGCATCACGACGCACGGCCTGCAATTCACCGAGGAAGAGTATACCCGCTGGCCGACCACCTACTACGGCGCCGCCAGCGGCATCGGGCTCGCGCTCGACGCGATCGGCGCGGCGAGTGCGGGGCGCCACATCGGCGTCGTCGGACTCGGCGTTGGCACGCTCGCGACCTTCGGCCAGCCGGCAGATCGCCTTCGTTTCTACGAAATTGATCCGATGGTGGTGCAACTCGCGCGCGAACGCTTCACCTACCTCGCGCAAACTGAAGCGGCGGTGCAAATCGTGCTCGGCGACGCGCGTCTCACGCTCGCGGCGGAACGACAACACCGCGCCTCGCAACAATTCGATTTGCTCGCCCTCGATGCGTTCAGCAGCGATGCCATCCCGATCCACTTGCTGACCGTCGAAGCCATGGCGATTTACCTCGAGCACCTGAAGTCGGACGGCGTTATCGCGGTGCATATTTCCAACCGTCATCTCGATCTGCGTCCCGTGCTGGAGGCGCTCGCGGCGCACTTCGCGCTCTCCCTCGTCACCGTCTCGCACAATCCCGACGAGGACGATTGGTGGCTCTACCGCACAACGTGGGTGCTCCTCAGTCGGGACCCTGCGAAATTGCTCACTCCCGCCATTCTGGAGGCAGCGGACGAACCGTCCGACGACACCGCCACGCGCATCCTTTGGACGGATGATCGCGCCGGTCTCTTTGGTGTGTTGCGCTAACGAGATTCTCTTCCGTTAGCGCAAGGCATGCTCGCGGAACGGTGTCGCTTATGGCGCGGGTGTCGGGGTGACGGTGGCGGCAGCGGTCTTTTGCCAGAAATAGCGACCGTGGTTAAAATAATCATGGTGCACGCGCACGCCGACGATCACGAAAAGGACCAGCGCAACCCAGATCAGGCGACGGCGGCGCACGGCGACTTGATCCACATAGGGATCGACCAGCGAACGATGCGAACCGGGTGGCAGTTTCGCCATTTCCGTGAGCTTCGAACCAAAGGGAATGTTGATTTTCACGCGACCATTGATCGCCCAGCCATTCGCTTCGAGCACGGGGCCGAGGGTGCGCTGGCGGAGTTTCATCCACGCGATGATCATCGACGGAGTGGAAATCACGAGCATCACGCCGAAGATGCCCACGGGGATCCACGGTCCGAGATCGAGAAAACGCGTGAACATCATCGCAAGAAACGTGCCGATCGATCCGAGTGCGACGCCGATACCGGTGATGAGCGCCAGATCGAACTTCTTGGGCGCTTCGGCGGGCTTGGGCGCGGCCTTGTCGGCATTGGCGGCAGTCTCTGCGGCACTGGCGAGTTTGCCGGTCGAGGCCGACTCTGCGCTCGCCGCGCGTTTGGCCACTTGCTCCTCAATCATGCGGACGAATTTTTTATACGGCGACCAAAATGCCTGCCCGACGCTGATCGGGTTCTCGATGATGTTGGTAATCGTGGCGTCCCAATCCCGACCTTGGCGGTCGTAGAAGACCCCGTTGCGCCCGACGAACAAGTAGTCGCTGTCCCCTTGCGTGAAGCAGGCCGCGATTTTCATCGGCGGTTGCCCGGCTCTTTTGCAATCGCAGTAGGCCACGTAGGCTTTGCTCATTGCCGCGAGCGGGCTCGGACAATTGACAAACAGACAGAGTTCGGTGCTGCGGCTATCGAGAAATAGCGTGCCCGCCTGAAAGACGGCGTAGCGATCCGGCGAATAAAAATCCTCGAAGTTGACGAAATTGCAGAGCAGCGCCCGCAGGTCGCGGCAATAATGGGTGAGCCGATCCACATCGCTGATCGCCTTGTATTGTGGTTCGAGCGCCTTGTCTTTCGCCACCAACTCGGTCAAGGCCGCGCGGCCCTCACCGGCGAGAATTTCCTTCACGCGCGCGAGACCCAGCTTCTCCACGGCATTGCTGGGCTTACCACCGAGCCAGGTTTCGTAGGCGGCAAAACGATGGTTGAGATCGAGCCACTCCGCTTCGGTCAGCGCCCGTTTTTCAGCGCCCAGCAGCGGGCCCACAACCTCGCGATGGAAATTCGCCAGTGCCGTGGCCCACGCGGGATTAATACCTTCGAACAGCGGCAACGGTTGCCCCACAACCACCCGCGCCAACGGAAAACCAATGACCTCTTCCGTCGAGATTTTCATGTCTTTGGCCGTCAACGCAAGGTAGTCACTCTCGGCGCGGTTGAGCGCGGTAAGCGCCCGACTGTCGTAGGCGGCGAGACGACAGCGCCCAAAATAGTCGTCGATTTTAGGACGCACGACACGCAACGCGCCGATGGCGGTGTTGGTTGCTTCGCCGAGGACCGCGATATTCTTCGCGGCACTCGGTCCGACCCAAGCCACATAAGACTGCAGTTCGGTGAAGAAGCGCTCGATCTGCGCGGCGGTGGTGCCGACGGCACCGGTGCGGTCATTGACGCCGCCATAGGTGGCGACGATTTCTTTAATCAAAATTTGTGTCGCTGAATCTTCCGTTGCTTCCGGCGGAATCACGCCGTCGCCATTGAGCGCGCTGGAGGCGAATATTTTCGCCGTGTCACTCGATTCACTCACGGCGATCGCGGCGGCGGTCGGTTTGCCGAGGTTGGCCAGAATCTGCCGCGCGGAGGCGACGAGGATCTTGCCCGCCGGCGTGTCGTCGTTGATCGCGTCGAGCGCGAGCGCCTCGGAGCCTTGCAACAACACGCCCGGATCCTTGACGCGAGCTGCCGCCCATTTCACGGCGGCGATCAGTTCCGGCACGCGGATGCGCCCGTCGCCATCGGCATCAATCAGCGTCAGCGTTTTCTCATCCAACTCCAGTCCCTTGACCGGACAACTCAACGCGACCCACAGCTTCGGATCAAGTTGGTCGAGATGCAGCAAATCGGCGCCGGAGCGCAGCGAGACCTGCTCCAATCCGCCCGTGCTGAAGAATGTCCACGTGTGTGAGGCAGCCATATTGTTGGGTCATGCATCGGTCTTTTCCGACCTGCTGGCAAACAGGAAAAGGGGCGTTTACGACCGCGGAAATAGGTGCGTTGGAATTGCCAAAGATTGCTGTGCGTTTTCGACGATTTAGGTGCACAATAATGCCATGAAAACGTTCCTCGCTCCAATCGACTTCTCCGCGGTGACTGAAGATGTAATCAACACCGCCATCACCTTCGCCCGCGCCTTCAGCGGACGGGTCGTCCTCATCAACGTCGTGCAACCACCGGTGGTCACGAGCGAATTTGGCCTGCCGGTCGAAGTTATACAGGAGGCCGTAACCAGCGCCGAGAAAATCGCACAAACCAAGTTGGACCATTGCCTCGCTACGTTGAGCGCCGCGCAAATTCCCAGCGCAGGGCGCGTGACCCATGGCCCAAGCGTGACGCTCATTCTCGAAGAAGCGCAAAGCTGCGGCGCCGACTACATCATCATGGGTTCGCACGGCCACGGACGCCTCTATGATCTCCTCGTGGGTAGCACGGCCAGCGGTGTGGTGAAGAAAGCCAAATGCGGCGTGGTGATCGTGCCGCCGCGCGACAAGTCGGCCTAGCGCGTTAGCGCTCCTCGCCCGCGCGTTCCCGCCGCGGGCGCCAATCGTCGCATCCTGCACACTTGCCGGATGCGAGTGGATAGGCTTGCCTGCCGACGACGGCGCCGACCCGCCGCCGTCGTCACCCCCAACTACCCCCGCCCTATGCATCGCGAAGTTCACCAGTGGCACAGTCCCCGCCTCGACAAGAACATGGAGGTCGCCGTCTACGGCCACTACGGGTTCGCATTGCTCATGTTCCCCACCGCCGCGGCGGATTATCTCGAATACGAACGCTTCCACGTCATCGCGTCCATCGCGCCCTTCATCAACGCGGGCAAGGTCAAGGTGTTCTCGATCAACTCAATCAACAACGAGAGCTGGTTGAACGATTCGATGCATCCGCGCTACAAGGCGATCCGTCATCAACAGTTCAACAGTTACGTCGCCGAGGAAGTGGTGCCGTTCATCCATGCGCACTGCAGCGGCCAGGTTTCGATCATCACCGCGGGCGCGTCGTTCGGCGCACTGCACAGCGCCAACACGCTTTTCCGTCGGCCTGATTTGATCGACGGCTGCATCGCCATGTCCGGCAGCTACGACCTTAAGGATTACACGAACGGTTACTGGGACGACGACGTCTACTTCAACTCGCCCATCGATTACCTCCCGCGCCTCACCGATCCGCATCTGCTCGATCTCCTGCGCGCCAAAAAACACATTCACTTCGTCAGCGGCCAAGGCGCCCATGAGAAACCGTCGTCCGCCGTGGATATCGGCAACATCCTGACCGAAAAAGGAGTGCCGCACGAAATCGACTTATGGGGCGCAGACGTCCGCCATGACTGGCCGTGGTGGCGCAAAATGCTCCCCCACTACCTTGAAACTCGCTTCTGAGTTGCGCGCAAAAAGCCCACCCTGACGGTGGGCCGAAATAAAAACGGGCGCAGGCCGTTGTCGCGTTAATCCAAACTGCGCGAAGCAGTGCGCGGATTTTCCGAGATATCGAGCCGCTCGCGAATCGCCGCGCCCATTTGCTCCGTCGTGAGCGGACGCACGGCGCCGAGATCGGCCGTGAACTCGCCGTCGTCGAGCGCACAAGCCACCGCCACTTCGATGGAACGTGCTTCCTTCTCCAAGCCCAACGAGTGCCGGAGCAACATCGCCACGGACAAGATTGTGCCCGTCGGATTCGCGATGCCCTTGCCTGCGATGTCGGGCGCGGAACCGTGGATCGGTTCGTAGAGGCCGCGTTTGCCTTCACCGAGTGACGCGCTCGGCAACAGACCGAGCGAGCCCGCGAGCACCGCGGCTTCGTCGGTCAAGATGTCGCCGAACATATTTTCCGTCACGATTACGTCGAATTGCGCCGCGTGTGTGATCAAACGCATCGCGCAGGAATCAACGAGCTGGTGCTCGAGTTTCACTTCGGGAAATTCCTTGCCGACTTCGCTGGCGACCTTGCGCCAAAGACGGGACGATTCGAGCACGTTGGCTTTGTCCACCGACGTGACCAACTTGCGGCGCTTCATCGCGACTTGAAATGCGAGACGCACGATCCGTCGAATTTCAACTTCCGTGTAAACCAGTGTATCGACGGCGCGCTCGCCTTCCGGCGTTTGCTCGCGGCCTTTCGGCGTGCCGAAGTAGAGGCCGCCGGTAAGTTCGCGAATCACCATGATATCGACGCCGGCCACGCGTTCGGGTTTGAGTGGGGATAATTTGGCCAAGGCCGGATGCGGACACACCGGGCGCAAGTTCGCGTAGAGACCGAGCTCCTTGCGAATCGCGAGCAGTCCTTGCTCGGGACGCACTTTCGCCTGCGGGTCGTCCCACTTCGGGCCCCCGACAGCGCCGAGCAAAATGGCATCCGCGGCGCGGCAACCCGCGAGTGTGCCGGCGGGCAGTGCGGTGCCATGCGCATCGATCGCGCAACCGCCGAGCAGATGCTCGGTGAATTTGAATTGATGGTGGAAGCGTTCGCCGACCGCTTCGAGCGTGCGCCGGGCTTCCGCCACGACTTCCGGACCGATGCCGTCACCGGGCGTCAGGGCAATAATAGCATTCATGCAGAAATTTCCTTGGGAGTAGCAGGAGCGGTGGTGAGGCCGAATTCATAGCCGTCGGCCAACGCCAACCAGGTCGCTTCAAGAATGTTTGTGCCCGCACCGACCGTGCTCCAGCGCGGGGCGGTCGTCGTGCCTTCGCCGGTGTAATGCCAGTCGATCAACACGCGCGTAATCGCGCCCGTGCCGGCGCTGCCGTTGAGAATCCGGACCTTGTAATCGGCAAGATGCATCTCATGCACACGCGGAAAAATCGGCTCCAGCGCCTTGCGCAACGCGCGGTCAAACGCGTGCACCGGACCATCGCCACTCGCGGCGGTGTGCAACTCGTCCTTGCCGCTTTGCAACTTGATCGTCGCCTCGGCGAAACGTTTGTCGGCGTGCCGACCGACCATCACGCGGTAATCGACCAGGCTGAACGGCGCGACGTAATCGGCGGCTTGGCGACGCACCATCAACGCGACACTTGCTTCGGCGGCTTCAAAGGAAAATCCGGCATGTTCGAGCAATTTGATTTCCTCGACGACGCGAATGCCCGCCTGCGCATCGAGACCAGCGAAACCAAATTCTTCGGCTTTCGCCAACACATTGGCGCGGCCCGACAGTTCACTCACCACCACGCGACTGGCGTTACCAACAAGCGTCGGGTCGATGTGTTGGTAGGCTTCGGGAGCGCGTTGCTGCGCGGCGACGTGCACGCCGGCCTTGTGCGCGAACGCGCTGTTGCCCACGTAGGCCATGTGGTCGTCCGGCGCGAGATTCGCGACTTCGGCGACGAAGCGCGCCACGTCGCGCAAGTGCGGCAGCTTCCCCTTCGGCAACGCGCGCACGCCCAACTTCAATTCGAGCGCCGGAATCGCGATGCACAGGTTGGCGTTGCCGCAGCGTTCGCCGTAACCGTTGATCGTGCCCTGAATGTGCGCCGCGCCACCGCGCACCGCGGCGACCGTGTTGGCTACGCCGCAACCCGTGTCGTCGTGCGCATGAATGCCGATGCGCACCGTCGCGCCAAAGTGACAACTGACCACGCGCACCGCTTCCTCCACCTGCCACGGCAAGTGGCCGCCGTTGGTGTCGCAGAGCACGAGGGTCTCCGCCCCACCGCGCATCGCGGCGCGCAACGTTTCGAGCGCGTAAAAACGATCAGCGTCAAAGCCGTCGAAGAAATGCTCCGCATCGTAGATCACGCGCTTCCCCTGCGAACGCAGGTAAGCGACGGTCTCTTCGATCATCGCGAGGTTCTCTTCGAGCGTGGAACGCAGGACTTCCTTCACTTGCAACGGCGAAGATTTGCCGAAGATCGCGCAGACTTCCGTGCCGGCATCGACCAGCGCGCGCACACTCGGATCATCCGCCGGCGCCAGCTTGGCGCGACGCGTCGCGCCGAACGCGACGATCTTCGCGGTGTTTAGCTTCAGCTCGCGCACTTGCGCAAAAAATTCGGCGTCCTTCGGATTCGAACCCGGCCAACCGCCCTCGATGAACATCACGCCGAGCAGATCGAGTTTCTGCGCGATGCGCAGTTTATCTTCGAGCGAGTAGGAAATACCTTCGCGCTGCGTGCCGTCACGCAACGTCGTGTCGAAAACCTCGACTTCGGCGGGCAGATTGCGATCAGGCGCGGGCGGCTTCATAGGCTTTGACCTGCGCTTCGTGCGCCTGGAGATAACCGAGTTCATCGACGCCGCGGCGCAGACAATCGCGCGCGAACGGATCGATGGGGAACGCGACCGGCGATTGGCCCGGCCAACTTACGCTCGCTTCTGCACCGCCGAGATCAACCGTCACGGGCATGTTCGGCTCCTTCGCCAGGGCGGCGAGCAACGCGGCATGCACCGCTGGTTCAACCGTCACCGGCACGAAGCCGTTTTTGAGCGAGTTGTTGCGGAAAATATCGGCGAACATCGTGGAAACCACGGCGCGCAGTCCCCAACCAACGAGTGCCCACGGCGCGTGTTCGCGCGACGAACCGCATCCGAAGTTGTGTCCGGCCACGAGAATTTCCGCGCCTTGCGACTCGGGGCGATTGAGCACGAAGTCCGGCTTCGGTGAGCCGTCATCGTTGTAACGCCAATCGCAGAACAGGTTTTTGCCCAGCCCTTGCTTGTCGGTGACTTTAAGAAAACGAGCCGGGATGATTTGATCCGTGTCGACGTCTGTAATCGGCAACAGCACGGCGCGGGCGGTCAGCGCGGTAAATTGCGGGGCGCTCATGAGGCCACCTCCTTTTCCCCAAGCACGACAGGTGTGTTCGGGCCGATGGTGCGGGGATCCGTCACGCAGCCCGTGATCGCGGCCGCGGCGGCGGTGAGCGGCGAAGCGAGCACCGTGCGACCGCCCTTGCCTTGGCGGCCTTCAAAATTGCGGTTCGACGTCGAAACGGCGAGTTCGCCGGGGGCGAGTTGGTCGCCGTTCATCGCGATGCACATCGAGCAACCGGCTTCGCGCCAGTCGGCTCCGGCTTCCTTGAACACTTTATCGAGACCTTCGGCTTCGGCGGCGTTTTTCACGGATTGAGAGCCGGGCACCACCATCATGCGCACGCCTTGGGCGACTTTGCGACCGCGCAACATCTCGGCGGCGGCGCGCAAATCGACGAGACGGGAATTCGTGCACGAACCGAGAAACACGACATCGACTTTCTGCCCGAGCAACGGTTTGCCGCCCTCGAGTTTCATGTAGGCGAGTGATTTTTCCAATCCGGCGCGCTCGGCCGGATCGCTGAGGCTCGACGGCAATGGGAGCGGCGCGTTGATCGAGACGCCTTGGCCGGGATTCGTGCCAAAAGTCACCATCGGCTCCAACGTCGCTGCATCGAGTGTGACGGTGCGGTCGTAGGTCGCTCCCTCGTCGGTCGGCAACGTGCGCCAATACGCGAGTGCTTTGTCCCACGCCGCGCCTTTGGGCGCGAAGTCACGACCGGCAACAAACGCGAAAGTCTTTTCGTCCGGCGCGATCATGCCGGCGCGCGCGCCACCTTCGATCGACATATTGCAGATCGTCATGCGGCCTTCCATATCAAGCGCGCGAATCGCTTCGCCGGTGTATTCAAAAACGTGGCCCGTGCCACCGCCGACGCCGATCTTCGCGAGCAGCGCGAGAATGATGTCCTTCGCGGTCACACCGGGCTGAAGGCCACCATCGACGCGCACCTCGCAGGTGCGGGCTTTGCGTTGCAACAAACACTGCGTTGCCAACACGTGGCCGACTTCGCTGGTGCCGATGCCGAAACCGAGCGCGCCAAACGCGCCGTGCGTCGAGGTATGGCTGTCGCCGCACACAATCGTCATGCCCGGCTGCGTGTAGCCCTGCTCTGGCCCAATGACGTGCACGATGCCACGCTCGACGGAATTCAATCCGTAGAGGCGCACGCCGTGTTCCTTGGCGTTGGATTCCAAAAGGCGCAGTTGCAAGCGACCCATTTCGTCGGCGGCTTCATAACCGCCGCGCGTCGGAATCGAGTGATCCATCGTCGCCACCGTGCGTTCGGGGCAACGCACTTTCAGGCCGCGCTCGCGCAAAACGGAGAACGCCTGCGGCGACGTCACTTCGTGCACGAGGTGCAGGTCGATGTAGAGAATCGCGGGGGCGCCGGGCTGTTCGGCGACGACGTGCGCGTCCCAGATTTTTTGAAAGAGAGTGCGGGGAAACTTACTCATTTGGCAGGAGAAGGGGATTCGACGGAAGATTTCTGCGCGTGCACATGCGCCGAAGATTGGCGGGAGAGCACAAGATTTACGGCGGCCAAGTAAGCCTTGGCGCTGGCAACAATGATGTCGGTGTCGGCGCCGTGACCGTGGCATGAGCGCTGGTCGTCGTGGCGCACGCGCACCGAGACTTCACCGAGCGCATCGATGCCTTCGGTAACGGCATTGACGACGAACTCGAGCAGCGAGACCGGAACTTTGACGAGAGCATCGATCGCCTTGTAAGTCGCATCGACCGGACCCGTGCCGACGGCCGCATGCACAAACTTGGTGCCGTCGGGACCACGCAGGCGCACCGTTGCGGTGGGCAACCCCGTCGTGCCACAAGCGACCTGCAAATCCTCCAGCACCCACAACTCGGGCACGGGAGTCCGTTCGTCACTGGAGAGCGCGATGAGGTCGGCATCGAGCACCGCTTTCTTACGGTCAGCCAGTTTTTTAAATTCTGCAAAGGCGCGATTGAGCGCTTCGCCTTCGAGTGGGTAGCCGAGTTCGGCGAGACGCTTCGACACGGCGTTGCGTCCGGAATGTTTGCCAAGCACGAGCGTCGTTTGCACCGCACCGACATCTTCAGGGCGCATGATCTCGTAGGTCTGCGCATTCTTTATCATGCCGTCTTGGTGAATGCCGGATTCGTGCGCGAACGCATTGGCGCCGACGATGGCTTTGTTCGGCGGCACGGGATAGCCGGTGCTGCGCGAAACCAATTTCGATGCGCGACAAAGTTGCCGCGCATCGATACCGGTGCGGAGGCCGAGCTTTTCGCCGCGCGTGCGCAGCGCCATCACGAGTTCTTCGAGCGAAGCGTTGCCCGCGCGTTCACCGATACCGTTGACGGTGACTTCCGCCTGGCGGGCACCGGCGCGAAGACCGGCGAGGCTGTTGGCCACGGCCATGCCAAGATCGTCGTGGCAATGGACGGAGATGATCACGTCCTTCGCGCCGGGCGTGTTGGCAATGATGCCCGCGATGAGTCCGCCAAATTCGTCGGGTAAAGTGTAGCCGACGGTGTCGGGAATATTGAGCGTGGTCGCTCCAGCTTTGATCACTGCGCCCAACACTTCGTAGAGAAACTCAGGATCGCTGCGACCAGCGTCTTCCGGGGAAAATTCCACATCAGCGCACAAGGAACGCGCGAAACCGACCATTTCGGTGGCGCGCGCAACGACTTCGGCGCGACTCATGCGCAGCTTGTGCTGCAAATGAATATCGCTCGTCGCGAGAAACGTGTGGATGCGCGGGCGCTTGGCCCCTTTGACTCCTTCCCACGCGGTCTGGATGTCGCCCCGAGTGCAGCGCGCGAGACCGCAGATGATCGGCGGCTCGGTTTGCGGACTCCCTTCCAGGACGGTTTTGCCGACTTCGGTCGCAATGGTTTGCACTGCGAGCAAGTCGTCGGGCGAGGCCGCGGGGAAGCCCGCTTCGATTACGTCCACTCCTAGTCGTGCCAGTGTGCGCGCGACTTCAAGCTTTTCAGCCGAAGTCATCGAAGCGCCGGGGGCTTGCTCCCCATCGCGGAGGCTGGTGTCGAAAATGCGAACGTAATTCGAGTCCATGTGGAGAGAGGTTAGCAGCGCAAGATACCGCGCTCAAGCCTGCCGCTCAGACGGTGGGGGGGGCGACGGGGGCGCGAAGAGAGGATTGACGAACACAAACGAGTCGCTCGTTTCGACAGCAGGCGTAACCGCTGGCGCAGGCGCTTTGTTTGCGGGAAACGGATTCGCGGATGAATCGCTGGGAGAGAAGAGGTCGAGCACGCGGAATTCACCGGATTTCGTAGAGTTGATCTTAAGCATAATAATAGGGAGTTGAGGTGAATGGAGCGGAGGAAGGGCGGGCGGCTGAACGGCCGCCCACCCGTGACTAATAACAAAACAGGTGAATTAATCGCCTGGCTTAATCGTAACGGGATTGAGAAACGGCATCATCTTGCGCAGCTTCGCGCCGACGACTTCGATCTTTTGTTTGCGCTCGGTCTGGCGGAACTTGTTCATGGTCTTGCGACCGTATTGGTTATTCTCGGCCATGAAGCGCTTGGCGAACTTGCCCGACTGAATGTCGGCGAGGATGCGCTTCATTTCCTGCTGCGTCTGCTTGGTGACGACGCGCGGACCGGAAACGTAGTCGCCCCACTCCGCCGTGTCGGACACGGAGTAGCGCATGTAGTTGAGGCCGCCGCGATACATCAGATCGACGATCAGCTTTAACTCGTGCATGCACTCGAAGTAGGCGATCTCGGGCTGGTAACCGGCATCAACGAGCGTCTTGAAGCCCGCTTTGACGAGTTCTGCACAGCCGCCGCACAACACGGCTTGTTCGCCGAACAAATCCGTTTCAGTTTCTTCGGTAAAGGTCGTTTCCAACACACCCGCGCGGGTGCAACCGACGCCGCGCGCATAGGCGAGCGCGAGTTTCTTCGCCTTCTTTGTTGCGTCTTGATGCACCGCGAAAAGGCCGGGGACGCCGCCGCCCTCCTGAAACACTTCGCGCACGCGGTGACCGGGGCTTTTCGGCGCAACCATCGCGACATCGACGCCCGGCGGCGGTTGGATGGCACCGAAGCGGATGTTGAAACCGTGCGCGAAAAACAGCGCCTTCCCCGGCGTGAGGTGCGGCGCAATCGAGTCGCGGTAAACCTGCGCCTGCGTGTGATCCGGCACGAGCAGCATGATGAGGTCGGCCCACTTGGCGACGCCTTCAACCGTATCAACCTTGAGGCCGGCTTTCTTCGCTTTCGCGCGCGACTTGCTCGTCTTGGCGAGGCCGACGCGAACGTCGACGCCGCTGTCGCGCAGGTTGAGCGCGTGGGCGTGGCCTTGCGAGCCGTAGCCCACAATGGCGACTTTGCGGGAACGGATCAGTTCGAGATCCGCGTTTTTATCGTAGTAGACTTTAGCCATGGTAAATCGGGATTAGACGTTGGAGGTTGGGTTAAACTGACATGGAGATACCGGCGTCAGCGGGATCGTGGGGCGCGCTGGCATCGGGAACTTCCGCGCGCACGAGCGGCGGGTTGGCGGTGAGTTTGTCGTGCCCGCGCGCCATCGAAACCGTGCCCGCGCGCACCATTTCAAGGATGCCGTAGTGACGGATCATGATTTCAAATTTGCTAATTTTCTCCGGCGTGCCGGTAACTTCAATGACGAGTGATTCCTCGTCCACATCGACGATGCGGGCGCGGAAGACATCGACGAGTTGCAGCACTTGAGAGCGGGATTCCGGCGTCACCCCAACCTTCACCAATGCGAGTTCGCGGTGCAGCGAAGCCTTGTGGCTGAGGTCGTCGACGCGGAGCACGTTGACGAGTTTGTAGAGGTTTGCCTCGACGATGCGCGCACCGGCCTCGGTGGCGTCAACGACGACGGTGAGCCGGGAGACGCCGGCTTTTTCCGTGCGGCCGACGGTGAGGGAATCGATGTTAAAGTTGCGGCGGCGAAAGAGCGACGCGACGCGATTCAAGACGCCGGGCACGTCTTCGACGTAAGCGATGAGAGTATGTTTAGCCATGGCGGGAAGTAATTAGGAGTTTTCGGTCGTGGCGGCGGGCGCTTTCGCGGTCGGCATTTGCCACTCTTTGTCGGAGCCCGTCTCGGCAAGCACGTCGCGCTTCGGTCGGCGGATCATTTTGTCGAGGGCCGCGCCCGCCGGCACCATCGGGAAGACCGAATCTTCTTGTTCGACGCGGAAGTCAAAGACGACCGTGCCTTCGTGGGCGAGGCCGTCGAGCACGGCGGGCGTAACTTCGGAGCGCTGGGTGACGCGCACGCCTTTCAAACCGAAGGCATCGGCCAGTTTCACGAAATCCGGTCCCAGCAACGGGGTGGCGGCGTAACGTTTGTCGTAGAAAAATTCCTGCCATTGCCGCACCATGCCGAGGAAGGCGTTGTTGATGATGGCGACGTTGATTTTGATTTTCTCCTGCGCGATCGTCGCGAGTTCTGGCATCGTCATTTGGAAACCGCCGTCGCCCACGACGACCCAAACGTCTTTTTCCGGGCAGGCGAATTTCGCGCCAATGGCCGCGGGCAGCGCAAAACCCATCGTGCCGAGACCGCCGGAGGTGATGAGCGAACGCGGCGCTTCGTGACGGTAGTATTGCGCTTCCCACATTTGGTGCTGGCCGACGTCAGTGACGACGATGGTTTCGCGATCCTTCGTGGCGCGCCAAATGTCGTTGATGACATGCGCGGCGTAGAGGTGGCCGTTGTCCGGCAACGCCTGAATGTCGAGCACGGCGGAGTCGCCTTTCATTTCGGCGATCTTGGCCCACCATTCGGCGCGCGCATTGGTCTCCACGCGCGGGCGAAGTTCGGTGATGATTTCCAACAAGTCACCGATCAACGCGACGTCGACGTGCACGTTCTTGTTCACTTCGGATGGATCGATTTCGACGTGAATTTTTTTCGCGTTCGGAGCGTAAGTCTTGAGATTGCCCGTGACGCGATCGTCGAAACGCATGCCGAGTGCGATGAGCAAGTCGGCTTGTTGAATCGCCTGATTCACCCACGCCTCACCGTGCATGCCCATCATACCGAGGTTGAGCGGTGACGACGCGGGAATCGCACCGATGCCGAGCAAGGTCACGGCAATCGGAACGCCGGCGGCCGTCGCGAACTCGAGCACTTGCGCGGTCGCGCTGGCCTTGAGAATACCTTGGCCCGCGAGAATCACGGGGCGCTTGGCGGAATTGAGCAATTGGAGCGCGCGTTCGTATTCCGAGGGCAGTGCGCGGAGATTCGGACGGTAACCCGGCAGACTTGGCGCAACGCCATCCCAATCAAACTCGGCGCTGGATTGTTGCGCATCCTTGGTGATGTCGACGAGGACCGGGCCCGGACGACCACTCTTGGCGATGTAGAACGCTTCGCGCAACACGCGGGCGATGTCGCCGGCGCGCGTGACGAGGTAATTGTGTTTCGTGATCGGCAACGTGACGCCCGTGACGTCGGTTTCCTGGAACGCGTCGGTGCCGAGGGCCTTGGAGCCGACCTGGCCGGTGATGCACACGATCGGGGACGAATCCATGATGGCGGTGGCGATGCCCGTGACCATGTTGGTCGCACCGGGGCCGGAAGTGGCGATGGCCACACCGACTTTGCCGCTGGCCCGCGCGTAACCGTCCGCCATGTGCGTCGCGCCCTGTTCGTGGCGTGTGAGCACGTGGTGGATTTGCGGATATTTCGTCATCGCGTCGTAGGTCGGCAAAATGGCGCCGCCCGGGTAGCCGAACACGACATCGACGCCTTCGCGGATGAGGCATTCCCAAATAATTTCTGCACCGGTGAGTTTCATGGATGTGGAATTGAAGTTTATCGCGTGGGGTTAAGTTGTATAAGCACCGGTCGCAGCGGAAGACACGGTTGCGGCATATTTGGCCATCACGCCGCGTTGATAACGCGGAGCGGGACTGGTCCAACCTTGGCGACGCTCGGCGAGCACGGCGTCCGACACGTCGAGGTGCAGGAGTCGTTTCGCCACATCGATTTCGATGGTATCGCCTTCGTTCACGAAGGCGATCAGCCCACCGACTGCCGCTTCGGGTGCGACGTGTCCAATGGAGAAACCACGCGTCGCCCCGGAGAATCGTCCGTCAGTGAGCAGCGCCACCGACTCGGCCAAACCCGCCCCGGCGAGTGCGGCAGTGACGCCGAGCATTTCGCGCATGCCGGGACCGCCCTTGGGTCCCTCGTAGCGGATCACGACGACATCGCCGGCTTTGATCGCCTGCTTGTTCGCGGCGGCCATCGCGTCTTCTTCGCAATTAAAAACACGCGCCGGGCCGCGGTGCCGCTCGACGCTGCTGCCGGCAATTTTTAACACGCAACCTTCCGCAGCGAGATTACCGCGCAAGATCACCAAACCACCGTGCGGCTTGAAAGGTTTGCTCGTCGGACGAATGACTTGCTGGCCCGCCGTTTCGGGCGCTTCGCGCACTTCTTCGCCGAGCGTGCGCCCGGTGACGGTCGCGCAATCGGCGGCGAGAAAACCGCCTTCGAAAAGACGGCGCAAAAGCAGCGACATGCCGCCCGCGGCGTGCATTTCCACCGCCGTGTAAAGTCCGCCGGGTTTCAACGTCGCGATGGTCGGCGTGCGCGCGCTGATTTGGTCGAAGTCTTCCAACGTGAGTGGCACGGTGACTTCGCGCGCGAGGGCGAGCAGATGCAAAACCGCGTTCGTCGAACCACCCGACGCCGCGACCGAGGTGATGGCGTTTTCGAATGCTGGTCGCGTGAAAATGCGCGACGGACGCAAATCCTGTCGCACTAATTCCACGGCTATTTCACCGCAGCGAAACGCCGCCTCGGCTTTCGCCGGATCGGTGGCGGGAATTCCATTGGCGCCGACCGGCGAGATGCCAATTGCTTCCATGATCGTTGCCATCGTGTTCGCGGTGAATTGACCGCCGCACGCACCGGCCGTGGGACACGCGGCATCTTCGATGCACTTAAACTCTTGAGCGTCGATCTTGCCGGCGGAAAACGCGCCAACGGCTTCAAAGACATCCTGCACGGTCAACGCTTTTCCGCCATGAGTGCCGTGATTGATCGAACCGCCGTAGAGCGCGAGACCGGGCACATCGAGCCGCGCGAGCGCCATCATGACGCCGGGGTTGGTTTTGTCGCACGACGAAAGGCAGACGAGGCCGTCGAGGGCGTTGCCGCGGGTGACGAGTTCGATCGAGTCGCAAATGACTTCGCGCGAGATCAGCGAGGTCTTCATGCCCTCGGTGCCCATCGTGATACCGTCGGAAATAGAGACCGTGTTGAACTCCAACGGCGTGCCACCGGCGGCGCGCACGCCTGCTTTCACATGCTCCGCCAACTCGCGAAGATGGAAATTGCAGGGCCCGATTTCGGTCCACGTGTTGGCGATGCCGATGAGCGGCTTCTCCAAATCCGCGTCGGTGAAACCGACTGCTTTCATCATTGCCCGGGCCGGCGCACGATGCGGGCCCTCGGTGATAACACGGGAATTGCGTCGAAGATCAGTCATGGGAAAAGAAATTTCTCCGTGAGTTGGAGAGGGGCAATTGGAGAGAAGCGAAGGTCATGGTTTTAAAAACAAAAAGACCGCCCGGTCTGGGCGGCCTTTTCGAAACTTGGGGAGTGTTGTGCTCTTTAAGAATGCGAATGCCGCCCTGAAGTCGGGGTAAGCAGAATGACGACCACGATAATAATCGCGGCGGGCAGGCTCAGTAGAAGTGAGGTGCGCTGGGTCATTTCGAAATAATTGTTGCCTGATTGATGCCGGAGCAGGCGGGACGGGTCAAGAATGCCCTTGGGTTATGACAGGCACCCTCCCGGGGCGGCGCGACCAGTTAGTCGAGGCCGAAAACCGCTTTGCTGTAGTTCTCAATTGAGAACGGCTGCAGATCGTCGGGCTGCTCGCCGAGTCCGATGAAATAAATCGGAATGCGCAACTGACGGTAGATACCGACGATGGCACCGCCGCGACTCGTGCCGTCGAGTTTGGTGACGACTAATCCCGTCAGACCAAAGCTCTGGTGAAACACGCGCGCCTGTTCGATCGAGTTGCTGCCGAGCGAGCCATCGACGACCAACCAGCGATGTTGCGGCGCGTTCGCATCGTGTTTTTGCAGCACACGGCGAATTTTCGCCAACTCGTCCATCAAATTGCTCTTCGTGTGCAGTCGGCCGGCCGTATCGACGATCAACCAGTCGTGACCGCGCGACTTCGCCGCTTGCCACGCATCGAACGCCACCGCGGCCGAATCGGCGCCGGTGTGGCTCGCGACAATTTCCAGATCGAGCCGCGTGGCCCAACTCTGCAATTGCTCGACGGCTGCGGCGCGAAACGTGTCGCAGGCCGCGACGATGACGGTTTGTCCATCGGCCTTGAGTTTGTGCGCGAGCTTCGCGGTGGTGGTCGTCTTGCCGGAACCGTTGACGCCAATCATCGCAATCACGACCGGCTTATCCGTCGGAGGAGGCAGCACGCCCTCGGCACCCGCGAGCACGCGTTGCAACACCGCCACCCCGATGGCGGCCGCTTGCTGGCCGCGCAGTTCCTTATCCTGTTTGTAGGCGGCTTTGATTTGCTCGAGAATCTCCGTCGTCGTTTCGACGCCGAAGTCCGCCGTGTAGAGCGCCTCCTCGAGTTCTTCGAGCGAAGCCGCGTCAATCTTTCGCCCGCCAAAGAGTCCGTGGGTCTTGCTCGCAATGGCCGCGACCGTCTTGGTCAGGCCGTCTTTGAATTTCTTGAAGAGGGAAAACATGACTGCAGTCGCGCGCGATTCAGCGGTGAGCTAAAGTAGCCGAAGGCAAGCCGCGCTTACTCCGTCGCCGACTTGCGCGCGTCGCGGCCTAATTTATCCTTCATACGGTCGAGGATGCCGTTGATGAAACGCTTCGAATCCGCGGTGGAGAAATTTTTGCTCAGGTCGATCGCTTCGTTGATCGAAACCACCGGAGGAATGTCTTTGCGATGCAGCATCTCGAAGATGGCGATGCGCAGGATAGCGAGGTCGATGCGGGCGATGCGTTCGAATTCCCAATTGTGTGCGAGCGTCCGGATGTAACCGTCGATTTCCTCAAGATTGGCAATCACACCATGGATAATTTCCTCGGCGAACGCGTAGGCATCGCGCGGCTTTTCGAGCGCCTGGAAAAATTGGTGTAATTCGTCCGCCATGTTGGCGGGCTTGTTGATGCTCCAGGAATAGAGGAATTGCAGGGCGGCGGCGCGGCTTTCGCGGCGTTGGCTAAATTGGGTGCTCATGGTCGTTTGCTCCGGCGAAAAGTGCGGCCGAGCGCGGCCGTGGCGAGTGCGGCGTGGGCGAATTCGGCGCCGCGATTGATTTTACCCACGCAACGCGCGCGGGCTTGCGCGAGCGTGTCGGCCACGATCACGCCGTTGATCACGGGCTTGCCGGTGGTGAGGGCGACCTGTTGCAACGCGTGGGAGACGCTGTGGCCGACCATCTCGTGGTGGTTCGTGTCGCCGCCTATCAGCACGCCGAGGGCGAGGACGCCGTCGCAAGTCTTCTGCGCGGCCAATTGCTGGGCAGCCCACGGCACTTCGTGTGAACCCGGCACGCGCACAATGGTGAGATCCCCGACGCGCACCCCGGCGGCCAACAACACCTCGGTGGCACGCGCCAGCAGGCCGTCGACCAGCACCGGATTAAAGCACGCCGCGACGATGCCGAAGCGGAAGCCGGCACCTTGTTGCGCCATTGGACTGGGTGAATCTAAACTCATGAAGGGTCTATTGGCGGAGCCAAATCGGGAATCCGCAACCCGAAATCCGCGGCGTCACACCGGGACCTGTTCGACGATTTCCAGTCCGTAACCATCCAGTCCCACCACGCGGCGACTGGAATGCGCCAGGAGGCGAATCTGTTTCAAACCAAGCGCAGTCAGAATCTGCGCGCCCGTGCCGTAATCGCGCAAGTTGGAGATGCGGCCCGGTTTGCCCGCATGGAGCACCGCTTCCTGCATGCGGCCATTTTGCTCCATGTAAACGATGACGCCGTGCCCGGCCTTGGCCACGCGCTCGAGCGAGACGATCAGCGAGTGGTGACTATCCATGTCGCGCCCGTGAAACACATCGCTCAACAAATTCTCCGTGTGCACCCGCACGAGCGTCGGCCCAGCCCCGAGTTCGCCCATGGCAAACGCAAGGTGATGCCGCCCGTCGATTTTGCTGCGAAACACGTGGAGCGTGAAATCACCGTATTCTGACGCGAACGGACGCGTGGTGACGCACTCGACGAGTTTCTCGCGTTTGTGACGGTATTCGATCAACGCCGCGATGGAGACGAGTGGGAGTTGGTGGCGTTGTTTGAACTCCAGTAATTCCGGCAAGCGCGCCATCGTGCCGTCGTCGCTGAGAATCTCGCAAATCACCGCCGCCGGCCGCAATCCGGCCAACAACGCCAAATCCACCGCCGCTTCCGTGTGCCCCGCCCGTTCCAACACGCCGCCGGCGCGCGCGCTGAGCGGGAAAATATGTCCGGGCTGCACCAAGTCGTCGGGCCGCGTCTCAGTTGCCGCGAGCAAGCGAATCGTGCGTGCGCGATCAAACGCGCTGATCCCAGTCGTGATGCCTTCGGCGGCATCCACTGAAACGGTAAACGCCGTCCCCAGCGCCTCGCGATTTTGCTGCACCATCGGATTGATCGCGAGTCGCTTCAACTGCGGCTCGCTCATCGGCACACAAATCAAACCCCGCGCGTGGCGAATCATCATGTTGACCATTTCCGGCGTCGCCTGCTCCGCCGCAAAGAGCAGATCGCCTTCGTTCTCACGACCTTCGTCATCCGTCACGATGACCATGCCACCGGCCGCGATCGTTTGGATCGCCGTCTCGACCGAATCAAAAGGGGAAGTTGTCATCACAAAAGAGTCGCGAGCATCCGCCGTGCGGCCAGTGGTGTCAAATCCGCGCCTCGCCGCCTTGCGGGTTTAATCACTTTGGCCGACGTCGGGCGCCGCCAACTTTTCCGGCTTCTCGCCCGCAAAAGTGTGGCCGATGGTGTTGAGCTGACCGCTGATGCGCCGGAGCGCATTGATCAAATCGAGGTAACGCGTGCTCGCTTCCAAGGTGCGCCCGTCGCTGCCGATCAACCGTTGGTAGTGCGCCCGTTGCGCTTGGATGCACCACGTCTTCAAATCGTCGCCATCCCGCAGAAAGCGTCGCGCCGCCGCCTTGTCACGCGTCGTCAAGACGAGGATCGCCAAATCGAGCCGCTGCGTCGTGCGCCGGTGCATTTCGCTCAAATCTGCCATGTCCTGCTCCGAAAACGGCAGCGGATCGGCGATTTGTTTCAAAATCTGGTGGCAAAAACTTTTATCGATCACGTCACCGATCGTCTCCAACTGGCTGGCAAAATGCAGCAGGCCGAACTGCAATTGACTGTCGCGCGGCGTCATCTGATCAGCGGGAATCTGGCTGAGGTAATGCTTGATCGCTGCGTGCCGTTCATCGACGCGGTTGTCGTGCTCGCGCACCTGTTGCACCAGCGCCGCGTCGCGCCCGCCCCAGCCGCGCCAACTGGTGTTCAGCATGCCTTTAATCTCCTCCGTCAACCGCAACGTCTCCCGCGTCGCGTTAGCCAATGCAAACACCGGACTGATCAGCGCGGTCGGATCAAGATGCGTCGTCAGCGTGCCAATGTCCGTCGGCTTCGGCGCGGCGCGCACCGCGCGTTCCACTATCCGCCCGACGACGCCCGCCAGCATCGCGCCGAGCACCGCCACGAGCAGATTGAACGTCGTGTGCGCGTTCGCGCTCTGCCGCGGAATGCCGCCCGGCATGGCCTCGATCCACTCCAACACCACCGGCAACAGCACCAACACTGGAATAATCACCGCGCATTTCAGCACCAGATTCGCCGTCGCCAGACGCTTGCCCGCGAGCGTCGCCCACCCCACCACCAGCGACGTCAAACCCAGTCCAAGATTCGCGCCGAGCACCACCGGCAACACCGTCGAAAGTGTGCACGTGCCCGCATCGGCCAACGCGATCACGAGTCCGATCACCGCCGTGGAACTCTGCGTGGCAAACGTCAGCCCCGCCGCCAGCACCACCAGCAAATACGGATGGCTGCTGAACATCACCATCAGCGTCTGAAAGTCCGCGTTAGTCGCCAACCCACCCGCCGCGGCACTGATCAATCCCATCGCCAGGAAGATAAACCCGAGCGCGAGCAACGTCTGCCCCGCTCCCCGCATCGTCTCCGAGCGCGCCCCCAAATACGCCGCCACCCCCGTCAGCAGGAACAGCGCGTTGTAATCAAACAGGCGAAACGCGATCAGTTGCACCATCACCGTGATACCGACGTTGGCACCGAGCAGAAACATCAGCATCCGTTCCGCGGGCAGCTTTCCGGCATTGAGCAACTGCAACGTGAGCAACGTCTGCGCCGTGCTCGATGGTGCCAGCGAACCAAAGCCCAGTCCCGCGATCGCAGCCCGACCGCGATTCGAGCTCATCTGCTCGATCCACGCATGCAGCGCGTGCCCGAACATCCGTTCCAGTCCCTTGCGCAGGAACCGTATTCCGAAAATCATCAGGGCAACGCCGCCCGCAATATGCAAGAGAGCCATGGAAAATTAACGCGAGAGCTAGCCGCGAAAATCGACGTTGATGTTCTCCGTTTCGTTCGAACCTTCGACCGCCACCAAAATCAAATAGAGCTTAAACGCGTGCGGTGGGCGCACGAATTGCGCGCCGTGCAAAAACGTGCCGTCACCCGCTGGGAGCAGCACGGTGCGATTGTGTCCCGGCCCGTGAACATTCGGCCAACGCGCGACCACGCGGATCACGTTCGCCTGCATGGGCTCCTTCTCCTTGTCATAGAAAGTCAGCTTAAACTTTCCGTCCAGCAACGTGAGCCCGAGATAGGTGCCATCGCCGCGCTTGATCTCCATGCCTTCGATTGTCGGCGCTGCCTTCGCCGCATTCTTATCCGCCGGACGCTTGGGCTGCGCCGGTGCCGTGGCGAAAACCGCGCCGAATAGCACCAACGCCAGAAGCCAGTGGATCTTTCTCATATCACTACCTTAACCCACCGCTCGTGAACGGCAAGTCTGCCGCAAAACACTCCCTCCCTGCAGCACCGCTCATGGCGTCTCGTTGCGCAAATTCCGCCAACGCGCCAATCGCTCCGCAATCTTCGCCTCCGCCCCGACCGCTTTCGGCGTAAACAGCGTCAACGGCTGCTCCAGATAGGTCTGTCCGGAAATGTTCTCCGGAAAATCGTGCGAATAGCGGTAACCCTGACCGTGCCCCGCGCGCTTGCTCGCTTGTCCGCTTTTGTCGCGCAAGTAAAGCGGCACGGCTTGCACCGGTTGCTCCTGCAACACCCGCCGCGCCTCACCGAGCGCCAGCGTGGCTGAATTGCTCTTCGGCGCCGTCGCGATGTAGAGCGTCGCGTGCGCCAGCGTGAGCTCGGCCTCGGGCAACCCGATGAAATCGCATGCATGGTGCGACGCCACCGCCAGCGGCAACGCCAGCGGGTCCGCCAAACCAACATCTTCGCTCGCCAGAATCACCAAGCGCCGCGCGATGAAGCGCGCGTCCTCGCCGCCCGCGAGCATCTTCGCCAGCCAATACATCGCCGCATCCGGATCACTGCCGCGACAACTCTTGATGAACGCCGAAATCGTGTCGTAGTGCTCGTCTTCATCCGCGTCGTAACGAATCCGCCGTTCGCGCGCGAACAGCTCGATCTCGCTCGTCGTAATCGGCGCGCCTTCCACCAACGACAGCGCGATGACCTCGAGCGCGTTGAGCGCGCGCCGCAAATCGCCGTCACACAACACCGCCAAGTCCGCCAACACCTGCGGCGCCGCCGCGTGCCTGCGTGCACCAAGGCCGCGCTCGATGTCGGTCAACGCCAGTGCTAGCACACTCGCCACCGCCGCCGTCGGCAGCGGTTCGAGGCGGAACAAGTGACTGCGACTGAGCAATGGCGGATTCACATAAAAACCCGGATTGTGCGTCGTCGCGCCGATCAACCGCACATTACCTTCCTCGACGTCGGGCAGCAGCAGGTCTTGTTGCGCTTTGTTGAAGCGATGAAGCTCGTCGATGAACAACAGGGTGCGCGCTTCCGGGCGCCGCCGGGCCAGCGCCAGGATTTCGCGCAACTCGGCGACGTTGCTCATCACGGCGTTGACTCGCACGAACCGACTGCCGGTTTCGCGGGCGATCGCTTCGGCGAAACTCGTTTTGCCGCAACCGGGCGGACCGTAGAAAATCAAACTCCCAAAACGATTCGTCGCGATCAGTCGCGGCAACAAACTGCCTTCTCGCGTGAGGTGTTCCTGCCCGACCACTTCCGCCAAGGCCCGCGGGCGCATGCGGGCGGCGAGCGGTTGATGCGCAATATCGCGCGGCAATTCCTCCGCGGGCGCGGACGGCACATCCTCGCCAAACAGTGAGCCTTGATCGGTGTCGCCTGCCATGAGGAGTCAGCTTTGGTCGGTCGTCCCTGCGAAACAAGTTTGAAGGCGCGCGGCGAACTGTTTTGCTGACGGGGCAGTCTCCTCACGGGCCGAGGCACCCACTGATGTCCTTGCCCGTCGTTCCCCGCGCTCCGTTGTTGTGGTTACTTCTGCCATTCATGGCGGGAATTGCCGCGGCTGAACTGTTCCCGCTCTCCGCCGCGCTCGTGCCGTGGTTGGCGGGACTGGCAATGGTTTTGGTCGTAGTTGCGTGGTTGGGTCGGCGCCGCGACCGCGGTCCGGTCGCGTGGCTGTGGAGCTTCGCGGTGTTGGCGAGTGCGGGAATTGCGGGTTATTTGTGGCTGCCGCTGCGTTCGCCGGTCGCGGCGACCTGGTCGGCACCCGTGCGCGAAATCGAAGTCGTGCTGGAAATCGAACAATTGTTTCCGCCCGCGCCGCAGCGCAAAACTTTCAGTGGCCTCGCACGCATTGTGTCCGCTGAAAACGCCGCGTCAGGTTTGCGGGGTCAGCGCGTGTATTTCGCGGCGATCCGGCGCATCAGTATTTTGCCCGAGGAGTCGGGACACTATCGCTTCCGCGGCCTGATCGAACCTGTGCCCGCACCGGTCAGTGGCGCGCGCGGTTTCGAACGTTACCTCCACAGCCACGGCATCAAGTTGCGGCTGATGCGTGGCTACCTGCACCAGCAGGAGCGTCCGCCGCGCTGGTTTCGATTGTTCTGCGCGCGGGCGCAGGATCGGTTGACGGATATTTTGCAACACGGGCTCGGGCGCCAACGCGACGTCGGCGCGCTCTACCAAGCGATGTTGCTCGGCGAAAAGGCCGTTCTCTCCAACGAGCAGCAAAGCGCATTCATGCGCAGTGGCGTGTTTCATATTTTTTCCATCAGCGGACTACACGTCGGCGTCATCGCTGTCGCGATCATGAGTGTGCTCACGGTGCTGCGCATTCCGCGACGCGAGGCGAGCCTGCTCGGACTGGGCGTTCTCTGGCTTTACGTGCAAGTCACGGGAGCGAGCACGCCGGCGGAGCGCGCCTTTTTGATGATCGCGTTTCTCATTTCGTCGCAAGTTTTCCGCTTGCCCGGTAATCCGCTCGCCGCGCTCACGGCGGCGGCATTGACGACATTGTTGCTCGAACCGCGGCAACTCTTCCTCACGGGTTTTCAGATGTCCTACTCGGTCGTGACTGCACTGGTGGTGATGGGCGGTCCCCTCGCCGACCGTTGGCGCACGGCGTGGCGGCCATGGCGCGATTTGCCGGAAACGCACTGGGGTTGGCCTCGGTTCGCGCTGCGCGGTGCCGGACATGCGACTCTCGCGGCAGCGGCGATCACGTGGGCGGCCGTCATTGCCAGCACGCCCGGGAGCATCGGCAATTTCGGGCTCTTCTCGCCGGGCGCGCTGTTCGGCAATCTCGTGATTGTGCCGCTTGCGTCGCTCGCGATTATCAGTGGATTCGTCTCCTTGCTGTTCGGATTGGTGGGATTGCTCCCGGTGAGTCTGTTGCTCAATCACGCGGCAGCGCTGTTGATTGTGACAATGGATGCGTTGGTGCGACGGGCGACGAAGGTGCCCGGCACGTATTTTCCGGCGGAGTTTGCCGAGCACTGGATGGGGCCGGCCGCAGTGGTGTGCGTGTTAGGCACGATGCTCCTCGCGGCGAGTCGGCGTAGGGTCCACGGACACTGGCTCCCGCTGCTAACTTTGGTCGTCGCGATGATTTTGGGTGTGAAATTGCTCTAAGCCTGCCCATTCTCTGCGTATGAAAAGCGCCTACGAACTCGCGATGGAACGCCTCGCCGCAGCAGAGCCAGCCCGCCAGCCCCTGACCACGGCGCAAAAGGAACGACTGGCGGAGATCGACCGTGTCTACCAAGGCCGCATTGCGGAGCGGGAAATTTTTCTCCAACAGCAGCTCAACACGGCGTTGGCTGCACGGCAACTGGACGAGGCCGACCTCGTGCGCAAACAGATCGCGAGCGAACGCGCCCGTTTGGAAGAGGACCGCGACGCAGAAAAAGAGCGCGCGCGTCGCGCCTAGTTGCGCCGCCTCACGAGTCGGTCAATTCAAACTCGGCCACCAACGCGTGGTGATCCGAGGCCGGCGTCGGATGCACCGCGTGACTGCGCAGCCGGAAGTGTCCGCTGTAAAAAACATGGTCGAGCACGTAGGGAAACCTGCGCCAAGTGATTTCCTCGCTTTGCACGGTGCGATAACCGGCCGCGCCGAACTGCGCGACGAGCGACTCGTGTTGCCGGACGTTGAAATCGCCCGCGAGCACGGTTGGGGCCGAACTGTTGCGCAATTCCTCGACGACCATGCGACGCTGTTCGCCGTGCACATCGCTGCTGGAGTTGAGCATGAAGAACGCGAGCAAGTGCGTATTCATCACCCGAATGTCGCGCCCACCGATCGTCGTCGTGGCGCTGATGAGCAGGCGGTCGGTCGGTGTCTTTTGCACCCCGTCAAATTTGAATCCCAGCGGCGGTGAAGGCAGGTCGCGCCGGGCGCAATCGCGCAAAGGCGTGCGGGCAAAAATCGCGAGGCCGATACCAAAGGGGAGTTCGCGCGGGTCTTCCCGCGGAAAGGCGAAATAGCTGTCGTAGCCGGACAACTCTTCGCATAACCGCGTGTAATTCGGCGGCATCGGCGGCTGCGTGCCACCCGGTTCGGCGCGCTCGACTTCCTGCAAACAGATCAAGTCCGCGTCGTGTTTTTTGATTTCCGCAATCGTCAGCGCGAGATTGATCGGCGCGTTGTCCGGATCCTCAGTTCGCCAACCTTGGCCGAACTGCATGTTAAACTGCAGGATTTTGAAGCGGACGGGCATCAGATTTGCGGTCCAGTCGCTACCAGTTTAACAGCGGCAAAACAGGGCTCAGCAACGGCGTGAACTGCACGCTAAATGTCCGATTCGACTGCCCTTGCAGCAAGTCAATTATTCCGGCTCGGCCGTGCCTTCGACCACCCAACTCCGCGCTTCCGGCACTTGTTGGAAGAACTCCCGCAACGCCGCGCTCAAGTGCTCCGCGTAGCGAAAATGCGCGCCCATCCCCGTGCGCAACTCGGCTTCGTAAATAAATTTGTCGCCCTGTGTGGTGTGCTCAAACGGCGTCTGCGCGCCGAGCAACAGCGAATACACGTAGGCCGCCGATCCGCGCTCCAGCAACTCGCGCGTGAGCGCCACTTGTTCGTCGAGCAGCGCCGCATGGCTGGCGTGGGCAATCTCCGGCGGCAGATAAAAACCGGCCTGAATCAACGGCGTATAACGGTGACCGGTGCGGTGACGGTTGAGGTCGCGCAGCTCGGCGATCGCCATGTTATTCCACGCAAAGTTGACCCGCATCCGGCGCGTGGCGGTGCCTTGGTAACCGTAGCGATTGGCGCGATGACGGAGCGCTTCGGCAAGGGGTTGCTCCTCCGTCAGCCACGGCGGCGTGGAGCGGTCGACGTTGACCCAGACTTCATCGGCCAGCGGCGCGGTCGACAGGCGCGCCAATCCCAGTCGGACCGATGTCGCCAGTTCCTGCGCAGCCTGTTCCTGAAAGGATTTTTCCGCCGAGCTGTGGCGCATCAAGCGTGGCGAAATCTTGATCAACTCGTCGCGAATCAAACGCGCGGCGGTTTGCGCCTCCGGATGCGCGAGCGAGTCGAGATGTTTCACCGTCGTCGCCCACATCCGTGAACTTTGCACCAGGCCGAGATTGGTGCGTGTCGCGAGCGGGATGAAGTAGCGTGCGCGATCGAGCGCGTAGTTTTTGCGAATGCGATTCACCACCGCTGGTTTCGCATTGGCCGGGAGGCGAATCAATTCCGGCTGCGCCTGCCCGAGTTGGTCGAGCCGCGTGTATTCGGCGTGATAAGCGGCAAACGCTTTCGCCATCAACGCCACCCAGCGCGGCGCGAGGTCAGCGGGAATACCAATCTCGTCCGCTGCGGGCAGATTCGCCGCATCCATCGTGATGTAGCGCGTGCTCGATTCCTGGCCGTCCGCCATCTGGGCGATTTCAAAAATTTTGTAGGCGAGCCACATCGAGACGCCGTCCAATGTGATCGCGAGTCCACCGGTCAGTCCGCCGATCGAGGCGTGACCGTAATCGACGAACTTGAGGATGCGGTCGATCGATTCGTCGGGGTTCGCGAGATCAACCTTGGCGAGGATGTTGCCAATGCCTTCGTTGCTGCGCGAGTAGCGCGCCAGCACGGACGCGAGCAATTCGGGCGTGACCTTGGGGAGATCAGCCGCAGTCGGCGGGGGAACGAGGGCGAGTCCGGTTACCTTCATGCGCAGGAAAACTCGAAACAGTTTCCCGCGCGCTGGCGAAGCATTTGTGCGGCCACCAAACTACTTCAGCAGTAACCACTGCGTCAGCGGCTGCTGGAAGAAGCCGAGCAGCACCGTCGCACCCGCCAACAACAACAGCACCACGGCGCGGAAACGCGTGACGGTGGCGACTGGTTGGGTGGATTCCGGCACTTCGCCTTCCGGCAACCACGTGGCAAACCACGCCGCCTTGATCCACCCAAAGTAGTAATAAATCGAAATGATCACGCAGCCCACCGCCACGGCGAGCACCCCGTAAAGTTGCGCTTCGAACGCCGCCATGAAGATAAACAGTTTTCCGATGAAGCCTGCCAACGGCGGAATCCCCGCGAGCGAACCCACGCCGATAGCCAGCACGGCCCCGAGCAATGGATGCGACTTGGCCAACCCGTCGTAGCTATCGAGCTCCGCCACCGTGTCGTCTTCGCCGGCGAGATGCGCCATCACGCCAAACACGGCCATCGACGCGAGCAAGTAGGTAAAGAGGTAAAACCACACGGCTTCGGGCGCCCAATCGACCGTCATCGACGCCACCACGCCGATGAGCAGGAAGCCCGCGTGCGAGACACCGGAGAGCCCCATCAACCGCTTGGCATTGCGCTGCGTGAGCGCGGCCACGTTGCCGAAAATCAACGTGCCCATCGCGGCGGCGGACAGCAGCGGCACGAGCATCGCCTGCAACGGCACAAAGACTTCGCGCACGAGCGTCAGCAACACGGCGAACCCGGCCGCCTTCGAACTCACCGCCAAAAACGCCATCACCGGCGTCGGTGCCCCTTGATAAACATCGGGCACCCAAATTTGGAAGGGAAACGCGCCGATCTTGAACGCCACGCCGGCCAACACCAAGCCGGCGCCGACCAGACCGATCATGTTCTCCGGATTCTGGGAGAGATAATTGGCGACCACATCGAATTCGAAACCGCTCTGCACCAAACCATCGACCCCGTCCACCCGGCCGACCGCGCCATAAAGCAACACGATGCCGAACAGCATGATCGCGGAACTGAGCGCGCCCATGATGAGGTATTTCAAACCGGCTTCGAGGGTGAGCGGGTTGTTGCGGAAATAACTGACCAAAATGTAGAACCCCACCGTCACCGTCTCGAGCGCGACAAAGAACATCACGAAGTGATTGCTCTGCACGAGCAGCATCATCGCCGCCGTCACTACCAAGACGATATGGTAGAACTCGACGCGCGGCAGCTTGGTCCGGGGCAACACTAAGCCGGCGAGGAAACACACCAGCAAACTGGAAACGACAAAGAAGACCCGCGCGACCTGACTGGACACGCCGTGGCGCAACAGGCCGTTGAAAGTGGTTTGGCCGAGCCACGGTGTCGTGTAGTAATTGGACAACACCGCCACCAACACCGCACCGAGTGTGAGCACCGCCGCCCACGGAATAAAACGATGCTGGCTCCGCGGAAGGGCAATTTCCATCACGAGGAGAAACAGCGCTCCACACGCGAGCATGATTTCGGGCAGCACGGCGGCCCATTGATTCGACTCGGCGGCGGCTTTAAGAAGTTCAATCGACATGGCGGCGAAATATCAGCGTTGGGCGGTGAGCGCCGGTTGCGCGGCGAGCGCGTGGTTGGCGCCATCAGCGATGGCACGCGGCCAAAATCCGATGGCGAGCAACGCGATGAGGAGAAGGAGCGCCGGGAGGCGCTCCGACCACACGAGATCGGTCGGCGGGTGACGCGCGATCACAGCGGCGAATTGTTCGGTCGGCTGGCCGAAGAAAACACGGGCCGCCGCACGCAAGCCGTAGATGGCGGAAATGACCACGCCCGCGACCGCCACTGCCGTGAGCCACGGCGAGAACTGCCACAACGCGACGAACACCGTGAGTTCGCCCCAGAAATTCGCGAAGCCCGGCAAGCCGATGCTCGCCATCGTTGCGGCGACGAAAAACGCCGCCAGCACCGGTGCCTTCTGTGCCAGTCCACCCATTTCATTCAAATCGAAAGTCTGCGTGCGGTGATGGATGCTCGTCGCCAAGAGGAACAGCAGCGCGACCGACAAACCGTGCGCCACCATGAGCAGCACGACACCGCCCGCGCCGATCACCGACAACGTCGCGATGCCGAGGAAACAATAACCCATGTGCATCACCGAACTGTAACCGAGCATTTGTTTGAGGTCGCGTTGCGCCATGGTGATGAAGCCCACGACCAGCACGTTGCCGAACGCCGCCAGCAGCGCCAGCGGCCATGCCCACGCTTGCGCGCCAGATGGCAGCAAGGGCAAGGCGATTTGGATCAGACCGTAGAGACCAAATTTCTTCAACACGCCCGCGTGCAGCATCGCCGCCGAACTCGGTGCCGCGCCGTAACCAAGTGGCGCCCACGTGTGCAACGGCCACAGCGACACCAGCGTGCCAAAACCAAACATGAGCAGACCGAAAATATATTTCTGCGCCGTCTCGCCGAGCGGATGCGCCGCCAATTCCGTGCGCAGCGCCGCGAGATCGAAGGACTCCACTCCGCTCTGCGTGTAGATCGCGATCAAGCCGAGCAACGACAGCATCGCACCCGCCGTAAGATAAATCGTCATCTTCATCGCCGCGTAGTTGCGGTCCCGCCCACCCCACAGCCCGACCATGATGAAAGTCGGAATCAGTGCGAGTTCGTGGAAAAAGTAGAAAAAGAAAATGTCGATCGACGCAAAAGTCCCGAGCAGACCGCCGTGCATGAAGAGCAACAGCATCAGGTAAATTCGCAGACGCTCCGCACCTGAGCGCAGCGCGTAAATGCCCGCCGCCAAACCAACCGTCGCCGCCAGCAGGAACATTGGCAGTGAGATGCCGTTGAGTCCTAGTTTCAGACTGATGCCGAAGCCCGTCAGACCTGTTTCCACATCGCTCGTAAACTGGTAAGTCGCACCGGCCGAAACTTGAAACTGCGACCACAGCCACAACGCGACCCCGAACGGAGCTACAAAAGCGAATGCCGCCAACTTGGTCGCAAAACGCTGCGGCAAGCCGAACGCTATGAGCAAGCCGCAGACCAGCGGCGTCGCGATGGCGAGTTGGAGAACGAGAGCGGGATTGAAAGCGTCCATCAGTAAATCAGGTTAGAACATTCCCGTGGTAAACGCCCAGAGAAGGACGGTGCCGAGCAAGAACCAATAGACGTAGGCGTGCAGGTTGCCGACGTGAAGCGCACGAGTGCCAAAACTGAAGAGCCCGACCAAACCCGCGAGACCGCGAATAATCAAACCGGCGAGGAAAATTTGCTCGATGAAATTCAACAGCATCGCGAAGCGCTGCTGCACCTTGCCGACGTAGTAATCGTAAACTGCATTGAACGATTCCTTACCGGACTTCAAACCGCGGAACAGCGTGCCCGCGCGAGTCTCGAGCGCGTCCGTCGCCACTGTCGGATAAAAGAACCACGCCGCTCCGGCACCCACGACCATCACGGCAATCGAGACGAGGAGGATTGTCGTGTGCTCCGCGCCATGCGCGACGGGCACGAGGTCATTGATCACGCCAGCGAGTTTCGGGAAAATACCAATTGGTCCAGTTGCGCCGATGACCGACAAGATCGCGAGCAGCACCAACGGCAGCGTCATAGAAATGCCGCTCTCGTGCGCGTGACTGGCGCTCTCCGAACGGGTTTCGCCGAAGAACACCAATTTCCACATCCGCACCATGTAGAACGACGTCAGCACCGCCGTAAACGTCAGCACCGCGAAGATCGGCGTGCTGTTGCTCATCGCGAGATAGAGAATCGCATCCTTCGAGAAGAAACCCGCGAGGTAAGGAAAACCGATAATCGCCGCGACACCGATCGTGAAGGTCAGGAACGTCACCGGCATCTTCTTCCGCAGTCCGCCCATCTGGAAAATATCCTGTTCGTGATGGCAGCCGTGAATGACCGAGCCGGAACCAAGGAAGAGCAGCGCCTTAAAGAACGCATGCGTCACTAGGTGGAACATCGCAGCGCCGACTCCCGCCGCAATCACGCCGTGGCCGGTGTTGAGCGCGCCGAGACCAAACGCGGCGATCATGTAGCCGAGTTGCGAAAGCGTAGAGTAAGCGAGGATCTTCTTGATGTCTCGCTGCACCACCGCGCAGAGCGCTGCATAGATCGCCGTGACCGCGCCAATCCACGAGATGACTTCGAGCGCCTCGGGCACCATCAGGAAATTGATCCGGCACAGCATGTAGATACCCGCAGCGACCATCGTCGCGGCATGGATGAGCGCGGAGACCGGCGTCGGACCTTCCATCGCGTCCGGCAACCACACGTGCAGCGGCATCTGCGCGGATTTGCCCATCGCACCGCAGAACAACAGCAGCGGTATTCCCGTTTCAACGAGCGTGCGGCTACCGCCTTCAATCTTGCCCTCTACGATGAACGCGAGGTCCGTCAGATTGGTCGTCCCAAACATCCAATACGTCCATACGATTCCGAGCAGGAAACCGAAGTCGCCCACGCGATTGACGATGAACGCTTTCTTCGAAGCGTCGGCCGCCGATTGCTTTTCGTGATAATGATTGATGAGCAACCACGAGCTGAAACCGACCAGCTCCCAGAAGATGAAAATCATGAACAGCGAATCCGCCACCACGATGCCGAGCATCGAGAACATGAAGATCGACAACCCGCCGAAGAACCGCGCGCGCGCCGCGTCATCGTGCATGTAGCCGAGCGAGAAAACGTGAATGAGGAAGCCGACGAAACCGACGACAAACAACATCAGCCGCGCCAACGCATCGATCTTGAACCCGAGCGAGAGCGAGAAACTGCCAAAGCTCAGCCATACCGTTGACGCATTCACGTCGGTGCCGGTAAAGACGAGTTGGAGCGACAACGCAGCCACGACTGCCGCCGCGCCGGTGGAAATCCACGACGACAATGCGCCTTGGCGACGCAGGAACAGCGCGATCACCGTCGCCGAGGCGAGCGGCGTGAACAGAAGGAGGAGAGCGGACGTGACGGGATCCATGTCAGTTCTTGAGCGCGTTCAATTCCTCGACCTGCACCGTGTGACGGCGACGGAAGAGAGCGACAATGATGGCGAGACCGACCGCGACTTCGGCGGCCGCAATCGTGAGGATGAAGAAAACAAAGACCGCTCCATCGAGCGTGCCTTGGAAGCGCGAGAAGGCGACCAGCGCGAGCGTTGAGGCGAGCAACATGAGTTCAAGACACATGTAGATCACCAGCGTGTTTTTGCGCAGCAATACGCCGACAAAGCCGATGACAAACATGAGCGCGCTGACCGCGATGTAGGACTCAAGTCCGAAATTGTTCATTGCGAGTCCTCCACCGGTGCGAATTTTTTACTGAGCACGATGACGCCGAGCATGGCGATCAAGAGCAGGAAGCCGACGACTTGCACCGGCAGCAGATAAGTCGTGAACAGCATCTCCGCGTAATTCTTCAACGACGGCGCCGCGTGCGCCGGCACGTCGAGGCGCGGCGCGTGGTCACTCAGCGAATACGCACCGAGCAGCAGGAGCAATCCGCTGATGGTCGCGGCGAGGATCGTCATCTTGCGGAACGGCACGAACGCACCCGGCGTTGTATCAAGCAGCATGATAATAAAGAGAAACAACGCGACCACCGCGCCCGCATAGACGAGGATGAGCACGAAGGCCAGCAGCGGCGCGTCGAGCATCACGAAGAGTCCCGCCATGCCCACGAGCGAGAGTAGTAGAAACATGGCGCTGTTGATCGGGTTCTTGTTCAAAACCACGAGCGCCGCACAACCGAGGGTGAGGAAGGTGAAGGTATAGAAGAGAACGTTGGCCATGGCTTAGTGGTGGGCGTTGCCCGTCTTGGCGGCGGCTTGTTTCTTGTCCCACTTGAGATGCAGGTCCGGCAAGGTCCCGCCGAGTTCGTAGAGTTTCGCCTTGTTGTTGACCAGTTCCGCCCGGGTGTAGCCGGAAAGCGAATAGTCGTTCTGCAACCAGATCGCCTCTTCCGGACAAACTTCCTGACACAGGCCGCAGTAAATGCAGCGCAGCATGTCGATTTCGAATTCCTTGGGCGCTTTCTCCACGTGCGCGGTCGGGGCGTCGGCGGGGATTTCGCCCGGCGTAATGCGAATCGCCTTCGGCGGGCAAACGAACTCGCACAACTGGCACGAAACACATTTTTCGCGACCGTTCGGATCCAGCACCAAAGTCGGCACACCGCGATAGCCGGGCGGAATCGCCGGACGCTGCTCCGGATATTCCAGCGTGATGTTGCGCTTGAAGAAATGCTTCAACGTGATGCGCATGCCCGCCAGGATTTGCGGGAGATAAAGGCGCTCCGCGAGCGAGAGGGATTTGCGTTCGACGACGTAGGCCATGGCGCTCAGAGAGATTGGGTTTTCGGCACGCGCAACGCGATGGCGAGCGCCACCAGTGTCGTCGCGCCAAGCGCGACGTGGGCCATCCAGCCCAGTTGCAGATCGATGATCGCGATGGCGAGCGCGTAGTAAATCAGGTTGCCAATGGCGAGCGGCAGCAACTTCTGCCAACCGAGCACCATCACCTGATCATAACGGAAACGCGGGAGCGTCCAACGCACCCACATGAAAACGAAGATAAAGAACAACACCTTCGCGAGAAACACGACGATGGAGGCGACTCCGAAGATGAACGGATTGCCCGCCACGCCGCACCACTCGAGCACGGTGTGCAGCGGCAACCACGGCAACGGATTCCACCCGCCGAGGAAGAGGAGCACGAAGACGCCGGAGCCGATCGCCATGTGCGCGTATTCCGCCACGAAGAACAGACCCCACTTGAACGCACCGTATTCCGTGTGGAAACCGCCGACGAGATCCGCTTCCGATTCCGGCATGTCGAACGGTTGACGATTCGTTTCGGCAAAGAGCGCGATCAAGAACACGATTGCGGAAACCGGCATCAAAAACGCAAACCACATGCCGCCGAGGAAGCCCGGCGCGCTCTGGAATTGCACCACGTCGAACAGACTCAACGTGCCCGAACCACCCGGCTGATTGATCCACAAAAACACCGGCAACACCGACAGCGTCATCGAAAGTTCGTAGGAGATCAGTTGCGCCGACGCGCGCACACTGCCGAGGAAAGGATATTTCGAATTCGACGCCCAACCGGCGAGAATCAGCGAGTAAACCCCGAGCGACGACACGGCGAACACCGCGAGAATACCCACGTCGATGTTGGCGAGAATCAGCGGCACCATTTGACCCGCTTCGTTCACGTAGGCACCGAACGGCACCGCGGACACCGTCGTCAGCGCCGGAATCATCGCGAGAATCGGTGCGAGCACGAAGTAAACCTTGTTCACGTGGCCGGGCAACGCGTCTTCCTTGAAGAGCATCTTCAAGCCGTCCGCCATCAAGTGGAACAAACCGAGTCGCTGCATGAAGCGACCGAGCAGCGGAATCCGCCCGACGAAGCCGACAAGCGTCAGCACGAGCGGCAACGGAATCAGCGACACACCGAGCAGCGGCGGCAGCGCGCGATTCGGACCGGGGCGTCCCTGCATCCAGGCGGAAACTTTGCGCTCCGCGAGCGAACACGCCCCGCCGATGGGGAACACCACAAGCACCACCGCCAGCCCTTTGAGGAAGAGCTGCACGGCGACGGGAAGATTGGTCCAGAATTCAACCATGGCGCGTTATGCGTTGGCGGCCGCAGGCAGCGCGGCGGGTTTAAAGTGGAGACACTCACTCTCGACAAACGGCAGGCCCGCCCACGCGGCACCGTCCAATGACACGCCGAGGGCCGGAATCTTCGCATACGATTGTCCCGCCAGCACCGCACTTTCCGCAGCGAGCGCGGCCCAAATACCGGCCAGATCACACGGCACCGCAGTCTTGCTGGCGGCGGAAGCGAGTTGCGCGAGCGTCACGAGGTCATCGGCCACGTCTTGCGGACCGGGAACGGCTTTTGCGAAACGTTGCAGGCGGAACTGCTGATTCACAAACGAGCCGGATTTTTCGAAAACCGTCAGCGTCGGTAGCACCACGCGCGCGGAGTCGCTCGTCGCATGGCGATGCGTGCCGAGATAAATCACGGCGACCTTCGCCAGTTGCGCGGCGGTCAAGCCGGCGGCGACGAGGTCTTCGTTGATCGCGACCACAGTCTGCACTTTGCCAGCGTCGATCGCGGCGGCGAGTGACGTGAGTTTTTGCTCCGGTAGGGCGCTGATCAAACCGGTGACGAGTGCACCGCGCACATTCGGATTGCGGTCGGCGGAGAGCAAAATGCCGTCGCCCTCCCCTACCCGACTGACGAGCGCCGCGGAAACCTTGAGCGCATCGGCGAGTTGGCGCGTGAGAAATTGTTCTTCAACCGAGCTGCGGCCCGAACCCACGACGGCGACAGAGCCGGCCGCGAGCAAATCGACCGCGGCCTTGATCGCCAGGTCGTTGGTTGCGGCAACGCCGCCAATCGTCGGCGCGAGCAGGCGGTCTTCAGCGCGCACTTGTTGGTAGAGCACGCGCGCCGAGTCCGTCATCCACGAGTCGTTCACGGCGTCGTTGGTGCGCGGGGTGAGGCGGTAGATGACGCCTTCGCGGCTCCACACTTCGGTGTTTGTGCCGGTGGAGGATTCGGTGTCGATGCTCGGCGTCTGTTTCAGGAACCAGACGCGCATCTTGAAGCGAAAATCCGTCGAGGTGAGCGCGCCGACCGGGCAAATATCCACGGTGCAGAGCGAGTAGTTGTTCGCGAGCTTTTTGCCCGGATAGCAGGTGAGCGTGCTGTAGCTGCCGCGGTCGACGAAGCCGAGCACGTCGTCCTTCGCGATTTCCTTGGAGAAGCGGATGCAGCGGGAGCAGAGAATACAGCGTTCGTCATCGAGCGTGACGCGCGGACCGAGTTGGGTGCGCTTCGGTTTGACGTTCTTATTTTCGACAAAGCGCGAGTAGCCGCGGCCGTGTTCCGTCGAGTGTTCCTGCAGTTTGCATTCACCGGCTTGGTCGCAAATCGGGCAATCGAGCGGGTGATTGATGAGCAGAAATTCGGTCACGCCTTCGCGGCATTCCTTCACCAGCGGCGTGTTCGTGCGGATGTGCAGACCCGCCATCGCGTTGGTCGCGCAACCGATTTGGGCACGCGGCATCCAATTCACCTTCGCCTGGCCCGTGGTCGCGTCGACAAGCGGTTGGCGCGAGGACGGATCAAGTGCAGGCAGCCCCATCTCGACGAGACACATGCGGCAATTGCCCACGACGGTCAGTTTCGGGTGATAGCAGTAATGCGGGATTTCGATCCCGAGCTGCTTGGCGGCCTCGATCACGTTCGTGCCCTTCGGCACGACGAGGTCCTGACCGTCAATGTTGACGGTAACGAGGTCGGCGGGTTTCGGAGCGGAAGACATGAGGAGAGGAGTCAGGAAAATAGGAGTCAGGAGCCAGGAAGCTCAATCGCCTTAGTGTAGGCGGTGAGCAGGCGGCTCACTTCTTCAAGTTGGCTCAAGAGATTTGCCGAGTCGCCGTAACCTAGGTCGCGCGAGAGAATGAGGTAATACCTACACTCTTCGAGCGAGCCTTGTGCGATGTTCATAAAGCGCTTCTTGTCCGCGACACCTCTCTTTTTGAAACCTTCGGCAATGTTGGCGGGAATCGAAATGCCAGCGCGGCGAAACTGCGACGTCAGACCATAGGTCTCTTTCGCCGGAAACGAATCGGAGAAACGATAAATGCCCAACACCCAAGCGTGCGCTTTCTGCCACACGATCAAATCTTCAAAAGTCCGAGCGGGAGCGCGGGAACCACTGCGGGTTCCTGACTCCTGACTTCTGACTCCTGAGACAAGCGTTTCCATTTAGACGAGAGTGGTGGCCTCAGCCGGTTTCGCGGTTTCTTTGTAGTTTTTAAATTCGTCGCCGAATTTTGCGACGAAGCTTTGGGTCGGCCATGAACAGGCTTCGCCCATCGCGCAGATGGTGCGGCCGGCGATTTGGTCGGCGACGTTCTTGAGGAGTTCGCCGTCGTTCGGGCGCGCGTGGCCGTCGACCATGCGGGCGGTAATTTTCTTCATCCACAACGAACCTTCGCGGCACGGTGTGCACTGGCCGCAGCTCTCGTGCGCGTAGAACGAGTTCAAATTGCCGAGGGCTTCGACCATGTTGAC
>JAUXXD010000192.1 GCA_030681265.1 Candidatus Didemnitutus sp. | reverse complement strand
GCTCGGCCACGCCAGCATCGGCACCACGCAGATTTACACCGCCGTGGAATCGTCGCGTCTCCTCGATCAGCACGCCAAGCACCACCCGCGCAATCGCGCTGCAAAACCTTGAGTGAACGGCCTGAGGATGGCGGTCGCGCGGCGCAGGATTTGCGTTGGCGACGCGAGTGACGCGCCGCAGCCTGCCTAGGAGTGCGCGTCAGGCAGTTCCATTCGATGAACCGCGCGCCTAGTTGCTGCGACCTTCGGGTAACAAGCGATGTCCACCGACACCAAACAAGTGCTGACCGAATTCCTCGTCCTCTCGACCCAACGAGACAGCGAGGCGGCGTTTCGCGATTTGTATGCGTTGTGGCACCACGATTTGCGGCGACTCGCCTTGGTGCGCGTCGAGCAACCACACGCGGCCGACGAAGTGATGGCGGAGGCGTGGCTGGCCATTGCGCGGGGCGTGCGCCGTCTCGATGATCCCGCGTGTTTTCCGCGCTGGGCAATGCGCATCGTGGAACGCCGCGCCGTTGATTGGGTGCGCCGCCGTTGCACGGAGCGTGCGCACAGCGCGGTGGCGACGGCGGAGGTGGACCGGCTTGCACCGGCAAACCTCCATCCGTCCGAGCCGACCGACGAAATCACCGCCCTGCGTCGCGCCGTAGCGGTGCTGCCCGCCGATGCGCGCGAACTGTTGCACTTGTTTTACGACGCCGGTCGCTCCATCGCGGAGATCGCCGCGATTCTCGATATTCCCGTCGGCACCGTGAAATCACGCCTCTTTACCGTCCGCGAAATCCTCAAACAAAAACTCAACCAAGGAATACGATGAATAACCTCGATCAAAAAA
The DNA here is from genome assembly GCA_030681265.1 of Candidatus Didemnitutus sp. Taxonomy (GTDB): domain Bacteria; phylum Verrucomicrobiota; class Verrucomicrobiia; order Opitutales; family Opitutaceae; genus Didemnitutus. The sequence goes on along the minus strand of JAUXXD010000192.1, from coordinate 6,111 downwards.
TCCAAGCCGCGCTGCGCAGTGAAGGCGCGTCCGCCGAACTCCTCCATGAACCGAATCTCGCCGAGGAAGTGCTGACGACTTTCCGTGGCCGCAACCGCTTGTTCACGTTGTTCTATTTCGTGCTCAATCTGATCATTTTCGGTTTCGCCGTGTGGGCTTCGGTGCGCTTCTACCATGCCGCAACGGTCCCGGCGCAATTGCAGTGGGGCGCCCTGGCGGGCCTGCTGATCATGGCGATAAGCTTCATGAAAATCTGGTTCTGGCTCGAAATGCACACGAATCGAATGTTGCGCGAACTGAAGCGCGTCGAACTCCTCCTCGTCACGCGCCGCGACCCGTAAACGCCGTGCTACGGGCGGAGTGGCGGACGATGCGGCGATTAGGCGCTCAGTCCGCCGCCGCTCCTTGGGCAAGCGGGCAAGGCAGTCGCGTTTGGTGGGAAAGCGGTGGACATGGTGACGGGGAGTGGGCGGTCGTCTGGCAAATGTAGGCTTCCCCTTTTCTGCCCGCTGCAGCTACCTTGGTCAACATGACCGAGCATCAAATCCATGTTGAAAATGTGCAAAGTGCCGCCGCCAAGATTCGCGTGGCCTGCGGCGAATTGTCGCCGAAGATCGCCATCGTGCTCGGCTCGGGTCTGGGCGGACTCGCGGCGCGCCTCGAAAATCCCGTCGCGCTTTCCTACGGTGATTTGCCCGGCTTCCCCGTGCTCACCGTGGCCGGTCATGCCGGGAAACTCCTTGTAGGCACGCTCGGCGGCGTGCCGGTGGTGGTGTTGAACGGGCGCAAACATTTCTACGAAACGAGCGATGCCTATCCGCTCAAGACGATGATTCGCGCGCTGAGTGTGGCGGGCATTGAAACACTTTTCCTATCCAACGCGGCCGGCAGCTTGCGGGCGCACATCGGGGTTAGTGAACTGATGTTGATCACGGATCACATCAACTTCCTCGGCTTGAATCCGCTGGTCGGGCCGAACGACGAGGATTTCGGGCCGCGCTTTGTGCCGATGAGCGATGCGTGGGATGCGACGCTCGGCGCAGCGGTGTCCAGCGCGGCACAGGTCGAGGGCATCACGTTGCACCGTGGCGTTTACGTGGCGTTTCGCGGACCGTCGTTTGAAACACCGGCAGAGATTCGCATGGCGCAAGGGTGGGGTGGCGACGCCGTCGGCATGTCGAGTGTGCCGGAATGCATTTTGGCACGGCACTGCGGAATGCGCGTGGTGGGCGTTTCCTGCATTACCAACATGGGCGCAGGACTCTCGGATGAAAATCTCTCGCACGCGCACACGCTGGCGAATGCGGCGAATGGCGCCGTCGCGTTTGAGCGCCTCGTGATTGCCGCCGTGCGCGCGTTCTGAGCGGCGGGGTTACCAGTTGATGACGGTGGCACCGAGCGCGAGGAAGACCATGCCCGCGCCGATCAACCAAACCATTAGCCAAGCGATCCAGCGCAGCCACGCGCCAAAGGAGATTTTGGCGATGGCAAGCAGGCCCATGGTGATGCCACTCGTGGGAATGATGAAATTGGAGAGACCGTCTCCGAGTTGATAGGCCAGCACGGCTGCCTGGCGTGGCATGTGCAACAAATCCGCCAGCGGTGCCATGATCGGCATGGTCAACGCCGCCTGTCCGCTGCCACTGGGCACGAAGAAGTTTAGACAAAATTGCACCGCGAGCATGACCTGCACTGAGATCACCGGCGGGAGCCCGCTCGCCGCTTGACTCATCGAATGGAGCATCGTGTCGATGATTTTGCCCTCTTGCATGACGAGTAACACACTGCGGCTGAGTCCGATGATGAGCGCCGTCGCGACCATCTCGCGCGCACCGCCCCCAAACGCTATGGCGGCGTCGTTGGGGCGGATGCGGCCTAGCAACGCGGCAACGAAGCCGAGCGCGAGAAACAGCGCCGCGATTTCTTCGATATACCAATCCCAGCGCGTTACTCCGACAATCAACAACACGATGCCCGCCAACAAGAGCACCAACACCGCGACGCGGTTGGGCGTCAGTTTTTCCCGTTCGGGTTCGATGGCGTCGCTCGCTTTGTCAGTGGCAAATGGCGACAGGCTGCGGGTCGGGTCCTTTTCAATCAGCGCCGCGTAACGCATGACGAAAACAATGGAAATGCCGGTGAGCACCGCCCACATCACCATCCGGAACGCCCAGCCACTGAAGATCGGCAATTCGCTCAATCCTTGCGCGATGCCCACAGTAAAGGGATTGAAGGCCGCGCCGGCAAAACCGACGCCGGATCCGATGAAGGGAATCGCCACCCCGACAATCGGGTCCCAGCCCATGCGCCGGGAAAGTGCTAACGTGATCAGGACGAAGACGAGCACTTCCTCCGCCATGCCGAACGTGTTTCCACCCAGCGAAAATGCGACCATCAACACTGGTATCACCAATCGCCTCCGCGCCGGATCATCGCCGGCGCAATGCACGAGCCAATTGATGCCCGCCGCGATGGCGCCGGTCGCATTGATGACGGCAAACGCACCACCGATCAGCAGCACGAAGGCGATGATCAGCGCCGCGTCTTTGTCCGTAAGCCCTTTGACCGGCGCGGTGAGAAAGCCGTGCCACGGCACTGGATTCGCCGCCACGGTTTCGTAGGTGCCCGCGACAACCACAGTGCGCGAACCGACTTTTGCGCGCTGGAATTCGCCGGAGGGCACGAACCAGGTGAGAATGACTGCACAAAGGAGGACGCCGAGGACGATCAACAAAGCGTCCGGGGCACGCATACCGGAGGGGGAATTCATAGCAAGGGGTGCGAGGAAAAGATGCGACCAAGCGAGGATAGGCAAGGGGCGTTTTCGTGGTGCCGGATGCCTCACGGCAACGTGACTCTTGCCCTCGTCACGGAATTTGCGTTCATCACGCGTTGTCGTGACCCAAACCCGCGTCGAAATTGTCCAAGAGAATCTGCGTGCAGCCTTGGCTTCGGCGCAAGCGGCGGAGGAATTGTTGCCGCTCGATGCGCCGCTCGTTCCGCAATCCACGCTTACCGTCCGCCGTGCGCGGGAGTTATTCGCCGATCAGGTGACGAGCCGCTTGCTCGATGTTGCCGCGCGCGAACTGCGCAAAACCAACCAGTCCTTCTACACGATCTCCAGTGCCGGGCATGAGCAAAATGCGCTGATCGGGGCACTGCTGCGCGCCGACGATCCGTGTTTTTTGCACTACCGCTCGGGTGGATTGATGATGGCGCGGGCGAGGTTGCTGCCGGACTACGATCCGATTCTCGACGGCGTGCGGTCGTTTTGTGCGTCGGCGAATGACGCGATCTCCGGCGGCCGTCACAAGGTGTGGGGGCACCGCGCGCTCTGGGTGCCGCCGCAGACGAGCACCATCGCCTCGCATTTGCCGAAAGCCTACGGCATGGCCCACGCACTGCGTCGCGTGAAACGACTCGGTCTCACCAACGGACTCAAGGGCGATTCCATCGTGCTCTGCTCGTTCGGCGATGCCTCGGCGAATCACGCGACCGCGCTCGCGGGCATCAACGCCGTCCGCTACGCGGTGCGCCGCGGTGGCGACGCTCCAATTGTCTTTTTGTGTGAGGACAACGGCATCGGAATTTCGGTGGAAACTCCGCCGCATTGGATTCGCGACAACTTCAGTCATCAGCCACATCTCGCCTACTACACTTTGTCCGGCACGCTCGATGAGATGTGGGAAGGCGCGACGGCTGCGATCAACCACTGTCGCACGACGCGTCGTCCGGTGTTCATCCATATGCACACCGTCCGCCTGTGGGGCCACGCGGGCACCGACGTGGAGACATCCTACCGCAGCATTGCCGAAATCGAAGCCATTGAAGCGCGCGATCCACTGCTCGCCAATGCACGGCGATTGATCGAACTCGGCGCAGCCACGCCGGAGGATTTGCGGGAGATGATCGCTGATTTGCAGGGACGGGTGGATGCCGCGTGTGCACGAGTTTCGCGCGGAGCGCGGCTCACCGATGTGGCAGAAATTGTCCGCCCGCTTGCGCCGTATGATGAAGGCAAGATTCGCGCGACGGCAGCGGTGCAAGCAACACCCGAAGCACGGGCCGCTCACTTTGGCGTCTTGCCCGAGCAGAATGGCTCGCCGTTGAAACGCACGATGGCCGCGCACATCAACTCCGCCCTCGCCGATGAGATGTTGCGCTTCCCGGAAATTAATTTGTTCGGCGAAGATGTGGGGCGCAAAGGCGGCGTGTATGGGGTGACTGGCGGACTGCAAAAGAAGTTCGGTTCACACCGCTGTTTCGACACGTTGCTTGATGAGACGACGATTCTCGGCCTCGCCCAGGGCGCGGGCCTCGCGGGCCTGCTGCCGATTCCGGAGATCCAGTATCTCGCTTACATCCACAATGCGCTGGATCAGTTGCGCGGCGAAGCTTGCTCGCTCCAGTTTTTCTCCAACGGTCAGTTTGCCAACCCGATGGTCGTGCGCGTGCAGGGGCTCGCTTACCAAAAGGGTTTCGGTGGCCACTTTCACAACGACAATTCCATCGGTGCGCTGCGCGATATTCCGGGCTTGCTGCTTGCGGTGCCGTCACGCGGCGATGATGCGGCGAAGATGCTGCGCGGCCTCGTCGCCACGGCGCGCGCCTGCGGACGCGTGGCGGTATTCCTTGAACCCATCGCGCTCTATCACGAACGCGACCTGCATGCCGACGGCGACAACGGCTGGTTGTTCGACTACCCGGCAACGCAGGAGATGTTGCTCCCCGGCGCGGTCGGCGTTTATCACGAGGAAGCGACCGATTTGCTGATCGTAAGTTACGGCAATGGTCTGCGGCTCTCCCTGCGCGCGGCGCGACGTTTGGCGGAACAAGGGCTGTCGGTGCGCGTGCTCGATGTGCGCTGGCTCAACCCGCTGCCGCTCGCCGCCCTTCGGGAACACGCCGCGCAGTGTCGCGCCGTGCTCGTCGCCGACGAATGTCGCGCCACGGGCGGCGGTATTGCTGATGCGGTGATCGCGGCGCTCGCGGAGAATGGTTACAGTAAACCGCTCGGTTCGGTGCGGGCCGTGGATTGCTACGTGCCCCTCGCCGCCGCTGCGCGACTGCTCTTGCTTTCGGAACAGGGCATCATCGACGCCGCGCTGAAATTGCGCCGGTAGCAAAGGCGCGACTACTTGCGCACGCGCAGGTGGAGGAAGTAGGCGATGACTTGGGCTTCTTGCAGGCGGTGCCACTGCGCCACGGTTTCGTCATCGGGCCGTGGTTCGGCGACCGCTTCGATGGTGAATCCAGCGGCGATCAATAAATTGAACCACTCGTGGAGCGGACGGTGAAAGCGCGGCACGCGAAATGTCGGTTGGCGCTCGCGCGATCCCTGTTGTTCAGTGGCGAAAATCCATTCGTCGATCCGACCGCGCGCATCGATGAAGTAGTCGCCCACTTCGACCGCATAGGTGATGCGGTCCTCGTCACGGCAATTGCGGCGGTGCGGCGGATTGAAGCAGGGATGAAGAATCGAAAATTGCAAAAAACCGCCCGGGCGCAGCACGCGATGCGCCTCGGCCAGCACGCGTTCCGTTTCGGGAACGTCCATCAAGCTCATAAAAGCGGTGGCGAAATCGAACGTGGCATCCGCAAACGGCAGTTCCACTGCACTGGCGACTTGATAAGTGATACCGAGCGGCGCGCGCACTTCCTCGGCGTGGGAGTGGCGAATGAAGACCGATGAAATGTCGATCGCATCCATCTTGGCGCAGCGTTTGGCAACCTGGCGCGTGTTGTGACCTTCGCCGCAACCGATATCGAGTCCGCGCAAGCCTTCGGTTGGTGGCATCATCGCCAGAAACGCCGGCGTGTTGAGATGGTCGCGAAACACGTCGTGGCCCGCCCGTGCCAGACGCGTCCACGCTTCGGCGTTGGCGTTCCAATATTCCCCGGCGGCGACGTGGTCCATGCGCGCAGCTTAACCACGTTCCGTGGCGAAAAGGCACCACAAATTGCGCTGGATCCGTAACAGCCAAAATATTTGAAATGGGTGCCGATTATTGCTGAAATGGATGCCGCGACACCCTCGAACAGTAATGGATCTCTCTCATTTCGCGGGCCACGCAGAAGTGTTGCGCAGGCAGTGCATGCTGTGTGCGTCAT
>JAUXXD010000190.1 GCA_030681265.1 Candidatus Didemnitutus sp. | reverse complement strand
AAGGTCGCCAAGGTCCGTCTCACGAACGGCATGGAAGTCATTTCCTACATCCCTGACGAAGGCCACAATCTCCAGGAGCATTCAATCGTGCTCGTGCGCGGCGGCCGCGTGAAGGATTTACCTGGTGTGCGTTACCATATCGTGCGCGGCACCCTCGACGCCACGGGCGTCGAAAAGCGTCGCCGTTCCCGTTCCAAATACGGCGTCAAGCGCCCGAAAGCGGCTAAGTAACCCTCGTTCTTTTACTCACCATGTCTCGTCGTCGTAAGGCCATTCATCGCACTCCTGTTCCGGATGCTCGCTATAACAGCGCCCTTGTTACTCACCTGATCAACGTGATCATGAAGAGTGGCAAGAAGACCATCGCTGAACGCATCGTCTACGGCGCTTTCGAGCGCGTAAGCGAAAAACTGCAAAAGGGTGACCCGGTCGATCTCTTGATGGGTGCGATGGAAAATGCCCGCCCGAAACTCGAAGTGAAGAGCCGCCGCGTTGGTGGTGCCACTTACCAAGTGCCGGTTGAAATCTCTTTTGACCGTCAGGAATCCCTCGCTCTGCGTTGGATCGTGACGGCCGCTGGTTCCCGTAAGGGTATCACGATGCGTGAAGCCCTCGCTTCCGAAATCATCGACGCCTACAACAACACGGGCTCGGTGGTGAAGAAGAAGGAAGACACCCATAAGATGGCTCAGGCGAATCGCGCCTTTGCTCACCTTCGCTGGTAAGGAATTTTTGCAATGTCTGCTGCTTCTCCCATTAAGATTACGGTCGTCACCGAATTGAACAAGGTGTCCTCGGCCAACGCCAAAGACCGCCCGTTCCCGCTCGAGTGGACGCGTAATATCGGCATCGCCGCGCACATCGATGCGGGCAAAACCACCACGACCGAACGCATTTTGTTCTACTCGGGCGCTGTCCACAAGATGGGCGAAGTCCACGAAGGCACCACGGTGACTGACTGGATGGAGCAAGAGCGCGAGCGCGGTATCACGATTACCGCGGCCGCTATTTCCTGCGCTTGGAATGCCTCGTTTGGTCCCTGGAAGGGCATCAAGCAACGCATCAACATCATCGACACTCCCGGGCACGTTGACTTCACCGCTGAAGTTGAGCGTTCGATGCGCGTGCTCGACGGTGCTGTCGCGGTGTTCTGCGCCGTCGCCGGCGTGCAACCCCAGTCGGAAACGGTCTGGCGCCAAGCGAACAAATACAACGTCCCCCGCGTCGCGTTCGTCAACAAGATGGACCGCACCGGCGCAGACTTCTTCCGTGCCGTCTCTGAGATGCGCGAAAAGCTGAAAGCTAATGCGCATCCGCTTTTCATTCCGATGGGGAAGGAAGAGAATTTTGTCGGCCTCATCGATCTGGTGCAAAACGTCGCCTACGTGTTCGAAGACACGAAGGACTTGCTCGGCATGGAACCGATCGTCTCCGCCATTCCGGCTGAATACGCCGCACAGGCGAAGGAATATCGCGAAAAATTGATCGAAGCCGTTTGCGACTTCGACGACGTTATCGCTGAAAAATATCTTAACGGTGAAGAGATCACCACGCCGGAATTCATCCTCGCGGTCCGCAAGGCCACGATCTCGATGAAGTTCACGGGTGTCATCCCGGGTTCCGCGTTCAAGAAGAAGGGCGTGCAGCGTTTGCTCGACTGCGTCGTCAACTACTTGCCGAATCCGATCGATCTACCCCCCATGGTGGGTCAAGACAGCGACGGCAAACCCGTTGAAGCCATCGTGGATGACAAGGCGAAGCTCGCCGGGCTGGCGTTTAAGCTCTGGACGGATCCATTCGTTGGTAAATTGGTGTTCTGCCGTATTTATACGGGCAAGCTCAACAAAGGCACCTCGGTTTACAATCCTCGCACCCGGCGCTCGGAACGCGTTTCGCGCTTGGTGCTTATGCGCGCCATGGATCGCGAAGAAATCGACGCCGCTTACGCGGGCGACATTTGCGCCGTTGTCGGCGTGAAGGAAGTCATCACGGGCGATACGCTCTGTGACGAAGATTTCGACATCCGCTTGGAACCACCATCCTTTCCGGAGCCGGTTATCGCGATGTCCATCGAGCCAAACTCGAAGGGCGACCAGGAAAAGCTCGGTATCGCGCTGCAACGTCTCGTTGCGGAAGATCCGACACTGCGCGTCAAGACCGACCAAGACACCGGCCAAACGATTCTCGCCGGCATGGGCGAACTCCACTTGGAAATCATCGTCGATCGCATGAAACGAGAGTTCAAGGTCGAGGCGACCGTGGGCAAGCCGCAGATTGCTTATCGCGAAACGGTCCTGGCGACAGCCGAAGGCGTGGGCAAATTCATCCGTCAATCCGGTGGTAAGGGTCAATACGGCCACGCGGTCGTCACGATCGAACCCAACGAAAAGGGTAAGGGCGTTGAAATTATCAACGAAATCGTTGGTGGCGTGATTCCGAAAGAATTCATCAAGCCGACCACGGAAGGTATTCTCGAAGGGGCCAACAATGGCGTCGTCGCCGGTTACCCAGTCGTCGACATCAAGGTGCGCATCATCGACGGCTCCTTCCACGAAGTCGATTCGTCGGAACTCGCGTTTAAGATGGCAGGCATCTTCGGCTTCAAGGAGGCGATGAAGGCCGCCAAGCCGATCTTGCTCGAACCGATCATGGGCGTCGAAGTCACGACTCCGGAAGAATACTCCGGTGACTTGATGGGCGACGTGAATCGCCGTCGCGGTCAAATCCAAGGCATGGAAAACAAGAACGGCGCCTGCATCATCGCAGCCCACGTTCCGCTGGAAATGCTCTTCGGCTACGTGACCGACATCCGCTCTCTCTCGAAAGGTCGCGCCAGCGCCTCGGTCACCCCGTCGCACTTCGCCCAAGTGCCGGCCAACTTGTTGACGAAAATCGTCGAGACCTCTTCCAAAGCTCCGGCCCGCACCTAACCTCTGTTCTTTATCCGCCATGAAAGGCCAACGCATTCGCATTAAACTCCAAGGCTTCGATTACCGGGTAATCGATCAATCCGCCGTGGAAATCGTCGAAACCGCCAAGCGCTCCGGCGCTCGCGTCTCGGGTCCGATCCCGCTTCCGACTCGCATCGAGAAGCTGTCGGTCAACCGCTCGCCGCACGTCGACAAAAAGTCGATGGAGCAATTCGAGTCCCGCACGCACAAGCGCCTCATCGACATCCTCGAGCCCACCGCCCAAACGGTCGACGAGCTCAAGAAACTGAACCTGCCTTCGGGCGTGGACATCACCATCAACGTTTAACGTCACCATTTCAGACAGTCACTTTAGCAGCCAATCGGCGACCAATAGCCGAATTGCTAATGTAGGTCTAAACAAACGGAACCCTCCACCTACCACTTAGCCTATGATCACTACACTTTTAGGCAAAAAACTCGGAATGACGCAGGTCTACGACGCGCAAAACGTGCTCGTGCCCGTCACCGTCGTGGAAGCCGGCCCATGCCCGGTTATCCAAGTTAAAACCGTCGCGACCGACGGTTACAATGCCGTGCAACTCGGCTTTGGCTCCCAAAAGGCAAAAAACGCCTCCAAGGCCGAAGCCAATCACGCCAAGAAAGCCGGAGTTGAAGTCACGCCTCGCGTGCTCAACGAAGTCCGCCTCACTGAGGCCCCGACCGTGAAGGCCGGCGACGTTATCACCGTCACCGCATTCACCGAAGGTCAGGTCATTGACGTCCTCGGCGTCAGTAAAGGCAAAGGCTTCCAAGGCGTGGTGAAACGTTTCCGTGTCGGTGGCGGTCCCGCCTCCCACGGTTCAATGTTCCACCGTCGTATCGGTTCCATCGGTATGCGCCAGACTCCCGGCCGCTCCTGGAAGAACCAACGTATGCCCGGTCACATGGGCAGCGATGTCCGCACCGTGCAGAATCTCCGCGTGGTCAAAATCATCGCCGAAAAGAATCTCCTCCTCGTAAAGGGTGCGATTCCTGGTGCCAATGGTGACGATGTCATCATCCGCGCCGGCAAGAAGGCCCCAAAAGCCTAAGGAGACTGAACCAACATGAAGCTCAAAGTTTACAGCTCCGACGCCACCAAGTCCTCTGAACAAGAGTTCGCCGTCCCGACGTTTGAAGGCACCAAAGGCCTGCAAGCCGTCAAGGAAGTGGTCGTCGCTCACCGCGCCAATGCCCGTCAAGGCACGCGCTCAACCAAGACCCGCGGCGAAGTCCGTGGTGGTGGCAAAAAGCCCCACGCCCAAAAAGGTTCCGGCCGCGCTCGCGCAGGCTCAAGCCGTTCCCCGCTCTGGAGCGGTGGTGGTGTCGTCTTCGGACCGAAGCCCCGCGACTTCTCGAAGAAGATCAACAACAAGGTGAAGACACTCGCGTTTTCCCGCGCCTTGTTCGACCGCGCCGTTGCCGGCGAAGTCGAAGTGATCGAATCCTTCTCGCCAGCGCAGCCCAAGACCAAGGTCATGAGCGAACTCGTCAACCGCATCGCCCCCAAGGGCAAAGTGCTGTTGGTCGACGCCCCGTTCAGCGCCGAGGCCTCTCGCGCCGCGCGCAATATCAACCGCGTTTCCCTGCAATCGGCCAACAAGCTCAACACGCTCGATCTCGTGGCCTACACCAAGATCGTCGTATCGAGTAAGGCCATCGAGACCATCATCGCCCGTGCCACCGGAGGTCAGTCATGATTAGCGCCGATAAAGTTCTCAAAAACCTGCGTCTGACGGAAAAAGCTACCAAGCTCTCCGCCAACTACGGTCAATACGTGTTCGAGGTTTATCCTTCGGCCACCAAATACACCGTTCGCGAAGCCGTCGAGGCGACCTTCAAGGTCACCGTCACCCGCGTGAACATCCAAAATATCATGGGCAAGCCGAAGCGCTCGCGCAAGGGCCTCCCCGTTAAGAAATCCGACTCGAAGCGCGCGATCGTCACCCTCAAGCAGGGCGACAAGATTGAGCTCCTCTAACGCCGAGGAACCTACCGTCATGGCTATTAAATCATTTCGTCCCATCACCCCTTCGCTCCGTTTCACCGAGCTCAACCGCCCTGCGGAGATCTCGAAGAAACGCCCAGAGCGTTCATTGGTGGAAAGCAAGCCCAAGACCGGTGGCCGCAACGCCTACGGTCGCATCACCTCGCGTCGTCGCGGCGGTGGCCACAAGCAGCTTTACCGCATCATCGACTTCAAGCGCAACAAGCTCGACATGCCCGCCAAGGTTCAGGCGATCGAATACGATCCCAACCGCAGTGCGCTGCTCGCCTTGCTCGCCTACACTGACGGCACCAAGGCCTACATTCTCGCTCCGCGCGATTTGAAGGTCGGTGACTCGATCTACAGCGCGATGAGCACCAACTCGAACGACTACCGTCCGGGTAACAGCTTCCCGCTGGGAGTCATCCCGCCCGCCACCAAGCTGCACGCCATTGAGCTGCTCCCCGGTCGCGGTGCCCAAGTTGCCCGCTCCGCTGGCACCTCGGCCGAGCTCGTCTCGATCGAAGACGGCATGGCGCAACTCAAACTCGCTTCTGGCGAAATCCGCCTCGTCAACGCGAAATGCCGCGCCACGATCGGCGAAGTCGGCAACGAAGACCACGGTAAGCGCAAGCTCGGTAAGGCCGGCCGCAACCGCTGGCTCGGTAAACGTCCGCGCGTGCGCGGCGTTGCGATGAACCCGGTCGACCACCCGAACGGTGGCGGTCAGGGCAAATCCAAGGGTGGTGGCGGTCGCCAACATCTCGTCTCTCCGTGGGGCCAGCTCGCCAAGGGCTTCCCAACTCGCCGTCGCTCCAAGCCGTCGAACTCTATCATTGTTACCCGCCACAACGGCCGTCCGCCGCGCGGCAAGAAATAAGCTAACGACTCTCACCCATGGCTCGTTCAATCAAGAAAGGTTTCTTCGTCGATTACCACCTCCTGGAAAAAATCCAGAAGGCGGCCAAGATCGGTGGTGCTCGCAAGCCCATCCAAACTTGGAGCCGACGCTCGACCATCACGCCGGAATTTATCGGCCACACCTTCAGTGTTCACAACGGCAAGGCCTTCATCGCGGTCTATGTCACCGAGAACATGGTCGGTCACAAACTTGGCGAATTCTCGCCTACGCGCACCTTCAAGTCGCACGGCGGTATGACCCGCAAGGAAATCTAAGGCCCGCGCCTAACCGGAATCCGACAATGGAAATTCAAGCTCTTACCCGCAACGCGCGCATGTCACCCAAGAAGGTGCGTGAAGTCGCCAACGAGATCCAAGGCCGCCCTGCGTCCGAGGCCCTCGACATGGTCACACTCATCCCGCGCAAATCCGCCCGCCTCCTCGCCAAGACGCTCAAAAGCGCCATCGCGAACGCGGAAAACAATCACAATCTCTCTGCCGACAAGCTGTTCGTGCACCGCGCCCTCGTTGAGAACGGCCCGGTCCTCAAACGTTTTAAGGCCGGCGCGAAAGGCTCGGCTAAGCCGCGCGTAAAACGCATGTCACACCTCCGCATCGTCCTCTCGGACAGCAAAGCCTAACCACACTCTGTTATGGGACAAAAAACAAACCCAACCGGTTTCCGCCTCGCCGTCCGCCGTAACTGGCAATCTCGCTGGTTCGCCCGCAAGAAGGACTTCGCCAAGCTCCTCCTCGAGGATCAAATCATCCGTGAGAAGCTGATGGAAAAGCTCAAGCAGGCCTCCGTGCCGCGCATCTTCATCGAGCGCGCCGGTAACCGCGTCCGCGTCAAGATTTTCACCGCCCGCCCCGGCATTGTCATCGGCAAGAAGGGTCAGGAAGTGGATAACATGAAGGTTCAACTCGGCAAACTCACCGGCAAGGAAATCCTCCTTGATATCCAAGAGGTGAAGAAACCCGAGACCGACGCCCAGCTGGTCGCGGAAAACGTCGCACTCCAACTCGAGCGCCGCGTGGCTTTCCGCCGCGCCATCAAGAAGTCCGTTCAAATCGCCATGTCCCTCGGCGTCGACGGTATCAAAATCCAATGCTCTGGCCGCCTGGGTGGCGCTGATATCGCGCGCCGCGAATGGCAGCGCCAGGGTCGTATTCCGCTGCACACGCTGCGCGAAAACATCGATTACGGCTTCGCTGAAGCCCGCACCCTCTGGGGTAAGATCGGCGTCAAGTGCTGGATCTGCAAAAAGGACGAAACCAACTAATTGCTCTGAGCCACCGCTCCGTGCACCTAGCTAACTAAAAGCCATGTCCACTCTTTCTCCCTCACGCACCAAATACCGTAAGACCTTCAAGGGTTCTCGCGCCGGCAATGCCAAGCGCGGTAACACGCTCGCTTTCGGTGAATTTGGCCTGCAATCCCTCTCCCGTGGTCCTATGACCGGTCGCCAAATTGAGGCCGCCCGCGTCACCATTGCCCGCCATCTTAAGCGCAAGGGCAAATTGTGGATCCGCGTTTTCCCGCACAAACCCGTTACCAAGAAACCAGCCGAAGTGCGCATGGGGCAAGGTAAGGGACCAGTCGAATTCTACGTAGCTGTGATCAGGCCAGGCGCTGTGCTCTTCGAGCTCGCCGGCGTGTCACTTACCATCGCCAAAGAGGCCTTCCGCCTCGCTGACGCCAAACTGCCCTTCCGTTGCCGATTCATCGTCCGCGAAGGTCTGGCCCAATAATTCAGAGGAGACCGTCACCATGACTTCCAAGGAAATCCGCCAACTCTCGCCCGTCGAGATCACCACCAAGCTCCGCGACACTCGAAACGAGCTCCTCCAACTGCGTTTGCGCAAGCACACCGGTCAAGTCGAGAAGCCCCACATGATCCGCGTTCTCCGCAAAGACATCGCTCGCCTCGAGACCATCCTCACCGAGAACAATTCCAAGACGACCGCCGCTTAAGCGCGCGTTAACCGCCACCGCCCATGTCTACACATCAACGTCACGCCGCCCGCAAGACCGAGCTCGGCTTTGTCAGCTCCAAGATGGGCGACAAGTCCGTCAAGGTCACCGTCCCTTACAAGACTCCTCACCCACTTTACGGCAAAGTCATCAACCGCAAGACCGTCCTCCACGTCCACGACGAGAAGAACGAGTCCAACGTCGGTGATAAGGTCGAGGTCATGGAGACCCGCCCGATTAGCCGCCTCAAGCGCTGGCGCATCGTGCGCGTGGTGCAAGCCGCGATCGCTCCGCTCGGTGCCGCTGTGACGGAAACCGACGTGGCCGCCATCGTGCCCACCAAGACCACCAAGGCTAACCAAGCCGCGGCCCCCAAGGCCTAACCTTTACGGAGAACATCGTTATGATCCAGATGCGTTCCATCCTCGATATTGCCGACAACACCGGCGCGCGCCGCGCGTCGATGATCGGCAAAATCGGCCATCCCTCCTTCTACGCTCATGTGGGTGATATCATCACCGTGAACATCAAAGAGAGCAGCACCGACGCGACCGTAAAGAAGGGCGAAGTCCACAAGGCCGTCATCGTTCGCACCCGCGCTCCGCTCCGTCGCACCGACGGCAGCTACCTCCGCTTTGACAGCAACGCCATCGTCATCATCGGCGAAGACGGCAATCCCAAGGGCACCCGTATCTTCGGCCCCGTCGCTCGCGAACTGCGCGCGAAAAACTACATGAAGATCATCTCCCTCGCACCGGAGGTCCTCTGACCATGCAAAAATTTCACATCAAGAAAAACGACGCAGTCGTCGTCATCTCCGGCGCCCACAAGGGCAAGTCCGGCAAGGTCCTCGAAATCCTCCCCGCCAAGCAACGCGCCGTCGTTGAAGGCGTCGCGATGATCAAGCGGCACTTGAAAAAGTCCCAGGAAAATCCCCAGGGCAAAATCGCTGAGCGCGAAGGTTCGGTTCAAATCTCGAACCTCATGCTCCAATCGCGCTTCGACGCCTCGAAACGCGCCAAGAAACCCACGGAAGCCGCTAAGAGCTAACGCCGTCCTTTGCCCGCTCGGAAACCGGGCCTATTCAAAATGACTCAGAAAAAGATTCTCCCCCCGTTGCAGCAGACCTACCTCGAACAGGTCGTGCCCGCCCTCATGGCGTCGCGCAACTACAAGAACAAGCACCAGGTCCCGAAACTGACCAAGATTGTGCTCAACACCGGCATCTCCTCGACCGCCGATAAGAACCAAATCGCCGATACCGCGCGCGACATGGCACTTATCGCTGGCCAGAAGCCGCTGCTGAATAAGTCCCGCAAGGCTATCGCGAATTTCAAATTGCGCCAAGGTCAAGTTGTCGGCTGCAGCGTCACGCTGCGCGGCGTCAACATGTGGAACTTTCTCATGCGCCTCCTCGCTGTCGGCCTCCCGACCATCCGCGATTTTCGTGGTGTCTCGAGCAAGCTCGATGGCCAAGGCAACTATAACATCGGTATCACCGACTTCACCATCTTCCCGGAAATCATGGTCGAAAACGCCAAGCGCCAAATGGGCCTCGACGTCACGATCGTGACCACCGCCAGCTCTGACGACGAAGGGCGTGAACTCCTCCGCCTCCTCGGCATGCCCTTCCGCCGCATCGAAGGCGCCGCTCCCAAGACCACCGCAGCCTAATTTTTACGCGCCATGCCGAAAACATCAGCCATCGAACGCAACAAGAAGCGCCAACGCCTCACTGAAAAGTTCGCCGCCAAGCGCGCCGAACTCAAAGCGATCCTCGTCAACCCGGCTACGACCGACGACGATTTCCATGCGGCGCAAAAGCAGCTCCAAAAGCTTCCCCGCAACTCCTCCAAGGTCCGCATCCGCAACCGCTGCTCCATGAGCGGTCGCCCGCGTGGCTTTAAACGCAAGTATGGCGTGTCCCGCCTCACTTTCCGCGAACTTGCTCTCGCCGGCAAAATCCCCGGCGTGACCAAATCATCCTGGTAAACCCTTTGGCTCGCGGGAGTCGGATATGACCCGCGCCGCCGCACTCAACAACATCCATCCATGACAGACCCGATCAGTGATTTTCTGACCCGCCTCCGCAATGCGTCGAAGGCCGGTCTCGCCCAGTGCGTTTCGCCGCATTCCACCATGAAGGAGAGTCTCGCGACGATCCTCAAAGCCGAAGGCTTCATCAACGGAGTCACCACCGGCACCGACGAGCGCGGCCACAAGACTCTCATCGTCGCGATGAAGTATGTCGACAGCACGCCCGTGCTCGTCGGCATCAAGCGCGAATCCACCCCCGGCCGCCGCCGCTATCTCGGTTACTCCGATTTGCCCCGCGTCCTCAACGGCCTCGGTATGGCCATCGTGTCGACGTCCAAGGGCCTCATGAAGGACCAGGATGCTCGCCGCAACAAACTCGGTGGCGAACTCGTCTGCACCGTCTGGTAAGGAGCCTACATCATGAGCAGAATTGGCAAACAACCCGTTTTAATTCCCGATAAGGTCAAGGTCGACATCAACGGCACCACCGTCTCCGTCGAAGGCCCGAAGGGAAAAATCAGCAAAATCTTCGCTCCGGTCGTCAAGATCGAGATGAAGGACAAAACCATCCACGTTGCACCGTTGGAGGCTTCCCGCTTTTCCCGCGCCATGTCTGGCACGGTCCGTTCCGTGATCGACGGCATGGTGAAGGGGGCCAGTGTCGGCTACCTCAAGGAATTGGAAATCCAAGGCGTCGGCTTCAAGGCCGTCCTCAAGGGCAACCAACTTGATCTCGCCCTCGGCTATTCCCACCCGATCCTCCACGACATCCCTGCTGGAGTGAAGGTGACTGTCACTGACGGCACCAAGTTGAAGATCGAAGGCGCCGATAAGCAAATGGTCGGTCAAGTCACCGCCGAAATCCGCGCTTACTACCCGCCGGAGCCTTACAAGGGCAAGGGCGTGCGCATCGTCGGCGAGCACGCCGAGCGTGTCCGTCGCAAGGAAGGCAAAACCGTCGCCTAACCGCGCTAACCTCAAGGCCGAAATCCCATGTCCAATACGATTCAAAAAGCCATTTTGCTGCAGAAGCGCAAATGGCGTATTCGCAAGCTCGTGTCCGGCACCGCTGCCCGCCCGCGCCTCACCGTCAAGTTTTCTGGCAAGCACATCTACGCGCAAGCGGTCGATGATGATGCCGGCAAGACCATCGCATTCCTGTCGACCCTCGATGCCGAGATTCGCAAGGGCAGCGCGAAGAGCAACCTCGCTGGCGCCAAGGCTCTTGGCACCGCCTTCGCCGAAAAGGCGAAAGCCGCCGGCATCACTTCGGTCGTATTCGATCGTAACGGCCGCCTCTACCACGGCCGCGTCAAGACTTTTGCCGACGCAGCACGCGAAGGCGGACTCCAATTCTAAACACCGCCCATGGCTTATAACAACAGATCCAATAATTCCGGTTTCGGCGGCGCTAACGCCGTTGATTCCGGCATGATCGAGAAGGTCGTCTTCATCAATCGCTGCGCCAAGGTGGTGAAAGGTGGCCGTCGCTTCAGCTTCTCCGCTCTCTCCGTTGTCGGAGATGGCAAGGGCAGCGTGGGCATCGGCTACGGCAAGGCCAAGGAAGTCCCCGAGGCTATCCGTAAAGCGACCGAATCCGCTAAAAAACGGATGCTCCCCGTGAAATTGCGCGGCGACACCATCCCGCACGAAGTCCTCGGCGTCTATGACGGCGGCAAAGTCTTCTTGCGCCCCGCAACGACCGGCACCGGTCTCATCGCCGGCGGCGGCGTCCGCGCCGTCCTCGAAGCTGCTGGCGTCAAGAACGTGCTCACGAAGTCGATGGGTTCCAAGAACCACATCGCCGTCGTCAACGCCACGCTCGCCGGTCTCCGCAAGCTCCGTCTCGCGGAAGACTTCAAAGCGGCACGCAGCTAATTAAATCAATCCGAGTCGCCCGACCCGAAAAGGGGAGGGCGGCGACCCAAAATCAGGAATCCTAGATCATGCGTCTCCACACTCTCAAGAACGTCAAAGGTGCTGTCCACCGTCGCAAGCGCGTCGGATGCGGCGAAGGTAGCGGCCACGGCAAAACCTCCGGTCGCGGCGGCAAAGGCCAAAGTGCTCGTTCCGGCGGCTCAATCCGCCCCGGTTTCGAAGGCGGCCAAATGCCCCTTTACCGTAAGCTCCCGCACCGCGGCTTTAACAACTACAACTTCCGCACCAGCTATGCGGTCGTCAACGTCTCCGATCTCGACAAGCTCGCGGCAGACGTCTCCGACGTGAACATCGATGTGTTGGCCAAGGCTGGCTTCGTTCGTCCCGGCGCATTGCTCAAGATTTTGGGCAACGGCGAAGTGACACGCAGCTTCAAGGTCACCGCCGCGAAGTTCTCCGACTCCGCCAAGGCGAAGATTGAAAAGGCCGGTGGTCAGGCGATTGTCGCTTGAGCTCCTCTGTCCCGCTTCGTTTCCGCCCAGTCGCGCAGAGCCGTCCACCGACTCTCTGAGCAATTCCGGAAACCCGAACGACCGCATTCACAACCCGACTCTCCTCACCCGTGTTTTCCGCCTTCACGAATTCGATGAAAATCCCCGAGCTGCGCTCGCGGATTCTCTACACCCTCGCGCTGCTCTTCGTGGCACGCGTCGGCGCCCACATCCCGCTGCCCGGTATCGACCCGAAGCCGCTGATGCAGTTTTTCGCGGACCAAACCGCCGGTGGCGGTGGTGCGCTCGTGGGTCTCTACAACATGTTCACGGGTGGCGCGCTCCTCAAGGGCGCAGTCTGCGCGTTGGGCATCATGCCCTACATCAGTGCGTCGATTATCTTCCAATTGATGACGGCGGTCGTTCCGACCTTGAGCCGTTTGCAACAGGAAGGTGATACCGGTCGCCAAAAGCTGACCCAATACACGCGTTACCTCACGGTGATCATCTGCGTGGTGCAAGGTGCCTTGCTGATTCTCGCGCTGGAGAATCCGGGTCGCCTCTTCCCGGGCTACGATATCAATCAATACGGCCACATCGTGCTCGTCGGCAAAACGATGTTCCTCCTTCAGTCCACGATTTTTCTCACGGCGGGCACCCTGTTGATGATGTGGCTCGGTGAGCAAATCACCCAACGCGGCATCGGTAACGGCGTCTCGCTGTTGATCACGATCGGTATTATCGCCGACGTCCCCGGCGCCGCTGCCGCGACCTACCAGCTCTTCTTCGCACCGGTCGGTGTGGCGAAACTCGGATTGCCGCAAGCGGTCCTAATGGGCGGTTTGTTCCTCGTCGTCACGATGGGCATCATCGCCGTCACACAAGGCCAGCGCAAAATTCCGGTGCAATACGCCAAGCGAGTTGTGGGGCAGAAAGTCTATGGGGGCCAAAGCTCGTTCCTGCCGCTCAAGGTCAACTACTCGGGCGTCATGCCCGTGATTTTCGCCAGCGCGATTTTACTCTTCCCGCAGCAGATTTTTTCTCAGCTCGGCGCGGCATTCGATATCAAATTCCTCGTCGAATTTGCCAACAATTTGATCAGCGGACATTGGATCTATTACGCCATCATGGCGTCACTCATTCTGTTCTTCAGCTATTTCTGGGTGTCGGTTATGTTCAAGCCGATCCAAGTCGCTGACGATTTGAAGAAATACGGTGGCTACATTCCCGGCGTTCGTCCCGGCGAGCCGACGGCCAATTTCCTCGATTTCATCATGACCCGCTTGACGCTTGCGGGTGCGTGCTTCCTCACGATTATCGCGGTCATTCCGGACATCTTGTTGTTCCAACTGCAAGTTCCGCCGCGCATCGCCCATTTCTTCGGTGGCACGGGCATGCTCATCACGGTGGGTGTCATCCTCGACACTATGCGCCAGATCGAGACGTTCCTGTTGCAGCGCCACTACGACGGTTTCCTTAAAAAGGGACGCATTCGCGGCCGCTCTACCTCGCCGCAAATGACCATCGGCGAAGCCGCTTCTGACGCGACCGTGATGAAACTGGTTGGTTTCATGTTGGTTATGCTCCTTGTTGGCATCGCGGCATGGGCCGTCCGCCAATTTGCTCTTTAATTCCTTTACATCAGTGAAGAGGGCTGAAGACTCCAGCACCTTTTCCGCCTTAGCTTCGGCCAAGGCGAAAATCATAGTCTTAGGTTCAATCGATTCGTCTCTGGCGGCTCTTTTAGACCAAACCCGTTCTTTCTCAATTGAGCACGTCTCTCCTGCTTCTCTCGTGCAACAGGAGATTTCGCGACGCACTCCGCTCGGCCAACAGGCCGCGGCGGTTCTCCTACGTGGCTCTGCCATGTCGGAGCAGTTAACCTTAGCGGTTTTCCGCAAATGGTTCTGGGCGCGCAAACCCGATGCGGGTTTCCTTTTAGAGGATTTCCCGGCTACGTTGCTCCAAGCAAAAGTGTTTGATGAATGGCTCGAAGCCCGCAGTGAACATCTCGCAGCTGTCTTCGCCAACGCCTCCGCTCCCGCGGAAGCCGTCACTCACTATCGCACACAAGGACTCCTCGCCGGAGTCGCTCGCACTGCTGCCTGATGTCTATTCCGATAAAAAACGCGGAAGGTATTCGTCGCATGCGCGAGTCCTGCGCCATTGCCGCCAATGTTTTGGCGCGAATGAAAGAGCAGGTCCGGCCCGGTATCACGACCTACGACTTGGATCAAATCGGACGCGAAATCATCGCGTCGTATGGCGCTCGCAGCGCCTGTTACGGCTACAAACTGCACAACTCGGCTTACCCAGCCTACACCTGCCTCTCGGTTAACGAAGAAGTGGTGCACGGCATCGGCTCCCTCAAGCGCATCTTGCGTCCCGGGGACATTGTTTCCCTCGACGTTGTCGTCGAATACAACGGCTACATTGGCGACAACGCGACCACGGTTCCCGTCGGGCCAATCGAGCCGCGGGTCGCCGAACTCCTCCGAGTCTCCGAAGAAGCGCTTTATCTCGGCATCAAGCAAGCGACAGTTGGCAACCGCATCGGCGATATTTCCGCCGCAGTGCAAGCCCACGTCGAGCGCGCCGGTTTCAGTGTCGTCCGCGAAATGGTTGGCCACGGGGTCGGTCGCGCGATGCACGAGGAGCCACAGATACCGAACTTCGGCCGCCGCAACTCGGGTGACCGCATCAAGCCCGGGATGACGCTTGCGATCGAACCAATGGTTAACCTCGGTCGCTACGCGGTTCGCACCATGAGCGACCATTGGACGATCGTTACCTCGGACGGTTCACCCTCCGCGCATTTCGAACACACCGTGCTCACAACTGATACCGGTCCGGAAATTCTCACGATTCCGAACCCCACCACTTTCTCTTCTTCACTTTCCAAATCCTAACTCTCAACCCATCCAATTATGCCTCGTCTCCTCGGCGTTGAATTACCCGCCAAAAAGAAACTCGGATACTCCCTCCGCTATATCTACGGTATTGGCCCTGCCCGTGCCGACCTCATCCTTGAGACCGCCGGTCTCGATGCCGATATGCGCGCTTCGGATCTTACCGAAGAGCAACTCAACAAGATCCTCCACGTCATCACCGACAACAAGTGGGTGGTCGAGGGCGATCTCCGTCGCGAAATCGCCGGCAATTTAAAACGCCTCCAGGCGATCAGCAGTTACCGTGGCATCCGCCACCGTCGGGGCCTTCCGGTCCGCGGCCAGCGCACCAGCACGAACGCCCGCACCCGCAAGGGCGCCCGTAAGACCGTGGGCGTTTCGAAAGCCAAGGAATAATCTTAACCACACCTCTCAATGTCCGTAGAGAAATCCACTCCCAAGAAGGAAAAGGCGCCCAAGAAGGACGTCGCTGCTGCTGCTCCCGCGGCCGAAAAGCCCGCGAAGGCTCCAAAAGCCCCCAAGGCTGACGCTGCTGAAGGCGCTGCCCCAGTTGCTGAAACCAAGCCGGTCGAACTCGTCGGCGGCGTGCCAAAGGCACCAACCGCGGAAGACTTGCTCAAAGAAGAGCTTGGCACCGTCAAGGTCCGCAAGGCCAAGGGCTCGAAGAACATCAGCTCCGGTATCGCGAACGTCACCGCTTCCTTCAACAACACCATCGTCTCCATCACGGACGCGAAGGGTAACGTCATTTCCTGGTCCTCGGCCGGTAAGTGCAACTTCCGCGGTTCCCGCAAGTCCACCGCCTACGCTGCGCAGGTCGTCGCTCAAGACGCCGCCCGCAACGCCATGGCGCACGGCTTGAAGGAAGTGCAAATCCGCGTTAGCGGTCCCGGCCTCGGCCGCGACTCCGCCATCCGCGGTCTCCAAGCCATCGGCTTGGAAATCTCCTCCATCATCGACGTTACGCCGGTGCCGCACAACGGCTGCCGTCCGCGCAAACGCCGCCGCGTCTAACCTGTAACTTTTAACTACTCCCACCATGGCCCGTTATACCGGACCCACCACCCGCATCAGCCGCCGTTTCGGCACCTACATCCTCGGATCCGCCAAGGTTCTCGAGCGCCGCAACTTCCCGCCCGGTCAACACGGCCCGAAGTCCCGCCGCAAGTTGTCGGAATACGCAATCGGCCTGAACGAAAAGCAAAAACTCCGTTATATCTACGGTTTGCTCGAACGTCAGTTCCGTCGCACCTTCGCCACCGCCAAGCGCGAGCGCGGCGTCACCGGCGAACGCTTCCTTCAGCTCCTCGAAACCCGTCTTGACAGCGTGACCTACTTGCTCGGTTTCGCCAAGAGCCGCGCTCAAGGTCGCCAACTCGTCAACCACGGCCACGTCAAAGTGAACGGCCGCAAGGTCGATATCGCCAGCTACACGCTGGTCGCCGGCGACACCATTGAGATCAAGGCCGTGACGAACTCCCGTCAGATCGTCACCCGCTCGATGGAAGAAAGCCGTGCTCGCGTCGTCCCAGGTTGGCTCACCCGCAACGACGAGGCGCTCTCCGCTGTCGTCACGCGCCTGCCTACCCGCGACGAAATGGATCCTTCGATCAACGAACAATTGATCGTTGAATTCTACTCGCGCTTCTAATCGCTTCCCCCCGGTCGCTCCAACCTCCAACTCTCCAATCGAGAATACTCAAATGCCCAAGCGTCTCGGAAAATTCGAAGTTCCTTCCAAACTGACGAAAGTCGAAGAAGGTTCCACCAGCACTTACGCCAAGTTCATCGCCGAACCTTTCGAGGCCGGTTACGGTCACACGGTCGGCAATTCGCTGCGCCGCGTGCTCCTCTCGTCCATCGAAGGCAGTGCCGTCAGCTCGATCAAGATCGACGGCGTGAACCACGAGTTCCAATCAATCGAAGGCGTCGTTGAAGACGTCACCGACATTGTTCTTAACCTAAAGAAAATCCTCATCGTCTCCGACAAGCGCGACGAGATGAAGCTCTTGCTCAAGGTGAACAAGGAAGGTCCGGTCACCGCCGCCGACATCGAGCTCAATGCCGGTGTCAACGTGATCAACCCCGACCAAGTTATCTGCACCCTCGACCACAAGCGCGCCTTTGAAGCCGAGCTTACGGTCAAGACCGGCCGCGGTTACTGCCCTGGCGAAGAGAATAAAAAAGAAGACCAAGCCATCGGCGTCATTCCGATCGACTCGCTCTTCTCGCCTGTTCGCCTTGTCCGTTACGCCGTGGAAAACACGCGCGTTGGCCAGATCACCGATTACGACAAGCTCGTGCTCGAAGTCTGGACCGATGGCCGTATCACGCCGGACGATGCCCTCAAGCAATCCGCTTCGATCCTCAAGCACCACCTCGACGTCTTCGATCGCGTCTCGCAAGAGTCCTACGAATTCGAGAGCCAGGCCGCGGAAGTTTCCGAAGAGCAAAACAAGCTCCGCAAGTTGCTCAACATGTCCGTCAACGAGATCGAACTTTCGGTCCGCGCGGCGAACTGCCTGAACAACGCGAACATCACCACGGTCGGCGAACTCGCCATGAAGACCGAGCAGGAGATGCTCAAGTATCGCAACTTCGGTAAGAAGTCCCTCAACGAGATCAAAGACAAGCTCGAGGCCCTCGGTCTCTCGCTCGGCATGAAACTCGACGAGCGCCTGCTCGATAACAAAAAAGAAGCTTAATCAATTCCCGGGTCCTCGCGCCGTCCGCTGCCGCCCAACGCTGCGACCGGATTGCCGATCGGGGACCCACTAACAAAACACGACAATGCGTCACAATAAACACCACGCTTCTCTCGGCGTCACTCGTGAGCACCGCTCGGCGATGCTCTCCAACATGGGTGCCTCCCTGATTAAACACGGTCGCATCGAGACCACCCTCACGAAGGCACGCGCCCTGCGCCCGTTCATCGAGAAGGTGATCACGAAGGCCAAGAACGCCGCCGCGCTCCCCAAGGAAAACGGCAAGCTCTCCGCGAGCGCCATTCACCTTCGCCGTTTGGCGCTGCGTGATGTGCGTGACGAAGACGCGATCACGCTCCTTTTCAATGAAAAGGCCGCGCAATTCGCCAATCGTCCAGGTGGCTACACCCGCATCTACAAGCTTGGCCAACCCCGTATCAGCGATGCTGCGGAAATGGCACTGATCGAGCTCATCACGGCGGAAGACCAAGGCTACAAGAAATCGAAGGGCTCGAAGAAGGCCAAGAAGGCCGGTGGCAAGAAAGCCGCCAAGAAGGAAGCTCCTGAAGCTGCACCAGCAGCCGAAGCAGCTCCGGAAGAAACCAAGAGCTAAGCGATTTCGCCCCCCAATTACCAACGCGCCGCACCCTCGGGTCGGCGCGTTTTTCTTGGCCCAGTGGCAAGTCTCTGCCCGCGCGTTTCGATCGTGGATTGCGCGCACGGCGCGATGCGTTGCGTGCAAGCGCGCCGCAACTCGACTCCTACAAATATCGCGCCTGAGTTCACGGTGTCTGCGTGAACTGAATTTGCTCACAGCATTTTCCGCGAATTCCACTTGGCGAATCTCAGTGGTTACGCGAAGGTGCCGTCGTGGCTCCTGCACCTGACTTCACCTTGGCAATCGCGATCTACGGACTTGCGGTGTTCGGCGTGTTTGCCGTCTTGTGGATTTATTCGGATCGCCGCGACCGTGCACTCTACGAAGCCGACCGTCGCAAACTCAGTGTTCACTGCATCCGCTGTGACCGCATTTACACAGTGAAGATCGGCATTGATACTGCGCCGTGTCCTCAGTGCCGCCACGTTAACAACCGGCTGAAGTTTTAAATTGCCGAACGTAAGGGTAGGGCGAGGCGTCCCGCCGAGCCGCGGCTCACCCGGAAGGTTCGCCGTTCCGGTTTAAGCAACGAGTGTCGCCCTCACTTGAACTTGTCGCGCATCGCCTGCAGGCCCGGGATGTTCGCCATCAGGTGGCGGTGTGGCGGCTCGAAATACTGCACGAGCGAACGCTGGTGTTTACCGACGAGAATCGTAAAAATGTAGCCGCGGTGGCCGGGGGAGGTGGAGGTCGGGTGATAGCCGCGATCGATGAGGAATGTATCGCCGTGGCGCGTCATCACCACCTGCGGTTCCTGGCCGTCGTTGTAGCAATACTGCCCGCCGAAACCGGTCTCAGGCTGGAAGCGGTAATGATAGATTTCCTCGAAGCACGTTTCCTCAGGCGGACTTTCGGTGTCGTGTTTGTGTGGCGGATAGCCCGACCAGCAGCCTTCGTCGGCGTAGAGTTCGCTCACCAACAGGTTGCCCGCGCGGCCATTCTGTTTTTGGCCAAGGATGTGGAAAATCCGGCGCAGTGACTTGGTCTCGTTCGACCCGACTTGCACCATGTCCACTTCAGCGGGCGTAACGCGGAACGGCGCATGGTTTTCCGCGCACCGCCCACCCGCCACGGCGATCTCTACCGAGTCGCTGTTGGCGCATAGCCGGAGGGCACCGGTCCCCGCGTAAACTGAGTCTGCTTTGCCTGACCACACATCGGCCCGCTGGCCGACCGCTGCGAAGCATTCTTCGTCCACGTGGAGGTCGGCGTTGCCAGACAGCACGACCGCGAGCAACTCGCACCCCGTCACTTGCAGATGGCATTCCTCGCCGCGTTTCAGCCGGACGAGATTGAAGTAGGTGAGGGCAAGTCCGCTGCCCGGCTCCACGAGCGGGCGATTCTGGTTGTCGCGGCGGCGAAGGAGTTGAGCCATGCTCGCCAGCCAAGCGCCGCGCTCTGCTCCTCGCAAGCGGGCAATGCGTCAAGGGCACCGCTGCAGCAGCACGGTTCGGGCCAGTGACGCACGCCGCGCGCATTTTGGAGTTTCATTCGTCGGGAAACATTTCCAAGTTCGCGTATGGCGCAGACAATTGCCGTTCTCGATTTTGGTTCTCAACTGACGCAGGTCATCGCGCGGCGCATCCGCGAGTGTCAAACCTACTCGAAAATTTATCATTTCGCGACACCTGCCGCCCAACTGCGCGCTGACGGCGTGATCGGCATCATCCTCTCCGGCGGCCCCCAGAGTGTTTACGCGAAGACGGCGCCGCATCCCGATCCGGAAGTTTTCAAACTCGGCGTGCCCGTGCTCGGAATTTGCTATGGGGTGCAATTGATGGGGCATTTTCTTGGCGGCACCGTCGCGCACAGCAAGCAGCGCGAATACGGCCACGGCCACCTCACGATCCAAAAGCCGGGCAAGCTGTTCGCGCAACTGCCGCGCAAGTTGCGCATCTGGAATTCACACGGCGACAAACTCACCAAGCTCCCGCCCGGCTTTGTTGCGCTGGGTGTTTCGGAAAATTCTCCTTACGCCGCGATCGCTGATGTGAAACGCGGCTTTTACGGTATCCAATTTCACCCCGAGGTGTTTCACACCGAACGCGGCGTGGATATGATTCGCAACTTCCTTGTCGGGGTGTGTGGCGCGCAGCAGGACTGGACAACCAAGGATTTCATCGCGCACGCCGTGGAAGAGATCCGCGCGAAGGTCGGCAAGGGCCGCGTGTTGCTCGGTCTCTCGGGTGGCGTCGATTCATCGGTGGCGGCGGCGCTGTTGCACCGTGCAATTGGCAAGCAGTTGACCTGCGTATTTGTGGACAACGGCCTGCTCCGCAAAGGCGAGCGCGACTACGTCGAGGCGCTTTACGCGCGGAATTTCAAAATCGACCTGCGCATTGTCGATGCGTCGAAGTTATTTTTGCGTCGTCTCAAAGGCGTAACCGAACCGGAGCAGAAGCGCAAAATTATCGGACGCACGTTCGTTGAAGTATTCGAGAAGACCTTGAAGCAAATCGGACGCAAGGCGGAGTTCCTTGGCCAGGGCACCCTTTATCCCGATGTGATCGAAAGTGTTTCCATCGCGGGTAATCCGGCTGCGCTGATCAAGACACACCACAACGTCGGCGGTCTGCCCGCGCGGATGAAGTTGAAGTTGATCGAACCGTTGCGCGAGTTGTTCAAAGACGAGGTGCGCCACGTCGGCGCGACGCTCGGCTTGCCCAAGGAAGTCGTCTGGCGGCAACCATTCCCCGGTCCGGGTCTCGGCGTGCGCGTGATGGGAGAAATCACGGCGCAGAATTTGGAAATCCTGCGCAACGCCGACGCGGTGCTGCAGGAAGAGATGCAAGCGAGCGGCTACTACTGGAAAGTCTGGCAGTCCTTCGCGGTGTTCCTGCCGGTGAAGACAGTCGGTGTATTCGGTGACGAACGCACCTACGATTACGTGATCGCGCTGCGCATTGTCGAAAGCACGGACGCGATGACGGCGGATTGGGCGAAGTTGCCCTACGAGCTTCTTCAACGGATTTCTAGTCGCATCACCAACGAGGTGCGCGGAGTCAGTCGCGTGGTGTTGGATGTGAGTTCGAAACCGCCGGCGACGATCGAGTGGGAGTAGGCACACGAGGGAATTCCCCTTGCGAAACATGGCACCGTTGCCCACCGTTCGGGTCACACAGCTCCATGAAATTCCGACTTTTTGCCCTGGCCGCCGTTCTCGTCTCTTTTGCTCCGCCTGCCTTTGCTGATAGCCGGAGTGCGCCGTGGATCGCCAAAGCCCGCGCGGCGCTGGGCGCGGAGCGCGCGCTCAACGCCGTGCAGAGCATCCACTTCAAGGGCACGTTGCGCACCACGCAGCAAGTGCCGGTCGCCGACGATGCCACCGCCACGCGTGAAGAACCGCTTGTCCTCGGCATCGAGATTGTTTTTCAAAAACCTTACCAGCAGCAGATGACGTTGCGCTCGGACCGCGTGATCGAAACTACGACGCTCGATGGCTACGATGCGTGGGTGCGCCGCGCTGACGCGACCAATGAATCGCAATGGCAACTCTCGCTCCTCGATTCGCAGCAGGTGAAACGCCTTCGTGCCAACACGTGGGAAAACCTCTTTTTCTACTCCGGCATCGAGAGCCGCGGTGGCCAAGTGCAGTTCGGCGGCGAGATGCCGATGGACGGCCGCGATTGCGTGAAGCTCACCTTCAGCCACTCGGACAACATTGTCTTCACGCGCTTCTTTGACAAAAAGACGGGCCGCTTGGTGAAAACGGAAACCGAGAACGGCGGCGAAATTCGCGAAGAGGGCGACATCGTTGTCGAAGGCGTGCGTTTTCCGAAGACTTTGATCAATCGCTCGGCGGGCGGCACCGTGGCGACGATCACGTTCGACTCCGTGACGCTGAACACGCGTTTCCCGAGCGATCAGTTCTTGGTGCCGACGCTGTTGCCCAGCCACCGCTAAGCGCGGTTGGTGAGGAACAGTTGGTTCGCTCGCGCGCTTGGCTTGCAACTTTTGCTTCAGGCAATGGCGCTGTTTGCTTATTCATGGCTGCGCAACTGTCATGAAGGCAGCTTTGCTTTGCATGACTCGGGGAATTCGCCACGGTGAACCCGTTCACTCCCACTACCCATGAGCGCCCTGATTAAAATCGACGATAAGGAGTTTCCGTTTCCGATCATGACCGGCACCGAGGGCGAAAAAGCCATCGATGCCCGCACGCTCCGCAAGGACACCGGCTACATTTTCTACGATCAAGGCTACGGCAACACCGGCTCGTGTGAGAGCGCGGTCACCTTCCTCGACGGCGATAACGGTGTGCTGCGCCACCGCGGTTATTCCATCGAACAATTGGCGGCGAAGAGCGAGTTTGTCGAAACGGCCTATCTGATAATTTACGGCGAATTACCGACACTCAGCCAGCGCAAGACGTTCGGTCAACTCTTGCGCCAGCATGCGCACGTTGAGACGCAGATGCAGGAAATTTTTGCGGGCTTCCCGAAAGATGCGCCCCCGATGGCGATGCTCTCGTCGATCGTCAATTCACTCGCCGCGCACTTCCCGAATCTTGCGACCAACGATTTCGGGCGCGACCTCAAAAGTTTCGATCTCACGGCCGCGATCGCCATTTCCAAGATGCGCACGATCGGTGCGATGATTTACCGCCATTCGCAAGGGTTGCCGTTCATGCATCCGAAGGATCTGCCGTTTTGCGATAATCTGTTGCATTTGATGTTTTCGGAGCCGTATCAGGACTACGTCGCGATCCCCGAAGTCACGAAAGCGTTGAATCTTCTTTTGCTGATGCACGCGGATCACGAGCAGAACTGCTCGACGTCAACCGTGCGCATGGTCGGTTCCAGCGGAGCGAATCTCTTCACGTCACTTGGCGCGGGGATCAACGCACTTTCCGGCCCGCTGCACGGCGGCGCGAATGTCGCGGTGATGCAAATGCTCCAGTCAATCCACGACGAAGGCGACGATGGCTCCCGCTTTATCGAGGCGGCCAAAGGCGGCTCGAAGAGCAACCGCCTGATGGGCTTCGGCCATGCCGTTTATCGCAACTTCGATCCGCGCGCCACGATCATCGGCCAAGCCTGCGACTCCGTGTTAAAGAAACTCGGCAAGTCCGACCCATTGCTCGATATCGCCAAGCACCTCGAAGAAGCCGCGCTCAAGGACGAGTATTTTGTCTCGCGCAAACTTTACCCGAACGTCGATTTCTACTCCGGCATCATCTTTCGCGCGCTCGGGATTCCGACCAACATGTTCACCGTCATGTTCGCCATCGGGCGCACGCCGGGCTGGATCGCCAACTGGAAGGAAGTCGCGTCGAACCCCAAAGGCCGTATCTACCGCCCGCGGCAGATCTTTGTCGGGGCGAATCCGCGCGATTACACACCGATCGATCAACGCAGTTAGGTTCGCGTCAGTCGTGCCACCGTCTCAAGCCCGCCCATCCGGCGGGCTTTCTTTTGACGCGGATGATTTGGCCTCTTCCTTCATCTGCAAAATTTCCTCGAGTTGCAGGCCGGTTATGCTGCGCAGACCCTTGATCAGTCGCCAGAGCACGAAAATCATCACGCCCATGCTTGGCACCACAATGACCGGCCAACTCCAGGCGAGCATTTTGCCATATTGCGCGTTGAAGGCTGGCGTCTCCGGCATCTCGGTAATCAGGTAGCGCGCCAATGCAAAATTGAGCACCGACGACATCGCGAACGAACTCGCCAACCACCAACTCGACGAATTGAGCAAGCGGTCGAAGTCCGCCCGCTTGCCGCGTTCGTCGAGCGCGGCGTTGATCCGCGGCAGGTTGATAATCTCGTCATTGAGCAGAAATGTGCGCACCAGCGGTCGCTTTGTCCATTGTGAGACAATGACCATGAGACCGATGATCGCCGGCACGGCCGCCTCCTTGACCGCAAACCACAGCGGCTCCAACCGCATCAGACTGAACCCGCCCGTCGCCAACGTGCTGAGAAAGCCGAGCGCCGCGATGAAGTTGAACCTCCGCCGCTGCGCGGCGTCGTAAATACCGTAGCCGAGCGGAAACGCCAACGCGAGCAGCAGCGCCTGCTTGGCCCCGAGCCAGTCGCTCAATTTGGACAGGATGAGCACCGGAATCACGATGCTCAGAATGAGGTTAACGAAGATATTTTCGCGTTTGGGCGCGGGCGCGGACATGGCGCAAGGGAAGGGGGAAGCACGCACCACGGGAAGGAAGAAACTTTGCCGTGCGCGATTTTCCTGATTTCCTGTCCCCACGCTTCCCTCAACCTTGCCCCTATGATTTTGCTCGGAGTCAACATCGACCACTGCGCCACTGTCCGCCAAGCCCGCTATCGCCAGGCCGGCCCGACGATCGGAGGCAATGTCGAACCTGATCCGGTGACGCTCGCGCACCTGTGCGAACAGGCCGGTGCGGACGGCATTACCATCCACTTGCGCGAAGACCGTCGTCACATCCAAGACCGCGACGTCGAACGCCTCTGCGAAGCGGCCGCCTCGCGCGTCAATCTCGAGATCGCCTGCACACCTGAGATGACCGCGCTCGCGCTCCGCCTGCAGCCGCACTCCGTGTGCTTGGTGCCGGAGAGCCGCGAGGAAATCACCACCGAAGGCGGCCTCAATGTCGTCAAGCACCGCGAAAAAGTCGCGCGCGTCATCGACGCGATGAACGCCGCCGGCATCAAGACGAGTCTCTTCATCGACGCGGACGAGCATCAAATCGCGCTCTCCGCCAAGCTCGGTGCGCCGTGGATTGAGTTGCACACGGGCGCCTACGCCAATGCTTACCACACCGCCGCGCGCGCCGATGAATTCAAGCGCCTCTGCCTCGGCGCTTCGCACGCGCACAGTCTCGGCCTCGTCGTCAACGCGGGCCACGGCATCAATTACGTCAACATCACAGAAGTGCGCACCATTCCGCACCTGCATGAGCTCAACATCGGCCACAGCATCATCAGCCGCGCCCTCTTCACCGGCATCACCGAAGCCGTGCGCGAAATGAAAGCGCGGATGAATCCGGGGAACTAAGAAATGAGTAGCGTGTAGCGAGGAGCGGGTAGTGAGCATCACGCCGGTAACATTTGAACCACTGATCACACCACATGCCCCGACGGTAACTTTCACATTCCTCGTTCCTCTCCTTTCGTCACTCCCGCCAACTTCATTCGTCTTTTCCGTCTCCGACTCCGGTTACTCACTCCTCGCTCCCCGCTCCTCGCTACTTCCGACTTTCCCCATGATTTCCCTTCCTCCCGGCGGCATTCTAATCGGACTCGGCTGCGACCTCATTGAAACGGAGCGCATTCGCAAAGTGCTGGAAAAGCACGGCGAACGTTTCCTCAAACGCGTCTTCACCGACGAAGAGCAAGCCTACTGCAGCACACTGAAATTTCCGCACAAACACTATGCCGCGCGCTGGGCCGCGAAAGAAGCCGTCTCGAAATGTTTCACCACCGGCATCGGTCCGCACCTCGATTGGACGTCTGTTTCGGTCTATCATGGCGAGCGCAAGGAGCCACTCGTGCATCTCGACGAGAAAGCCACCGCCCTTCTCGCGCAAGTTGGTGCCACTCACGTCTGGCTCAGTCTCTCCCACATCGATTCCCACGCGATGGCCGTCGCCGCCCTCGTGCGGCACTCCTGAGCGATGAAAGAGCAACCCGCCACCGCGAGCACGCCCGCCACGAAAGCGGACTGGTTCCATCCGCTCCTCTCCACGATCGACGCGAAGGCATGGGAGTCGCGTTTACTGCGCGACGAAACCGCCGAGTGGTCGGCGATGCAGCGCGCGGGCGGGGCAATCGCGTGTGCGGTGCTGAGTGACTTTCGCGAGATTGGCGGCTTGCCCGACGCGGTGCGTATTCTCGTGTTGGCGGGCAAAGGACACAACGGCGGCGATGCGCTGCTGGCGGCGCGCGCGCTGCTCGCAACGCGGCCAGCGGCAACGGCAACGTTGGTGCTTACGACGGCGGAGAATTTATTGCGACCACTCACGCAACGCGCGCTCGCGGCTTTGCGCGCGGCGGCCGGAGTGCGATTGCAAGTGAGCGCTCTCGGGCAATTGAAACGCGAGTTGGCCAGCTTCGATCTGTGCCTCGACGGCGTCTTCGGCTTTCAATTTCGCCCGCCGCTCGCAGAAGGCACCGCGGAACTGCTCGCGTGGGTAAACACACATCCGCGCATCCGGTTGCGCGCGGCGGTAGACTTGCCGAGTGGATTGGGCGGTGACAGTGTTGAAACTGTTTTCCGCGCCGACTTCACTTACGCCACCGGAATTGTGAAGCAACCGTTGGTCGATCAGCGTGCCGCGCCGTTCGTTGGACGCGTGCGCTATTTGGATCTCGGATTTTTCGCGGAGGAGAGCGTGCCCGCATTCGCCGGCGATGTGGTTCTCTTGCCCGGTTTGTTGCGCCCACTGGCGCAATTGCGACCGTCGCAGTGCGACAAGCGCACGTTTGGCCACTTATTGATCGTCGGTGGGTCGAGCCGTTATCCGGGCGCGGTGCTGATGAGCGTGCAAGCGGCGTTGCGCAGCGGTGTCGGTTTGGTGACGGCGTTTGTGCCGGAACAACTCGTGCCGGAATATGCCGCTAAATTTCCGGAAGTGATGTGGATTGGTTGGACGCCATCGGCAAGCGGCGGACTCACACTGACGAGCGTAGAGCAGTTGCTGGCAAACTTGCCACGCGCGACCGCGTTGGTCGTCGGGCCGGGACTCGGGGCTGAGCCGGAGACGCTGGCGGCAATCGCCGCCTTGGTGCGAGGCACCACGCTCCCGTTGCTACTTGATGCGGATGCGTTGCGGCCGGAAATCGTGACCGCCGCAGGGCGACCGTGGGTGCTGACGCCGCATGCGGGAGAATTGGCGCGACTCGGCGGGTTGGGCGCGTTACCGCCGAAGGCAGTTGTCGTGCAAAAAGGATATCCGACGTGTGTGCATGCGGATGGCCGTCGTGCGTGGAGTTTTTTCGGCGGACCGGTGTTGGCCCGTGGCGGGAGCGGGGATTTGTTGGCGGGGTTGCTCGGCGGACTCCTCGCGCAAACTCCAGGCGATTTGTGGCTCGCCGCCGCGCGCGGGGTGGTTTGGCATGGCCTCGCTGCAGATTTGCTCGCCCGCGATCAGGGCCAGGTGGCCGTGCAAACGACGCAGTGGTTGGAGTATCTCCAACCAGCCTTGCATTGCGCGGACCATGGAAATACCTGAGCTCAACGAACAACAGGCGTTCATGATATTGAACGACCTGCCCAACATCGGACCGATCACACTGCATCGGCTGCTCGCCGAATTCGGCGATGACCCCGTGGCGATTTTGCGCACACCGCGCACCCAACTGGAGCGCGTGCGCGGCGTCGGACCGGAGACGAGCGCGGCCATCGTCGCGTGGCCGCAACACTTCGATCTCGCCCGCGAAGAGGAGCGTTTGGCGAAGGCAGGTGCGACGTTTCTCACGCGCCGTGCGCCGGGTTATCCGCGGCTGCTGCCGGAAATTAATGATCCGCCCATCGGACTTTATCGACAGGGTAACTACGATTGCGCGCAACCGAACGTGGCCATCGTCGGGAGTCGGCGCACCACGCTCTACGGCCAAGCAGTCGCACGCAAACTCGGCGCGGATCTGGCGCGGCTCGGCTTTTGCGTCGTCAGCGGTCTCGCGCGCGGCATCGACACTGCGGCGCATGAGGGCGCGCTCTCGGTGGAAGGTCGCACCGTCGCGGTGCTCGGCACGGGCATCGATATCATCTACCCGTCGGAAAATCTCGGCCTCTATCGTCGCATCGTGGAAACCGGTGCCGTGCTCTCGGAATTTCCCTTTGGCCGCAAGGCCGACCGGCAATCTTTTGCCATGCGCAACCGCATCGTGTCCGGTATGAGCGAGGCGGTCGTGGTGGTGGAGAGCGATGTGAGCGGTGGCGCGATGATCACGGCGCGTTTTGCGGGCGAACAAGGCCGCCTGCTTTTCGCCGTGCCGGGGCGCATCGACCAGCCGAGTAGCGCGGGTTGCCACCAATTGATTCGCGATGGCGCGACGCTGCTGACGAGTGTCGATGACCTGTTGAACGAACTGAACTACTTGGATGGCCTGCGGCCCGTCGGCATTAAAGAGCCGGGCGGCCAGAGTGTGCTGGCGCAATTGCAAGGCGAACTCACCGAATCCGAACAACGCTTGCTCGAAGTGCTGCGCGGCGGTGCGATGCTGGGACTCGACGCGCTCGCGACGGAAACGAAATTGCCCACAGCGGAGATCGCCGCGACGCTAATGATGTTGGAGTTGAAAAAGCTCGTCACCAAACGCGCTGACGGCACGTTCGAGGGACGTTCTCTCAACTGACTAATCCTATGAAATTGCCGCGTCTGTTTGTTGTGCTGACGGCGTTGTTCGCTGTCGTTTTCTCTCTCCACGCCGCCGAGTCGGCGAAGCGTCCCATTGCCCATGAAGACGTGTGGCTGGCCAAGCGCGTCGGTGCGCCCACTCCGAGTCCCGATGGCAAGTGGGTGGTGTTCTCCGTCACGGAACCCGCCTACGATGCGAAAGACCAATCGACCGACCTCTGGCTGAAGTCGCTCGCGGATGATTCCGCGCCGCGCCGCCTGACCTTTACGAAAGGTGGCGAGGGTGGTGTGGCGTGGTCGCCGGATGCGACGCGCATCGCGTTCACGACGCGCCGCGAGGGCGATGAGGCTGCACAAATCTACGTGCTCAATCTCGCGACGGGTGGCGAAGCCGAGCGTATCACGTCGCTGCAACTCGGTGCGCGTTCGCCCAAGTGGAACAACGCAGGCGATCAGCTCATGTTCATCAGCGATGTCTATCCCGAGGCGGACGACGAAGAGGGGATCAAAAAGGCGGCGAAGGAACGCAAGGACCGCAAATATACCGCCAAGAGCTACGAGGGTTTTCCGATTCGCTTTTGGGACAAATGGCTCGACGACCGTAAGGCGTCCCTCTGGGTGCAAGCGGCGAAGGCCGGCGCGAAGCCGCGCAATTTGCTCGCGGGCACGCAACTCGCCAAGGAGCCAGGCTTCGGCGGTTCGCAGGGCGACGAAGGCCAGAATTTCGAAGCCGAATGGGCGCCCGCGGATAGTAGTGTGATTTTCGTGGCCTCGCGCAATCGTCACCAAGCCGCGTTCGCCGACATCCATTCGCACCTCTTTCAAGTGCCGGCCACCGGAGGCGAGCCGACGCAACTTACCAACGCGATTGGCAACTACGGTCAGTTGGAATTTTCGGCCGACGGCAAGATGCTCTTCGCGACCTTCACGGCGAACAACGACGAAGTTTACAATGCGAGTCGCTTGGTCCGCTTCGATTGGCCGTTACACGCGGCACACACGTTGCTGACGCCTGGCTTGGATCGCGCGGTGTCGCGCTACGCGTTGCCTGACGGAACCGATCGCGTCTACTTCACCTATGAGCACGCCGGTTTGGAGAAACTTTATTCGGTCAGCGTGAACGGCGGCGAAGTGCGCGCTGAACCGTCGGCGGCCTATGGTTGCATCGGTTCGCTCCGCGCGGGCGGCGCGACACTCGTCGGCACGTGGGACGCGGCGACGATGCCGCCCGAAGTTTATCGTTTCGACGGCGGCCCGAAGGCGTTGACCAGTTTCAACGCTGAGCGCATGAGCCAGCTCGATCTCGCGCCGATCGAGCATTTTTGGCTGAAGACTTCACGCGGTCGCGACGTGCACAACATGATCGTGAAGCCCGCCGATTTCGACCCGACGAAGAAATATCCGCTCGTGACGGTGATCCACGGCGGCTTTGCCAGCATGTGGCGCGATGCGTTTGTGATTCGCTGGAATTACCACCTCCTCGCGCGTCCGGGATACGTGATTCTACTCACCAACTACACGGGCTCGACCGGCTTCGGCGAAGAGTTCT
The DNA here is from genome assembly GCA_030681265.1 of Candidatus Didemnitutus sp. Classification (GTDB taxonomy): domain Bacteria; phylum Verrucomicrobiota; class Verrucomicrobiia; order Opitutales; family Opitutaceae; genus Didemnitutus. Next base: position 1,812 of record JAUXXD010000190.1, on the reverse strand, counting down.
CGCGCCGCATCAAGTTGGATCCGCTCAAGACGCCCGCTGACGAAATCAACGAAGCCGTTGCCGAAGCCGTGCGCCGCTACGAGTTCGTCGATGGCACGCGACTCGCCGCCGGCGGCGCGAGTTATGGCGGACACATGGCCAATTGGCTGCAAGCGACGACGACGCATTACCGGTGCATCTTTTCCCACGCGGGCTTGATGGATCTCGCGTCGCAGTGGTCCACGAGTGACGTGATGTGGAGTCGCGAAACGCAGAACGGCGGCGTGCCGTGGGGCGAGAGCAAGGTGTGGCTGGAGCAGAGTCCGCTTTATCAAGCGGGCAATCATGCCAAGGGCACAGGCTTCACCTCGCCGATCTTGATCACGATTGGCGAAAATGATTTCCGCGTGCCACTCAACCAGTCGCTGCAGAACTGGGCCGTGCAACAACGGCTCCAAGTGCCGAGCAAGTTCATCGTGTTTCCCGACGAGAATCACTGGATTCTCAAAGGAGAGAACAGCCGCTATTTCTACGCCGAAATGCACGCGTGGTGGGCGAAGTATTTGAACTGAGCTCCGTTTCAACTCGCCGAGTGAATTCGGCAAAAGCAAAGCCCGCGTCACGACGGGATTTGGGGTTGAAGTGGCCGCGCGCAGAATGGCCCGGAGGATTTGTAACGTATTATATTACAAACCGGCTCGAGCACGCGGGGTGGCGGCGACGGAGAGCAGGTGCGGCAGGGGAGGGAGGGTCAGCCTGGCGGCCAACTGAGCGGGCGGCCGCCGAGCAGGTGCACGTGCAAGTGCGGCACGGTTTCGCCACCGTCGCGGCCGTTGTTGATCACGAGTCGAAAGCCGGATTCGGCGAGTCCGAGTTGGCGGGCGACGGTCGCGGCGGTGAGGAGTAAATGGCCGAGCGCGGCAGCGTCAGCGGGCGTGGCCGCACCGACGCGCGCGATAGGTTGTTTCGGAATCACGAGCACATGCACCGGGGCCTGTGGGGCGACGTCGTGGATGGCGATGCAGCGGTCGTCTTCGTGCGCGATCTTGGTGGGAATTTCGCGGTCGATGATCTTCTGGAAGATGGTTTTCATTTCTTGGAGTTGAACCACCGAGGCGCGGAGAGCACAGAGAAAAACGGTTTGGTCTCTCGGGACGCAGCGTCTTGGTGATTTACAAGAATAAGAGATTTACATTCGCGTGGCGCCTCGTGCGGCTGGCGGTGAGTTCGCGCAAGAGTTCCAGGGTTTCGTCGTAGTCGCGGCGGCGGCGCTCGGTCCAGCGTTTGGATTCGGGACAGTGCGCCGCGCGTAGGTTGGTGACGAGGAGAGTGGCTTCGGGAAAGGTCGCGAGTTGTTTCAAACCTTGCATCAAACCGGCGCGGGCAAACAGCGGCGTGCCGCCCGTATCATCGGCGGCGGCATCCCAGTGAAAAAAGCCATGCTGCGGTTGTGCATCGCAGAGTTGGGCAAAGAGCTGTGCGGCCGCGGAGGCGAAGGCCGGATCCGTGGGTGTGCGCTCCTGGGCTTCGTCCAGACTCGAGGTGATCGCGGCGTCGATTTGCGCGGCGAGATACAGGTCGTGACCGGTGAGGGGCGCGAAGAGCGCGTTGAGAAAGTGCAACCGATGGAGTTGAGCGGTGCGGGTCATTCGCAGTGGGTCCGATATCTCGATGCTTGCTTCGGCTTGGTTGGTGTAGCTGCGAGCGCCAGCGAGCGGACGAGTGACCACTCGCAGGCGCTCGCAGCTACAGGAATAGGATGAGCTTTTGCTGGCATTGCGTGGGTCTAGTAAAAAGCCCGGGGATGTTTAATTATTCGCTTTGGTGGCGGAA
>JAUXXD010000184.1 GCA_030681265.1 Candidatus Didemnitutus sp. | reverse complement strand
ACAAACCGCTCTTCGTTGTCATCTGGACGACCACGCCGTGGACGATTCCCGCCAACCTCGCCATCGCCGTTCATCCTGAAGTCGATTACGTCGTCGCGGATCTCGGCACGGAACGGATTGTGGTCGCAGAAGCGTTGCTCTCCGCGGTCGCCACCGCCGCCAAGCTCGCGGTGCCGCCGACCACCGTGCTGACACTTAAAGGCGCGGCGCTCGAAAAACTTGCCGCGCGCCATCCGTTCATCGACCGCACCTCGCCGGTCGTGCTGGCAGATTACGTCACGACCGAAAGTGGCACGGGCTGCGTGCACACCGCGCCGGGACATGGCGCGGAGGATTATCTTACCGGCCTGAAGTATGGGTTGGAAATTTACTGCCCCGTCGGTGACGACGGACGCTATCTCGATGACGGACAAGTGCCCGCGGAACTCGTAGGCCTCACCGCGCTCGAAAGCGTCGAAGATCTCGCGGCCAAACGCACGTCGCCGGCCAACATCGGTGTGCTCAAGGCGCTCGCCGCCAGTGGCAACTTGCTCGCGAAGCAACGCTACGAGCACCAATACCCGCATTGCTGGCGCTCGAAGACGCCGATCGTGTTTCGCGCCGTGGACCAATGGTTCGTCTCGCTCGACAAGGCCGGCCATCGCCAGCTCGCCTTGCGCGAGATTAGCAAAATCGCCGCCGACCAAGGGTGGATTCCCGCGTGGGGCGAAGCACGCATTCGCGGGGCGATTGAATCGCGTCCCGACTGGTGCATCAGCCGCCAACGTTCGTGGGGCGTGCCGATCATCGCGTTTTACGGACCGGAAAAACAAGCCTACATCGACGCAGGGGTGATTCGCGCCGTCGCCGACAAGATTGCGACTGTTGGCACCAACTTCTGGTATGATGCGCCGGTGACGGAAATCCTCCGCGACATCGCGTTGCCGAGTGATTGGCCGAGTGCCGCTGAACTCACAACCGGACGCGACACATTGGACGTGTGGATTGATTCCGGTTCGACCCACGCCGCCGTGCTCCAGCGTCGTCAAGGCGGCACGCAATGGCCCGCGGATCTTTATCTCGAAGGCAGTGACCAACACCGCGGCTGGTTTCAATCTTCGCTCTGGTGCGGGGTGATTGCCTTCGGTGGCGCGCCTTATCGCGCAGTGCTCACGCACGGTTTCATCGTCGATAAGAACCATCAGAAAATCTCCAAGAGCTCGACCTACCAGAAACCGCAGACCGCCGAAGCCTACATCAAGGATCACGGCGCAGATGTGATTCGGCTCTGGATCGCGTCGCAGGATTTCCGCGACGACATTCCGGTCGATGAGGAAATTCTGAAAAACGTCGGCGAGGCCTACCGTCTCTTCCGCAATACGTTTCGTTTTCAACTGTCGAATCTGTTCGATTTCAACGCCGCACAGCACGCCACGCCGGTCGCGGAAATGGATGCACTCGACCGCTGGGCGTTGCACCAAACCACGCAGTTGCTCAACGAGTGCACCAAGGCTTACGACGCGTTCGAATTCCACCGCGTTTATCAACTGTGCAACCAGTTTTGCGCGGTGACGTTGTCGGCGATTTACCACGACATCCTCAAAGACCGCCTCTACACGCTCGCCGCCTCGCATCCGTTGCGCCGCTCGGCGCAGACGGCTATTCATCACATCTTCCGCACGCTCGTGCGCATTCTCGCGCCGGTGCTCACCTTCACCACCGATGAAGCGTGGAGCTACGCCATCGCTGGGCAGGAATACACGAGCGATTCCATCCATCTGCAGGATTGGCCCGTCGCGCCCGCCGAGTGGAGCGACGCCGCGCTCGACGCGGAATTTTCCGCACTGCTGAAGTTGCGCGTCAAAGTCACCGAGAACCTCGAACCGCTCCGCCAGGCCGGCACCATCGGCAAATCGCTGGACGCCGTGTTGACCTTCAACGGAGCCGCGAGCGATACCGCGTTCGCCGTGCTGCAAAAACACGCGTCCTTTCTGCCGGAATTCTTCATCGTCTCGCGCGTCAACTTGGAAGCCACCGCCGAGGGCGCGCTTGCCATTAAGGCCACCCATGCCCGCGAGGCCGGACTCGTGCGTTGCCCGCGCTGCTGGCGCTGGGTCCCCGCCATCACTTCAACCCCGCACGGCGAGATTTGTCTTCGTTGTGCCGACGCCCTTAACTCCTAAAAAACTTTCCCTATGGCCAAGCCGAAAAAAACCTCCCCCAAGAAGCCGGTCAAGAAAGCAGCTCCCATGAAAAAACCGGCCAAATCTGCGCCAGCCAAAAAGGCCCCCGCGCCCGCCAAATCCAAGCCCGCGAAAGCGGCCGCTTCTGCCAAAGCAGTCCATTCCGCCAAAGCAGCCGTCAAATCGCCCGTGCCCGCTAAAAAATCGGCTCCGGCGAAGCCGATTGCCACAAAGCCAGTTAAAGCGGGGATGAGCACGGCCGATTTGAAGCGCATGATTCTCGACCGGAAGTCCACGGGCCCCGCCAAGTCGATTGCCTTCTCGCTTGATGAGGTGCGCGAGATTGCGAAGAAGAACGAAAAAAATCTGGTGGCGACGGATCACTCGCAAAAAAACGCGAAATCGGTCGCCCAGCAAAAGGCCGCCGAATTACTGGCCAAGTTGGAAAAGCCGCACAAACCGCACCACGTGAAGCCCGCGTCCCTGGCGGACATTCTGGGCATCAGCGCCAAGGGCAAACGCAAGCCGTCCATGATTCCGGAGAGCGAAGTGCCGGAAAAATTCCGCCGTTACTATCGCTTGTTGCTCGAACTCCGCGATCACGTCCTCACGCAACTTGGCGAACACACCGAAGAGACGTTGCGTAAATCCGCCAAGGACGATTCGGGCGATCTCTCCGGCTATGGTCAGCACATGGCCGATGCAGGCACCGATACCTTTGACCGCGACTTCGCACTCTCGCTCGTTTCGAGCGAACAGGAAGCTCTGGCCGAAATCGAGGCCGCGATCAAACGTGTGCATAACGGCACCTACGGCATTTGCGAAGTCACACAGAAGCCGATCGCCAAGGAGCGTTTGCTCGCGGTGCCTTTCACTCGCAATTCCGCCGAAGCGCAAAAACAGGTTGAACGTCACTCCCATCGTGCTCAGCAGCGCGGCGGCCTGTTCGGCGACGCCACCGAAGAAGATGCGGTGAAATTACGCGAAGACGACGCCGGCGACGAATAATTCTTCTTCTGTTGCCCAGCACTGCTTCCCCGTGAAGCCCCCAAGCCAGCCCCCAGCGACCTCACCTTCCCGCCGCCCGTCGCCGGAGGCTTCCGAAGGTGTGCTACCACGCCGTTCGATCATCCAACGGGTGTTGGCTTACCGACGACTCTGGATCCTCGCGACGGTGGTCTACGTGCTCGACCAATTGACGAAAGGCTGGATCGCCGGCCGCCTCAATTACCCGACTTACGGACCGCCATTTCACCTTCCTGTCATCGACGGGTTCTTTAATTTGGTCCATGTCGGCAACACCGGCGCAGCCTGGAGTATTCTCTCCGGCTACGGCCGTCTCCTCGGCGGATTTGCCTTACTCACCTTGGTCGCGATTTTCTTTTGGCGCAAAATGCTCGGCCTGCGAAATCCGACGGTGCAGTGGTGCTTCGGTGGACTATGCGGCGGCACGGTCGGGAATCTCACTGACCGCTTCCGCTACGGACACGTCGTGGATTTTCTCGATTTCCGATTCGGCTCGTATGCCTACCCGTCGTTCAACGTGGCCGACATGGGCATCGTG
>JAUXXD010000183.1 GCA_030681265.1 Candidatus Didemnitutus sp. | reverse complement strand
CTCCGCGCCTCCGCGTCTCTGTGGTTCAATTTCCCCGCGCCCGTCCCCAACTCGCATCCGCTCAATTTGCGACTTTCGTCCGCGCTCCGAATGTGTGAGCGTCCCGCCATACCCCCTGCTGCCAACTCGCCATTGTGCGCGGACGCAGTTCCACCCCGAACGAAGGTTGCCCCATGAACGCCCTCCTCGCCCTCTGGCTGCCGATCCTGCTCAGTGCAGTGGTCGTTTTCGTTATCAGCAGTTTGATCCACATGGTTTTCAAATGGCACGCCCCGGAATATCGCCAACTCGCCAACGAAGACGCCGTGCGCGACGCGATCCGTGCGGGCAATCCCACGCCCGGCCAATACGCGATCCCGCACTGTGCCGACATGAAAGCGATGGGCAGCGAACCGATGATGAAAAAATACCAGGAAGGCCCCGTCGGCTTCCTCCTCCTCGCGCCCAACGGTCCCTGCAACATCGGCAAGTCGCTTCTGCAATGGTTTCTGATGGGCCTCGGTGTGACGGTGATCGGCGCGTTTCTCGCGACGCAACTCTTCGGACTCGATCCGGCTCGCGCTATGACTGCGGCGAAGTTGATTGGCGCCGTCAGTTTCCTTTCCTTCGGCATGGGCACGCTGTGTGAATCGATCTGGATGGCCCGCCCGTGGACCTCCTCCGCCAAATTCCTCTTAGACGCCGCCCTCTACGCCTGCGGCACCGCCGCCGTCTTCTACTGGCTCTGGCCCTGAGCAACGCGTCGCAGAGCAACCACGGATTTTACGGATCGCACGGATCGAGGCGGCGGAATCGGAGATAGTGGAACCACCGAGGCACAGAGTGCTCCAGCGTCAGATACCTCAATCCCTCCCTGTCCTCCGTGCCTCTGTGGTTCAATCTATCCGTGTAATCCGTGGTCTCCTTGTTCGAACTCCGTATCCGACCTCCACGTCTCTGTGTCTCTGTGGTTAAATTCCTGCCCGTTCACTCGGCCATCGCGCGGCCGGCGTGCCAACCCGTCGTCCACGCGGCTTGGAAATTGAAACCGCCGGTGATGCCGTCGAGATCGAGCATCTCGCCGCCAAAATATAAACCGGGCGCGAGCCGGCTTTGCATCGTGCGAAAATCCACTTCGGCCAATCGCACACCACCACACGTGACGAACTCCTCCTTGAACAAACTTTTGCCGCTCACGACGAAGTCCGCCTCGGTCACTTGCGCCGCGAGGGCGCGCAACGCCGCGTTGGGCACACTCGTCCACGGCGCGGTCGGAGAGAGTCCGGCGGCGATGACGAGTCGCTCCCACAGGCGCAGCGGCACACCGAGCGGACACCAGGTCGTGACTTGTTTGCGGGGCTCGGCCGCGCGGGCGCGTTCGAGTTCGGCGCGGGCCGTCTCGGTGTTGAAGCGCGGCGACCAATTGACGCGCAGCGTGAAACGGTAAGCGCGATCGGCGAGCAGACGCGCGCCCCAAGCGGAGAGTTTCAACACGGCGGGACCACTCAGTCCCCAATGCGTGACGAGCATCGGCCCGCGCTCCTTTAGCGGCGTGCCGGTGACGGCGGTGGCGGCCTCTTCGACGGAGACGCCGGCGAGTTCGCGCAGTCGCGGATCGTCGATGTGAAACGTGAAGAGCGACGGCACAGGCGGTTCGATGGTGTGCCCGAATTGTTGGGCAACGGTGAAGCCGGCGTTGGAACGGTTGCCGCCGGTGGCGAGCAAGAGACGGTCTACGGTGGTGGTTTCGCCGGTGGTGAGAGTGAGACGGAAACCGGCGTCGTCGGGCAAACGCTGAACAGATTTCACGCCGCATTGCAGACGGAGTTTCACACCGGCCTGGCGCGCGGCCCCGAGCAGGCAATCGACGATGGTCTGCGAGTTGTCGGTGACGGGAAACATGCGACCGTCGTTTTCGGTTTTGAGCGCAACGCCGCGCGCTTCGAACCACGCGACGGTGTCACGGGGTTGAAAACGACTGAAGGCACCGGTGAGTTCGCGGGCCCCGCGTGGGTAACGGCGGGCGAGTTCGCGCGGCTCGAAGCAGGAGTGCGTGACGTTGCAGCGGCCGCCGCCGGAGACTTTGACTTTGGCGAGCGGGTGCGCGGTGGCTTCGTAGAGCGTGACGATGCACGCGGGATTGGCTTCGGCGCACGCGATGGCGCCGAAGAATCCGGCTGCGCCGCCGCCGACTACGCCAATGTGCCGCTGAATCATCGCGGCAGCGTGCGCGGGCAGTTGCGGCAATCCAAGTGGAAAAAGAAAACCACCGCACGCGGGTGCGGTGGTCGGAAAGGCGACGCGTTAAACTTTGGCGCGCGACGCGAATTGTGGCGCGAGCAGATTACTTGTGGTCGCCTTCGTGTTCGCCGCGTTGGTCGCCTTTGCCGTGACGCTTCTGCATGAACTCGCGGAGGACGTGCTGCGTTTCCTCTTGGGCGAGTTTACCCATGTGCTGCTTCATGCGGTGTTGCACGCGCTTTTGCACTTTGGCGCGGAGTTCGTCGGCGCGGGTTTTTTGCTCCGGCGTGAGGATGGACTGACGTTGCTGTTCGAAGCTCTGGTGGATGGCCTGCGCCTCCTCGCGGCGTTGCGGGATGTTGAGCGTTTGATCGCTGTGCACGGCGACGAGGGCGGCTTGTTGGGCTTCGTGCAGGCCTTTCATTTGGGCGCGCTGGTCTTCGCTGAGGCCGAGATATTCAGCCATCACGTGGCCCATCATCGCCTTCTTTTTCTGCATTTGCATGCGCTGGCCGCGTTGGTTTTCGCCATCACGTTGGTGTTCGCCGCCGCCGTGCATTTGCGCGAAGGCGGTGTGCGCGACGAGGCCGGCGAAGCCGAGGGCGAGCACGGAGAGAGCAATTTTCGGATACGTTTTCATGTTGGAGAAAAAGACGGTGGCCGCGCGTGGTTGGTTTCATAGTGCGACTGAAACATCGTCGTGCGGCGAAAGTGCGGGCTCGGAAAACAGGAGCGCCGCGACCCACCCCTGGGCCGCGGCGCCATCGCTACACACCAAGAGCAATCCCTGCGATTGCTGAAATTAAGTTACTTCTTCGCTTTGCCTTCGCCGCCCTTGCGCTCGCCCTTTTTGCCCTTCTCGCCCTTATCGGTGCGATTGGCCCGTTCGGCGGCGGCGATGGCTTGCTGTTCGGGCGTGAGGATCGCCTTGCGTTGCGCTTCGAAGCCTTCGCGGGAGGTGCGGGCTTTTTCGCGGCGTTGTTCCTGCGTGAGCGATTCGTCGTTGCGGATGGCTTCCATCGCGACGCGTTGCTCGGTTTGGAGCGCCTTCATCTGCGTCTTTTGCGTATCGGTCAGATTGAGTTTTGCGCCCATCTGTTCGCCGCTGCGTTCGGCGCGTTGGCCCTTGCCGCGCCCTTCGGATTTGGTCGGCTCGGCGTTCGCGTTGAGCGCGAAAAGCGAGAGGACGAGGGAAACGGTGGCGAACAGGACTTTATTGGATTTTTTCATGATTAGAATGGTTGATCTGAAGGAGGTGAGGAAGGGTGAGACGCTTGGCCGCGGCGGACGTTGCATGATTGGCGAAAAATCTTGCGGCTAAATTTTCGGGTGCGTTGTAACCGTGGCGGTGCGGTCTGCGTCGCGCGGAACCCAGACGGACGTTGCGGCAATGGCGGAATTGGTTAGGTTGCCCGTGTGGAATACGCTCGAATGCAGTCAGTCGCCGAACAAGTGGTGCGCTCCGCCCAGGCTCGCTTACCCGCCGAAGTGCGCGCGGCAGCCACCTCGTTGCCGGTGTGTTGCGAACCCGTGCCGAACGACGACATCCTCGCCGAAGGCTGGGAGCCGGACATCCTCGGACTGTTTGTAGGACACGAGCACGGCGGGGATCTGCTCGATAGCGTGCAACCGCTGCCGTCCCAGATACTGCTGTTCTTGGACAACATCTGGGATTTGGCCGAGGGCGACGAGGGGGTGTTTCGCGACGAAGTCCGCCTCACTTACCTGCACGAACTCGGCCACTACCTCGGTTGGGACGAGGACGAAGTCGCTCGGCGCGGCCTCGAATGAACCGGCCTACGGCTGCGCCAGAGATTCGATTTGCCAAGAAGGGCTTTCATTTCCCCGCCAATTCTGTTTAACCCTCCCTTAACCGGCTCTATGGAGCCGATTTGCTGTCACAGTCATCATGAAGAAGCTTCTCAACACCATTCTCATCCTCACCGCATTCGTGGCGGTTTCTCTGCCGCTGCACGCCAATGCGCCGCACGAAATCAAGCGCGCCACCCTCATCGATTGGTTGGATACGTCCGAGGCCATCCTGCAAGACATGCAGTCGAGCTCCAAGACCGCCATCCCGGTCGAAGTGCTGCGGCGTGCGCAGGCGATCGTCGTCATCAACCAAGTGCACGCGGGTATTTTCCTCGGCATCAAGGACGGCTATGCCGTCGCCTTGGTCCGCCGCCCGAATGGCAAGTGGTCCATTCCGGTCTTCCTGCGCGCCGCCGAAACTTCCCTCGGTTTTCAACTCGGCGTAAAATCCGAGAACACCGTGCTCGTCATCATGGACGAGGCCACCACGCGCCTGCTTTTGAAGAACCGCTTCAACTTCGGTGCCGAAGCCAAAGCCCAAGCGGGGGTGCGCGGCAGAGAATCCGAAGCGGTAAATCGCCAACTCACGGAGGGCGCCAACATCCTCGCCTACTCACTCCGCGATGGCTACTACTTCGGCGCGACAGTCAAGACTGGGTTCATGCAACCCGACGAGGTTGCCAATCGCACATTCTACAAGACCAACCACCGCACGCCGGAATTGCTCTTCAGCGATTGGGTCACCCCACCGGAGGAAACGAATTTCCTCATCAATTACGTCACCCGTTTGACGAATCGCTAAGTCCCGCGGGCGACCGCACTCAGCCGGTGCAAAAACTTCAACCCGCCGTCTCACACGGCGGGTTTTTTGTGGGCCACGCCGTCGGCGCTCCCGTCTTTAGCCCGACTTCTCCTTCGCCGCGCGTTTTTTCGCCGCGCGTTTGCGCTGCTGCGCCCGTTGGCGGCGCTTACCGTGGAGTTCGCGCACATAAGCCACTAATTCGCGCAAGACGGTGTCGGCGATGCGCTGTTGCACGGCCACGCGCGGTTCGTCGGTGATCTCGACGCAACCGGAAATCACGACCGCGCTGCCACCACCAAGCCGGTGATGGATCGCCCACCACGCCATCGGCACTTTAATACCTTTCGCCCGCGATGGCTCGGCATAACCCGTCGTCGCCAACGCCAAATCCGCATCGAACAACCGGCACGCTCCCACCGCCATTTCCACGGCGACCTGTTGCGAAACGCAATCAGCGCGACGCGCATGCGCCCGATTCACACCGAGCGTGCGCACTTTCTCGTCCAACGTGTAAGCCGTGATACCGCCGACAAAATAATCCGATGCTCCCGAGATGGATGTCAGCGCGGCTTGGATGTGGCCACCGGTGACGCTTTCCGCACAAGCCACCGACAACACCGGTGGACGTTGCATAAGTTTTTTCAAATCAGCGGCGGGAGTCATGGCGCGAGCCTGCGCCAACGTCGCCAACGGCGCAAGCCCTCCCGACATTCCAAACGAATCGCCGCATTTACTTTTTCTTCTTCGCCGCGCTCTCGGCCGCCAACACACGACGCACCCGCCAACGCAGACTGCGCTTCACGATGTAACCGCAGCAGGCCTTCGCCCCGCAACGGCACGGATGCTCGCGCCAGTCATCGACATCGAAACCGTAGTCGTAAGTAAGTTCCTCGTCCGGCGCGAGATCGCGCAGCGCAACGATCCAAATCCGTCCGCTATAATCCAATCCTTCGCAATTCGGCGCGCACGAGTGATTGATGCGCCGCGCGGGATTCCACGACACGCGGCCGTCGATGTCGTAGCGCTTGTTGACCTCGAAAACGTAAACACAGCTGTCGCCGCCACGCTTCAGTCGCGCGAGGCGCAGATCTTCGCGACGCCACGATTCGGTCTTCGTCACGCGTTCGCCGACATACTCGATGATTTTTTCACCCTCGGGAATAAAGTCGCGCGCGAAGACACCGTAGCCGTGCAGCCCGGAACGTCCGATGCGCAACGTCGGCGGTAATTTTCCGCGCGTCTTGTCGATTGGTTTGCTCGGGCTCATCGCCATTGCACTCCTACCGGACAATGATCGCTGCCGAGCACGTCGGGTTCGATCCACGCCCGTTGCAAGCGCGAGGTCAGCGACGACGACGCCATCACATAATCGATGCGCCAACCGATGTTGCGCGCCCGCGCGCCCGCCCGATACGTCCACCAACTGTAGTGGCCCGGACCTGATTCAAAATGCCGGAACGTATCGACAAAGCCCGCGCCGATAAACTCGCGGAAGCCCGCGCGCTCTTCGTCGGAGAAACCCGGACTGCCGACGTTTTCCTTCGGACGCGCGAGATCGATTTCTTCGTGCGCGACGTTGAGATCGCCGCAGAAAAACACCGGCTTGCCCTTCTCCAGTTTGCGCACGTGCGCGAGCAACGCACGATCCCACGCCTGGCGAAACGCGATCCGCGCCAACTCCGGTTGCGCGTTCGGCACGTAGACGCCGACGATGTAGCAATCGGCGAGTTCCACCGTAATGGCACGACCTTCTGCGTCATGCTCGGGCGAGCCGAGACCGAGCGTGGTCGAGAGTGGCTTTTGCCGCGTGAAAATCGCCGTGCCGCTGTAACCTTTTTTCTGCGCGGCATTCCAAAGCACTTCGTAGCCTTTCGGCCACACCACACCCTGCACGTCGCCGGGTGTCGCCTTCACTTCCTGCAGGCAAATCACATCTGCGTCGGACGCGGTGATCCAGTCGAGCAACCCCTTGCCGAGGGCGGCGCGCACACCGTTGACGTTCCACGAAAGCAATTTCATCCGCGGGAGCGTCACGCGTTTGCGCGCGGTCGCAATCTGTTTTCTCAACCCGGCACGCCGCCGATTCCTTGGCGTATGACTACGCAATTCCTCCCACTGGTCAGCGACGCGGTAATTTGCTAACCAGTGGGCATGCCTTCGCGACTTTTATGCTTATCGGTGCTCCTGCTCCTTCCGCTGGCGACCATTGCCGCCAAGACGCCGAAACCGCGCGATGATATTTCGATTTCCTCCGCCAACTACGCCCAGTCGCCCAAGATGGAAATTTTGCGCGCCGTCGGCAAACCGCAGGACCAAGACAATCCGCCGCCACCCGCGCCGGTGTCGCCCGCCACGCCGCAACGCTACCTCTTCACGCGCGGTGAAATTGCGACCACCGACGTCACCTACGAGGAACTCTGCGAACGCCTGAAACCCGTGCTCGCGACACGCGGTTTCGTCGAGGCCACTAACACCGTCGGGCGTGTGCCCGACCCCGAGCAACTCAAACTCATCTTGCGCGTCAGTTACGGCGAAGCCCGTTGGCGCAATCCAACCATTCGCACCACTGATCTCGGTTGGAGCCACGGGCTCATCCCGCGCGCCGGCACGCGCAGCGTCGGACTAACGGCGTTCACTTCGTGGGAAAATCGCTCCGGTGGCGACGACTCCTCCTCCGGTCAAGCCGCCGCGACGGCCGAAGGTGATAGCGGTGGCGAAGGCACCACGAGCACCCTGGAAGGAACCGACGATGAAATATCCACCGACGACTTTTTCCTGATCGTCGTCGACGCCTTCGATTACCACGACCTGCGCAAGCATCGTCACCACTCGAAGCGGGTGTGGACGACCTTCATCTCCGTGCCGCGGCGGACGAATCGCCCCTTCTCCGAAGTGGCCGACGCGATGTTGGCGAAGGCCGCACCCTATTTTGGCACGACCACGAAAGGCCGCGTGCGCTTCAACATTGACAAGGCGTCCGTCGATCTCGGCGAGATGCGTGTGGTCGAGAGCGACATCGCGCGCACGCCCTCGTCGGCGAAGCAAAAATGACCGCACCGCACGGGCGACCGACGCGGGTCGCCCGCCGCCAGTGTTTCTTGTGCAAAAAAGGGCCGCCCCCGATGAAGGAGGCGGCCCGATGGGGATGGGTTAGCGAGTCGCAATCATACCCTGCGGAGCAAGCTCCGCGTGGATGGTGATTGGCACGGCCATGCGCACGGCCACCGCTGCTCCGGCGCGGACGAGGGGAGTAAATCTCCACTGCGCCAGCGCCGTGACAATCGGCTCGGCCAGCGTCGCCGGCATTTCCGCTCCATGGCGCAACGCGATTTCGCGGGGCACCCCGGAGCCATCGACGATGAATTCGACGACGATGGTTCGTCCCGCATGACGATGGGCGATGACGGGGGAAACCACCGAAATCGGCACCGGCATATCGGAGCGTCCCTGGAACGACTCGACATAAGCCTGCTCGGGCGTCTTCGCGTTTAAGGCGAACGGCGCACCGATCAGGCCTGCTAACAGGATCAGTTTAGACACAGTTTTCATGTTATTTTCCTCTCTGTTCCGCCCGGCAAAATGCCGGGCGCTCCCACCGCCCCAACCGATCCGGTTGCGACGGTGAAACTGCGGTTTGGGGACGCGGGTGATCTCCCGTGCCACTGATCCTGCGGCAAATTGGTAAAGAACGCGCGACCCGTGTCGCACCTTCCGTTTTGCAATCGCCATGCCAACCACCGCCATAATTCCGCGCCGCCGCCAGCGGCGTCTCAAGCCACTTGTAACGTATTACGTTACAAACTGGATCGTGCGTGCACGCGCAACCGTTGCGACACCGGCCCATCCGCGGGCACGAAACGCGCGCGTTAACGGGCAATGGCGCACGTCAGCCGGTGGAAGCGCCACCCGAGGAAGACCGCCGCGCAACCGAGTCCGGCGGCGAGTCCCATCCACACGCCGACCGGGCCCATGTCCGTCTTGAACGCCAGCAAGTAACCGCCCGGCAGCGCGAAAATCCAATACGCCACGAACGTGATCAGCGTGGGAATCCGCACATCGGTCAGGCCGCGCAACACCCCCGCACCGATCACTTGCGCGCCATCAAAAATTTGAAACACCGCTGCGACCAACAACAGTTGCGTCGCCAGCGCCACGACGTCGGCTTCCGACGTGAAACCCCGCGCGAGCAAACCGCCGCCGAACGCGAAGATCAGTCCGAAACACGACATCGCCACCAAGCCCGCGGCGAGCGCCCCGAAGCCGATCGGGCGCACGGCTTCGCGACGTCCCTCGCCCATCACTTTGCTCAAGCGCACACTCACCGCCGATGACAGTCCGAGCGGCACCATAAATGTGAAGGCCGCACAACTCAGCGCGATTTGATGCGCCGCGAGCGGCACTGCGCCGATCCAGCCCATCATAAACGCCGCCGCGGAAAACGCGCCTGCTTCGAACAGCCATTGTCCACCCACCGGAATCCCGATGTGCAACATCTCGCGCAGCCGCGGCCACGACAAGGCGGCACGCCAACGCTGCGGCCATTCGTTGCGCACCGCGGGTTGCCGGGTCAGCCACCACCAAAGCACCACGACCGCCGTCGTGCGCGCGGCGAGCGTCGCCCACCCCGCACCCTCCAGCCCCAGTGCGGGCGCGCCGAGTTTACCGTAAATCAACACCCAGTTGAGCACCACATTCAGCCCGACGCAGCCGAGCAAAATCAACATCGGCGCCCACGGATGTCCGAGCGCTTCACTGTATTGTTTCAACACCTGATGCAAAAACGCCGGCAACAGCGACGTCACCAACAGCAAATAATACGGTCCGACTTCCGCCACAACTTCCACCGGTTGTCCGAAGCGTCCGAGTTGGGTCGCCATCAATCCGAGCACGAGCAAAACCGCGCCGCCGATCGCGAGCGCGAGCGCCATACCATGCCGCAAATATTCCGCGCACTCGCGCGGTTCCTTGGCCCCATGCGCCCGCGCGGCAAACACCGACACCGGCAGCAGCAATCCCAGGCCGACGATAAACACCAAATTACACACGCTGTTTGCAAACGCCGACGCTGCGAGCGGCACCGTGCCGACGCGTCCGATCATCACGCTGTCCGTGATGCCCATCAGCATCTGCCCCACCTGTCCGACAATAATCGGAAACGCCAACGCCAGCGTCGGTCGCAATTCGCGGAGGATGTCGGTCTTCTTCACGGGGAGAGCGGTCAGTGTTCAACTTTTCCCCGCCCACGCAATGCCGCGCTCATTTCCTGCGATTGCCAACCGCCGCGCCGCGACTCAACTTCCGCCAATGCTACGCACGCTTGTTCGTTTCACTCTGTGCTTCTTCTGGTTGCCGCTCGCGGTCGCACAGGAAGGCTATCAACAACCGGCAGCCGCACTCGCCGCCATCGTCGATGCGCCACTCGCACCCGAGCTCACGCTCAGCCCTTCGCGTGACCGCGCGCTCCTCCTCGCCCGTTCACCGGCCCCGACTATCGCCGAACTTGCCGCGCCCGAACTGCGTCTCGCCGGCGTGCGCTTCAATCCCGGCTCGCTCACCAGCAATCGCGCCACCGATTTCACGCAACTCACCTTCAAGCTCCTCGCTGACGGTCGCGAGTTACCCGTCGCCGGTTTTCCCGCCCACGCGCGTTTCGCCCACGTCGCGTGGTCGCCCGATGGCCGTCACCTTTCCGTCGTTGTTTTTGTCGGCGAAAATCCCGGCGCCCTCTGGATCGTCGATGTCGCCGCCGCGCAAGCCCGCGCCCTCACCGGCCCGCAACTCAACGGCGTGCTCGGCAATCCCGTCGACTGGCTTGATCGCGACACCTTGCTGGTGAAAATGATTCCGCGCGACCACGGCGCCCCACCCGCGCGCACCGTGGAAACGCTCGGCCCCATTGCGCAACAATCCACCGGCAAACGCGCCGCCGCGCGCACTTACACCGATTTGCTCAACGGTCCGCAGGACGAAGCGGAATTCGAATACTACGGCACCGCCGAACTCGTGCGCGTCGGTCTCGACGGTTCGACGCATCCGCTCGGTCTGCGTGGTTTGCTCGAAGCATCGCCCTCGCCCGATGGCCGCTTCATCCTCGTCACGTCGCTGCACCGTCCGTTCTCCTACGCGCTGCCCGCGAGTCGTTTTCCCCAACGCATCGAAGTCTACTCGCGCGACGGCCAACTCGTGCACACGCTCGCGGCACTGCCGATGGCGGATAGCATCACCATCGATTTCAACTCCGTGCGCCGCGGCCCGCGCGAAGTCACGTGGCGCCACGACGCACCGGCCACGCTCGCGTGGTTTGAGGCGCGCGACGGTGGCGACGCCACCAGCGACGCCAAGGTGCGCGACGAACTCCTGATGCTCGCCGCGCCGTTCACCGACGCACCGCAAAGCCTGATGAAATTCGCGCTCCGTGCCGGCAGCATGATTTGGGGCGACGACCAGCGCATGCTCGTCACCGAAAGTTGGCGTCGCACCCGTCGCACTCGCACGTGGTTGCTCAATCCTGCGCAACCGGGCTCCGAGCCGCGTCTGGTCTTCGATCGCTCGAGCGAAAATCTTTACGAGCATCCCGGTGATCCGATTCTCGAACGCGGCACACTCGGTCGCCCGCAACTGCGTTTCACCGCTGATGGCACGGGCATTTTCCTGCGCGGCACCGGCGCTTCGCCGGAAGGCAACCGCCCGTTTCTCGACCAACTTGATTTGACGACACTGCGCCCCACGCGTCTGTGGCAAAGCGCCGCGCCGCACTACGAGGAATTCATCGCGTTTCTCGACGCCAGCGGCCAACGCACGCTCACGCGGCGCGAATCCGTCACCGACGCGCCCAACTATTTCGTGCGCGACCTCGCGCGCGGCACGAGCGAACCGTTCACTGCGTTCGCCAATCCGTTTCCGCAGTTCGCCGGCGTGCACAAGGAACTCATCAGCTACGCGCGCGCCGACGGCGTCACGCTCACCGGCACGCTTTACCTGCCGCCCGGTTGGCAGCCCGCCGCCGGTCCCTTGCCGACCTTGCTCTGGGCTTATCCGCGCGAATTTAAGAGTGCCGACGCCGCCAGTCAGGTGCGCGCCTCGCCTTACCGGTTCGTGCGCGTGAGCGCGAGCGGACCGTTGCCTTATCTGTTGCTCGGTTACGCGGTGCTCGATGATCCGGCGATGCCGATCATCGGCGAAGGAAAACGCGAACCCAACGATACCTACGTCACCCAACTCGTCAGCAGCGCCCGCGCCGCCATCGAAGAACTGGCCCGTCGTGGTGTGACTGATCCGCAACGCGTCGCGGTCGGCGGTCACAGTTATGGCGCGTTCATGACGGCCAACTTGCTTGCACACTCCGATTTGTTCCGCGCGGGTATCGCGCGCAGCGGCGCCTACAACCGCACCCTCACGCCTTTCGGTTTCCAAGCCGAGACGCGCAATTTTTGGAAAGCGCCCGACATCTACGCGGCGATGTCACCGTTTAATCACGCCGACAAAATCAAAGATCCGCTGCTCTTGGTTCACGGCCAGGCCGACAACAATCAAGGCACGTTTCCGATTCAAAGTGAGCGCATGTTCCAAGCGCTGCGCGGGCTCGGGGCGACGTCGCGCTACGTGCAATTGCCGCACGAATCGCACGGCTACCGTGCGCGCGAATCGTTGCTGCATGTGCTTTGGGAGACGGCGACGTGGCTCGACACTTACGTAAAGACGCCGCCGAGTCGCGATAAACGAAAGTAACCGCCCCATGTCCACCGCCGCGCTTGCCCTCGTTCTCGTCGCGGCGGTTTTGCACGCAACGTGGAATTTCGCGGCCAAGAGCTCCGGCGGCGGGCTGCCGTTTGTGTGGCTCGGCGGGATGTTTTCGCTCGCGCTCTACGTGCCGGTCGCGGCGCTCCATTATTGGTGGCAACAGCCGGCCCTGCCGCTCGCCGCGTGGTGGGTCGTGGCAGGCAGCGGGCTGTGCAAAACCGGTTATGCGTTGCTGCTGCAACGCGGCTACCGCACCGGTGATTTTTCGCTAATCTACCCGTTGGCGCGCGGGACCGGGCCGTTGCTCTCGATGATCGTGGCGGTGGCGATTTTCGGTGAACGCCCCACGCCGCTCGCGCTCGGCGGCGGACTCGCGATCATCGCGTGTATCTTTTATCTCACCGGCGGCACGTCGTTGTGGCACGCCGATCGCCGCCATTTGCGGCAAGGCATGCTCTACGGTTTCGCCTGCGGTTGCTGCATCGCCGCCTACACCGTGTGGGATCAACGCGCCGTGGCGCACCTCGGTTTGCCGCCGCTGCTCTACGACTTCGGCACGCAACTTGTCATTTGCTCACTGCTCACGCCGTTCGCCTTGCGGCGCTGGCCGGAGGTGGCGCGGGATTGGCGGCTCCATTGGGGGAAGGCGCTGACCGTCGCTGTGCTCGGACCGGTCAGCTACGTGCTGATTCTGACCGCGATGAGTTTCACGCCGGTCAGCTACATCGCGCCGGCGCGGGAAATCAGCATCCTCTTCGGTGCCTTGATCGGCGCGCGTTTTCTCAAGGAGGCCGACGCCCAACGCCGCCTGTTGGCCGCCACCGGCATGGTCGTGGGCGTGATTGCGCTGGCACTCGGTTGAAGCGCGGCGAAAGGGACCGTGACAGGTGTGGGCGTCTCGTCTAGGCTCGGCTCAACGATGGATTTCCCCAGTCTCAACGCGTTCTTCCAGGCGTTTGTCGATGTCCTCAACCACCCCGTGTTCTCGCTGGGCCAGCGCACGCTCACGCTCGGATTGATCGGCAAATTTATTCTGCTCTTCGCCGGCATGGTGCTCATGGTGCGGTTGTTCACGCGCGTCTTTCTTGCCCGTGCCCTCACCCGCATGAACATGGAGCCGTCGCTCCAATTTGCCGTGACGCGCATCGTCGGCTACGGCCTCTTTCTCCTCGGCGGCTACGTGGTCCTGAATTTCATCGGCGTTGAACTGAGCTCACTTGCCGTCTTCGCCGGAGCCATCGGGGTCGGCTTGGGCTTCGGTCTGCAGAACATCACCAACAATTTTATCAGCGGCATCATCATCCTTGCAGAACGCCCGATCAAACTCGGTGATCGCGTCGAAGTGGCGACAGTCGCCGGTCGGGTGACGAAGATCAGTCTGCGCAGCACCACCGTCGTCACAAACGACAACATCTCGATCATCGTGCCGAACAGCGAATTCATCACGCAGACGGTGACGAATTGGAGTCACAGCGACCCGCGCGTGCGCATCCGCATTCCTTTCAGCGTCGCTTACGGCACCGACACCGACAAGTTAAACGAGGTGATCATGAGCGTCGCGGCGGCCGATCCCGCCGTGTTGAAGGAACCCGCGCCGGCGTTATTTTTCGATGGCTTCGGCGACAGCGCGCTCAATTTCGAATTGGGCGTCTGGACGCAGGATCTCGCGTCCTCGCCCCGCCGCTTCCGCAGCCAGATCAACTACGCCATCGACCGCGCGCTGCGCGACGCGAAGATCGAGATTCCCTTCCCGCAACGCGACCTGCACATCCGTTCGGGCACGCTCAACGTGAAACAGACCGACCAAGACGGCGCCGAGTAATCCCTCTTCCCATGAAAATCCGCCGCTACTCCGCCCTGGTCGCGCTCGCGCTCCTCGGAATTTTCGCCGCGCAGAATTTGAACCAGCTCAACGTGCGCTTTCTCTTCTGGTCGCTCCAGGTGCCGCAAGCGTTGCTGATTGTGGCGACAGGTGCGATCGGCGTGGTCGTCGGCCTGATCTTTGGCACGACAGGTCGCTCGGTCAAACGCAACTAGGCAACGGAAACCCGCATGCGTCGCTCGAAGGAAATCGTGATTCTCGCCGTGCTGCTGCTCGGCGCGGTGGCGTTTGTGCTGTGGTATGTGATTGATCGCCGCGCCACGATGAAGGCCGCGCCGGCACCGACCGAACCCAAGGTCGTCGGTCCGGTGTTGGATAAACCCTACGTGCCGCTCGGCGGCGCCAACGAGGGCAAGACGATTGATTTTTCGAGCGGACAACCGATCATCAAGGACACGCCCGCCGACCGTGCCGCCCTTGAAGCCGCTCTGCGGGACATCAAGGAAGCGGAGCAGAACGTGAAGTTCGAAGCGCAGCCCACGCCGCCGAAAAAGTAGGCGGCCGCGCTGCGTTTCCGGCGAAGAAAGGGCGCGCACTCGTGCACGCGAGTTTCGGAGCCCGCGCTTGCCAATAGCACCACGGCGGCGGATTCTCCCGCCACTGCCATGTTGCGCGGCCAGTTTGAGCTTCCCGTCTTTTTCGACCTCGGTGCGACCTTCGCGTTCGCACTCACGGGTGCGTTGGCCGGCATCAAGCGCGGCAACGATGTCGTCGGCGTCTTTGCCCTCGCCCTCGTCACCGGCATCGGCGGCGGACTCATCCGCGACGGTCTGTTTCTGCAAGGCGGCGTGACGCCCCTGCTGACCAATCCGGCCTACATCCAAGTCATCACTGTCGCGGCTATCGCGGGCATCTTTTTTGGTTCACGGATGCATCATTTTTCGCGTCCGATTGCGATCGTCGATGCGCTCGGCCTCGGCGCCTACGCGGCGTTCGGCGTGCAAAAATCTTTGCTCGCCGGACTCTCCGCTCCCGCCGCGGTTTTCGTTGGCACGGTCAACGCCGTGGGCGGCGGTATTCTGCGCGATCTGTTGGTCCGCGAGGAACCGCTCGTGTTCAAGCCCGGACAGTTTTACCTGCTCACGGCCTTGGCTGGAGCAATTACATTTGTGTTTTGCGCAACGATGCTCGGTTGGACGGCCAACCAATCCGCGATCACTGCGGTCGTGCTGACGTTTGTTTTCCGGGCGCTCACCATCGCGTTTAATTGGCGCACCGCACCCGTGTCCTCTGGTCGCGTCTTTGCCGATGCGCCGCCAGGAACACCACCGACGACGACACCTAAATAGAGGTGCTTTCCCTTGCGGAGAACAACGTGCTAACAGTGCAAGCTTTCGAGATGGGCACATCAAAGCACATCACACCACAGAAAGGTTTCGCTTCCCTAGTTCTCGGTGTTTTCTTGCTGAGCACGGGTCCAACACGCAGCGAAGCCCAAACTCTCGCGGAGATTCAGCTATCTTTGCTTTACCCCAACGCCGCACTAGAAGCCTACTCTGCGGCACAGTTCGCTGCTTCCAAGACTACAGCTCTATTCGCCGGTGTTCCCGGACAGCAAATCCCCCATAACAACGCTGCTGATGCGTTTCGTCATGCACTGTGGAATGCGAAGATGAATGCTACCATCGGTGAGGAACTTGCAAAGAAGTTCGCAGACGCTCATGAAGAAGCCCCCGGAAATCCACCCGCAGAAAAGGCTATGGATCTGCACAACAACGCGAAAGGAAGAACGATTATCGTGAAGGACGGCGTCGGCAACATCGTGACAGATGACGATCTCGTTTTTGCGGTTACTCAGCTTGCGCTAATGGGCGAACTCGCAGTTATTCAAGGACCTGACGCCACAGCCGTGATGATGGATATAATCGGAGCGCATTGACCAATGAAGAATCCAACATTCACCGCAGTTGCGCTGATCACATTGCTGGTCGCTCTTGTTGGTTTATCATTATTTCTGCCAACAGACACAATCAGTGAGCAGCCGCTAGCAACTGATCTTAGTAGAGACGCCCGGTCAGAAACCCAAGGGAGGGAAACCGGTGTTGCAGAAACATCGAAAATCCAACACCAGCAGGGCAAGTTGCGCGAGGAACCGTTTGCAACCTCCACGGCAGAGCAAATCGACTGGAATTCAGCTGACGTGCGGACTTTGGTAAATACGCTCGGAACCAGTTTTCGAGGCAACCCTCAACTCACACTCGACTTAATGGTTCAGCGGGTAAGCGACCCTTCAAAGCGTGAAACGCTGGAAATGGCCCTCTTCTCAGATTGGGCAGCCACCGATCCGCTTGCGGCCATCGCAGCTGCGCGGAGTTGTCGGTTTCGGAGTTCAGACCTACTTGATGTGAGTCCCGTTCGAATCGCACTAAACCAGTGGGCGACGAGTTCGCCTGCGGAAGCTGCCGAATGGCTCGTAAAGTCACCGTGGTATAGTGAGTTCGCCAAAGATTATCGCAAGTCGGTCGAGGCTGTTTTTATCGCGTGGGGTCGCCAGGGCCCTGATCGCGGCCTCGACTGGCTCGCAAAACACCATGGACAACTTGGCCAAAGCAGCTCGTCAGCCATTACTTCGTTGTCCTTGAGCACAGCCGTCTACGGTAAGGACTTCGTCACCGCTAGCGACATTGCTCAATTGCTTCCAGAATCCGAGAAGCGCACGGAACTCCTGAGGCGGATTGCGGAATTGGAGCAACAACACTAAAGGAAGCATAGAATTGTTCTGGGTAGTAGCATTACACAGGAGGGTATGCAAAATGCTTGTCGAAAAACTGATTGGCTCTTCCGCATCCTTCGTTTCCGCTCTCGTTCGCCATGCCGCGTTTTGTTCTCGCGCTCGATCAAGGCACCACGTCGTCACGCGCGATCGTTTTTGATCATCGCGGTCGCCCGCGCTACTCGGCGCAGCGCGAATTCGCGCAACATTTTCCGCAACCCGGCTGGGTGGAACACGCGCCGCAGGATTTGTGGCAATCGATCCGTCGCTCCGCCGTCGCCGCGTTGCGCCAGGGCAAACTCAAGGCGCGCGACTTCGCCGCGGTCGGGCTGACCAACCAGCGCGAAACCACCTTGCTCTGGGATCGCGCAACCGGCGAGCCACTGCACCGCGCCATCGTCTGGCAAGACCGGCGCACGGCGGCAATGTGCGCGAAACTCAAAACGCGCGGAGTCGAACCGCTGTTTCGTCGCCGCACCGGACTGCTGCTCGATCCGTATTTCTCCGGCACCAAACTCGCGTGGCTGCTCAACCATGTGCCCGGTGCAAGAAAACGCGCCGCGCGGGGCGAACTCGCCTTCGGCACCGTCGACACGTGGCTGCTCTGGCAACTCACGGGCGGCACTGTGCACGCGACTGATGCGACGAATGCCTCGCGCACCTTGCTCTGCAACCTGCACACCGGCGACTGGGACGACGAGTTGCTCAAACTCCTGCGCATCCCGCGCAGCGTGCTGCCGGAAGTGCGTGACAGCAGCGGCGCCTTCGGCGAGGTGACGAGTGTGCCCGCATTGCGCGGCGTGCCGATCACGGGTATCGCAGGTGACCAACACGCCGCCCTTTTCGGTCAGGCCTGTTTCCAACGTGGCATGGCGAAAAACACTTACGGCACCGGCTGTTTTCTCTTGTGGCACACCGGCGACAAACCCGTGCTGTCGAAAAATAAATTGCTCACCACCGTGGCGTGGCGCATCGGCGGGCGCACGGAATACGCGTTGGAAGGCAGCGTGTTTATCGGCGGCGCGGTCGTCCAGTGGTTGCGCGACGGCCTCAAGGCGATCAAGCAAAGCGACGCCGTCGAGGGCCTTGCCGAAAGCGTGCCGGACAGTGGCGGCGTAATGTTTGTCCCGGCATTCACCGGCCTTGGCGCAC
>JAUXXD010000174.1 GCA_030681265.1 Candidatus Didemnitutus sp. | reverse complement strand
CGCCCCCACCACCCAAGGCAACCCAGCAAAATGGTGAACCATTTTAGACATTACCCTCGACACGCCTTCTCATGGAAGGGCGCCAAAGGCACCTACCTCCTCCTCGACGGACACCTCCGCCTCAAAGCCCTCCAAGAGCTGGAACGCCCCACGGCTCCGTGCCTCGTCTCGACCGACGACGACGCCTTCACCTACAACGACAAGGTCAACCGTCTCTCCCTCATTCAGGAACACCGGATGATCATGAAAGCCCTCGAAGGAGGCGTCTCCGAAAAGCAAATCGCCGAGGCCCTCGACCTCGACGTTCGCAAGATCATCCAAGGCAAAAACCTCCTCGAAGGCCTCCATCCCGAGGTGGTGCAGATCCTCAAGGACAAGCCCATCACCGAACGCGCTCTGCGTATCCTGAAACAGGTCAAAGCGCTTCGCCAAATCGAGATGTCCCAGCTCATGGTCAGCGGGAACAACTACACGTTCGCCTATGCCCGCGCCCTCCTGGTCGGCACCGCTCGCGATCAACTCGCCAAGCCCGAGGAACCCAAACGGGTCAAGGGACTCTCCGCCGAAGAAATTGCCCGGATGGAACGTGAGATGGAAAGCCTCGAACGGGACTTCCGCGTTTTCCAAGACCAGTTCGGTCAAAACACCCTGCACCTCGGCGCCGCGCAACGCTACCTCCGCCGCCTCCTCGACAACACCAAGGTGAAACGCTTCCTCCAGCAACGACACCCCGAAATCCTCGAGGAATTGAACGACATCGCCGCACTCGAATCCCTCTGACTTTCATCCGGTCCACCGTCCCCCCAGTTCAACGGGCTGGCTCCCACACGCCGCAACGTCCAAAGCCGCAAGGCGAATATGGGCACGAGGCTTCCGGCCTGGTGGAATCTGTTCTTGGTGGTCCGGATGTTTCTCCAGCGCCACGCTACGGCGTGCTGTCGGATTCCATCCAGCGAATCCCCGACGCCAGAACTCGTGACCCGGTCGCCTCTTTTTCGCTCTCTCGCCGCCGTCGGTGTTCAATGACTTTGAAGGCCCGTAACCGAGCGTCGATTTCCGTCGGATAGAGTTCCTTGCCGAAACGATCATCGATCTTCAGTCCGAACTGGCTGCCCCGGCGATAAACCAAAGCGTAGTGGTCCTCATAGTTTCTCCATGACCCGCTCGAACACGGCTTCCACCGGGGCGAGTGGACAAATGTGTTTCGTCGTCGGTAGTAGGACTTCAGTTCTGTCAGCTCCGGTCCCAAGGAAAGATTCTCCGCGCACTCAGAACCCACCACCGCTTCGCCCCATTCCGGGTGGTAGACCGTGAAATGCCATTTGATCTCCGTCTCGCAATTCGCGCACGGAATCGGATCACTCGGCACGCCGTCGTCCAAATCGCTATGGACGATTACCCAGCCTTCGCGGGGCAGGATGATGCCATGCTCCGCCGCATGGCATCCACGACACAGCACCTCGCAAAAACGAGGATCATACTCCCATGGTGCATGACCAGCCTCATACTCTGGATGATGGACCTGGAGGACGCCGTCTCGGCCACATCGCTCACACCGATAGTTGACCCGTTCCATGCATCGTTGTCGGAACTCATGCCACCGTGCGTCGCGGTATAGGTTCTTCGGCATGGCCATCGTAACCCGTCACGCCACACGTGTCAGTTGCCCTCGGTATCCCGCCGAACAAGCGTGTAAACACGCTCCAGATCCTTACGCGAAAGATCGTTGAGTGAGGTGAACCGCCCTTTGATTTTCAGCCGCTGGGCGATCTCGGGGTAGTAGTCCACCTTGTCCCGGCCCATCTGTCGCATAGCCGCCTTGATCGAGATGATGCGCTCCTTTTTCCAATCGTCCGGCAACTTGGTCTTCAGGCCTCGCTTCTGGATGGCACGTTGCGTGACAAACCACTTTTCGACCTCGGGCATGGCCGTCGACATTAGCTCCTCATATTTCTCCACCTCGAAGCGATTCTTGAAGCGCTGCCACCACATCCCAAATGCCCGCTCGCGCGTCGCGCCCACGGTGGATTCCGCAAGTTCTTCGATCCATCGCTGAAGCTGCCTTGCCTCAGCGGATGACACCGCGCCGGTCCGGCGCTCGACGACCGTCTTCAGCACCGGGGGCTGGGCAAACATGGTAACGCCCCCACCGATCAGGACGTTTCCGTCACCGTGACTAGATTGGACAATCGAGGGCGCCGCCGTCACCTGGGGTCTCAGTTCATTGAGCACATGGGCGAGATTACGGGTGAACTCGCTGCGGAAGTGATCACGGGAGGGAAAGGCGCCGTAGAGCCCCTGTCGCTGTTCCCGCAGATTCCTCCGGAAATCCGCGACCATTTGAGCTTGAGCCCGGTCCGCCGGACCAGCGACCGACTCCAAATCAGAAAAATACACCATGACTTTCTTACCCAGCCGGGTGGCCCGTCGGATCTCCTCCTCGGTGCCAGATTCGGCTACCCCGGTAGGTGATCCAAAGCGCTGCCAGAATATCGACACGATGATGTCGGAATCGTCGATCATCTGTCGGTTGATGATCGCTTGCGGGCGGGCGCCCATCTCGGGATGGCTGTCGGACGACCAGTGCTGGTGTTTGATCCAGAAGCCGCGCGCCTCGCCGTGATGCAAATTCCACTGCTGCACGACTTCTTGCGCGATAGTGATCTCCTTCATGACGTCGCTGGGGCCGCAGAAGGACAGTTTTACCAAGTCGATTGGTTTAGTCATTGGAGCATGGGTTCAAGCTTTGGAATCGGTGATCAGCCGGTGACCAATTCAAGTCGCCGGTGCTTGGTGCCATCGGGCTCCGCGAGCCCGAGGTAAACAAGGGTGTAAAGCATCAAGGCCTTTCTCACGCGAAGTGTCCCGACACCGTTGCGCATCGCAAAGTCGCGTTGCACCGCCTGCTGCTGGACGGGTGACAACGCCGGATGCGCCTTGAATTTCACCGTCACCCATGTGTCCCAATCCTTATCGACCGGCAGCGGCTCTGCCGCCTGTGCCTCACCGATTTTGTCGATCCGCCCGAGCACGAAATCCTTGTAGGCTTTGTCCTCGAAGCACCAAGCCCGCACATGCCACCGGTATCCGTCGTTGGCGAAGGCACGCGGAGTGATCCACCGCCAGCCCGCGGTCCCTGAATTGACCGAATAGTAGTAAATCCGCAACGACTCGCCTTCGCTGACCGCCCGCACCACCGCGCGGAGCACCGGGAGAGATACATGCCGGTTCGGCAGGTCGATCCTCGCCACGCGGTCCTCGTTGGATGCTTCGCCCCCTTGGGCGAAGGCAAAGCCATCATCCACTTCCGGCTTCCACAGTTTGGGAGCGAAGTCCTTCGCCGCGACATAGCGCTTGGCGCTGCGGTCGTAGTCGAGGCTTCCCGGATTCAGCCGGAGATACTCGGCAATATCCGCCGACGCCTGGGGCACGGAAACTCCGAAGTGCTTGCTGATATCGGCCCGACGGAGCGAGCCTCGCCAGTAAGCGATGCGTTCAATATAGATGAGGCGCGCCCGTGCGCTCCAATTTTCCGAGTTGGTGACGTTACCCATGAGTGTTCAGTGCTTGTGCCAGCACCTCCAAGCAGTCCCGGAACAGCAGTTTCTCCTGCTCAATACCGAGGGGAGGTTCGAGAATCTGTTCGTAGGCCTTCAGCTCAGGCTCCCGCAGGAGACTGGAATCAATGGTGCCGACCGGACGCTTTGCCGGTAGCAATTTGGCGGAGTGCAAATTCAGCGTCGCATCGTCCATCAAGATACTCTGCACCTTCGGCAGTGACCGGCGAAGTCCGGCCAGGATACCCAACCCCGAGGGATCGATATCCCCCCAGTAGACCACCTTGGCATCCCGCAACCACGGGAATCGCGGTAACAATCCTGCTGCCGCGCCACCTTCACCCCACAGGGCAAGCACCCCGGGAATTGGCGGTAGGGCCAGAAAGTTAGTCCGGTTCTCACAAATCACCACCTTCACGAATGCGGGGACCCCTAACCGAGCCCAGTCTTCCACCCGCAAGACGACATCATTCACCGGGAACCCGCAGGCCGCGCGCGCCTCGGAACAAAGGAAACGCCCCCGCACAGCCGGGGACTCCTCCTGGAAACCGCAACGCGCCGCGAAGCTTCGCTGAACAGGGTCATAGCCGCTTTCGGGCAGAGCCATGAGCACCGTCTCAATCGCCTCCCGGTGGGATTCAATGAACTTGGTCGGAACGCTTACTGGCAACGCCCGCACGTAGCAGCCCGGCCGTGGATGATCCCGCAGATACTGCGCCACCTCGACGATTCCGGGCCAACTGCCTCCGTTGGCCACAACTACCGTGGGGGATTTTCGTAGCTCCCCCAATGCGGCTGGAAGGCGTTGCCGAACAATTTCGATGTCCGTCCGAAACGCGGACACTTCGTTAGCCTTTCCCGTGAGGGCGAGGTAGTCGTCTTCGGACTCGATGACCACGGCGACCGGCTCGTTCTGCAACGCGCGGGCGCGCCGCTGCCGAGGCTCAAGGACAACGGTGTAACCGACGCCCCGCACTTGTTTGGAGCCTTCCCAAAGTGGTGCGACAATCCGCGCGAAGGCCGCCGGGTCCTCGCTAGCCGCGACTCGACCCAATCGATCCCGGCGCATCGGGAAGATCGAGTTCCCATCGATGATTGAGCGCAAGAATTCGGCATAGTTGGCCAGCGCCCAGGCCGTGATATCAGCGGGACCGATCACCGTGGCTTCCTCCGGTCGGTTGGCTCCACGGCTTCGGCTTCCTCCACCATCCGTTTGAACTCCTCGATGCGGACACTCGTCAGGGCCGAATACCGGTCATCCCGAATGGTCGCGAGCAGGAACCCCTGCACATAGTCCTCAGCGATTCGCACGGTGCCGTCCAACGGATGAACTAGCACCAACTGGAAATCGAATTTCTTGAACAGCTCCAACGCATACCGGGCGTTTTCACTATCCAGCCGGGCGAAAGCCTCATCAATGATCACCGTCCGGAACGTGCCGGGGGTTGCCCTAGTGCCGGCAATGTCGTATTGGAACGCCAACGCGCTCGCGAGCAACGTGACGGACAGCTTGTTTTTCTGCCCGCCGCTCAGTCCATCCGTGTTCTCGATGTAGAGCCGCCGTTGCTTGGTGACGTCCTCCACGCTCAGGTCGCGCAGCTCGACCGCGAACAGCTGCCAGTGCCGCGCGTCCAACACCATCTTGCGGACATTCTCATCGGCAAGAAACGCGATCAGCTCCTTCACCGCCGCGAAAGCGGAAAGCTTTTGCTCCGTCGTCGGGGCCAGCAACGGCGCGCTCGCGTTGGACAGCAGTTCTTTGAACTGCCTGATCTCGATCAGCGGATTCGCGCGCGGCAGGATGTGGATCACCTGCTGTCCCTCCCACGGGATTAGGTCGAGGATGCGATTGATCTCTTTCAAGCGCCGCTCCGACTCACCCACCTGGCTCTCCAACTCGCTCTTCAATTGAGTGACATGGAGGGCAAGATTGTCTTCGAGGTTCTTGCGGAAGCGTTCCTGCAAGTCCGCGAGACGGTCGTCCTCAAGGTAGCGGAGGTGCTCCAAAAATGAATCCACGGCATCGAGCTCCGCCACGAGTGATTTACGCTCATTCGCAAACTTGGAAATGAACGTGGTCATCACGCCCTTGATTTCGAGCGCCGCCCGATGCCGGTCTTCATTTATGCCGTCGAAGTGCTCACCGACTCGCTTCTCCACCGCCTGGCCCCAACGTTCGAGGAGCTTGGCCACCCCGGGCACCTCGACAGAAAAGAACCGTGCTACCTCCGGCATGTCTGCCTCGTTGGGCTTAGCCACTTCCGCCTCCCAATCGTCGATATCCTTGAGTGCGCTGGTCAAATTCTCCAGTTCCTTAACGTGACGGCCTTTCTCTGTGCCGGCATCCTCCGCCTCCTTCTGTTGGGACGATTTGGCTTCGGCTAAGTCGGCCAGTTGTTTCTCCACCTTCGCAGCATCCGGATCGGTGTGCGCCAATTGTTGACGCTGTTTTTCGAGTTCGGCCATCTCGCGATTGACCGCCCCCAGATCGATCTGACGGAACTCGGTGACCTGCGTGTTAATCTCGAAAGCGAGGTCCCGCCGCTGCTTGACGGTTTCCTTGTCATTGCGGCGCGACTCGACGGTCCTCGCCGCCTCCGTCAGACGTTCGTCCAGCTCGGCTCGCTCCGCTTTGAGCGATCGAACCTTCTCCTCATTGTCCCAACCGAGAAAGTAGTCGCGAGCGCTTCGAATCCGGATGTCGTCCCGCTTTTCGTGATAGTCGGCCTTCCCCTTGAGTAGTCCCTCCAACGTGATCGCGGCCCCCTGGTGTCGCTCGTAGTCCTTCACGGAGGTAAAGCAGACGTGATCATACTGCGTCGTGAGCGCGTTGTGCAGCCAGTCGGCAAACCGGGTGTTGGGCTTGATCTTGAGCTTTGCGTAGGCCCGACGTGGATCGGGTTCTGACATGGTGAACCGCATGGTCCGCGGCTGCACGCGTTCCAGCCGGATGCGCGCGTTGACGAAGTCGGTCTTGTTCACATACGCGGCGACCTCCCCGAACTTGTCCGCCGGAACCAGAATCCGCCGCGCATACGTGCGCATGAGTTTTTCCAACGCCACGCGCCATTCCTTGTGTGCAGGGTCAACGTCCACCAGCTCTCCGATGAAAGGAAGATCGGCGGGCCGCAGGCCAACTGCCTGCGCAATCTCGGCCCGCCGCATCAGATCATCGGCCGGGAGGTGCGAATTGGATCGCTCCATCTCGTCAATCTCCCGTTGTAGTTCATTTCTCTGCACCTGCAGACGTCGCACGGCTTCCTTCGCTGTAGCGAGCGCGTCACCTCTTTCTTCGTCGTTGGAGTCAGCCTCTTTGACCAGTTGCTCAAGCTTCGTTCGCAGCTCAGCGAAACTGGTCGCATCGGTTGGCATCTTGAGGCCTATGACGCTCAAAGCCCCCCGTAGCTGGTTCAGGCGCGCCTCCACTTCCCGCCGCAGGCTGGCCAAACGACGGGTTTCAGCCGTCAGGGCAGCGGCACGCTTGGCCGGTTCGCTTTCCGTGAGTCGCTCTAGTTCACCCTCAATCCGTTTAACTTCGTCTTTGGCAGCCGTGACCTTCCCGGCATACGCTAGGATATGCTCGCGCTCCTGAGCCGCCAGCCGCTCCAGCACCGTCGTCTTGTCAGCATTGATGCGCCACCGGGCCGCATTCTCCAGCTCAGGCCGCCGATTCAATTGCTCCACCAACGTGCGATGCCGGGGCACGAGGGTCGAAAGAGGTTTCAGCACTTCGATCATCGCCCGGGTGGATTCAATCTCCGCGTCGATTTCCAACTGCTTTTGATAGTGCTTGGTCAGGTCGACGTAGCGCTCATGGACGGAGACATCGCTGAGCATGCTGGTCCGAATGAATTCATTGACGTCCCCGATGTCTTTCAGTCCCACCGTGCGCACAAACGTGCTGATCGCCTTGTCCGACGGAATCCTCAGGGCTGTTCGCAGCCGCTCTCGATACGGGCCGGGGTCAGCGGTGAGATGCCAACCCATCTTTCTGAGGCGCTTGGCCCTCGCGTCCCAGTCCTCCTTGCCTTTCACGATTTCAAGGTCGGCCTTCTGCTCGATGATGCCATAGAGCCATTGCTCCTCCTCGCTGGCCGTGAACGTTCCGAGCACCAGCAAGGTCACCCAGCGAGCCGTGCCTTCCTCATGGAATTGGAGCAGGATCGCGGTGAGTGTGCCCGGCTGATTGCGCAAGGCCGACGGCTTAGCCTTCCCGGTCTGGTCCTGCTCATGCCCGTAATACCCGCGAAGGTAAGTGAGCGTTGTGCGCTCCTTCTTGTTTTTCGCTCCGCCGGCGGCGTTGTAGTGAATTCGCATCCGCGCTGGCGGAAACGCCGTGATGATCGCATCGGCCAGGGTGGACTTGCCCGTGCCATTCCGGCCTGTGATGCACAGCCAGTCTCCCCGCAGGTCCGCCGCATGAACCACGTTCTCTCCGAGCGTGCCCCAGTTCAGCACCTCCGCGCGCCAAAGCCGCAGTCCCTTCCGTTTGCGCCCCCCATTGGCACCGGTGACATTTTCGGTAATCATGCTCTCAAGCAGATTCATGGGAGGAACGGGTTTGGCGGCGTGCGAGGTGGCTCTTGATACGTTCGAGGAACTGCTCTGCCGCGATCGGATTGAACTTTGCGCGCAGGAGCCGGGTGAGTTCATACTCGGATTCGTTTCCGTCCCCTGATTCGGCGATACGCTTCACAAATCCCAGCTCGGCCAGATCAGTCAGATAACCCGTCGCCACTTTGCGGTCAGCCGAGTCATTGTTCGTCGCGGGGAAGAATTCCGCCACGAGTTCCCGGATTTGGCGGAGATTTCTCCGCACCCGCGTGACATTCGGGTCGTCCTTGATCGCGCGGTCTAACTCTTGCCTCAGGAAGAAACCGTAGATGGTGGCGCCTAAGGAAAGCTGACGCCTGCGGACGATCCTCGGCAGATCGCGCATTTCATCCTCGGGCAACTGTTCTAGATAGGCGTAACCCTCTACCGGATCGACAATGACGCGCAGCCCAATCTGCCGGAAGTAGCCGTTGAGGTCGGCTTTACCATGGCTGACTCGCCTCCAGCGTTCGCCCTCGTGTTCGAACACGGGACCTTGCAGCAGATTCACGGCAGCGACCTGCCAATCGGGGGTTTGAAGGAACGCAGGCGTTTCAATGCTCATGGTTTGAGGGAGTCGACGGAGATATAGAAGACGTCAGGGCAAACCACCTCACGGCCATGTTTGTTGGCCCAGTGGAACACCTGCTGGTCCATCACTTGGGCGTCATCGCCCAGAAGTTTTCCAAGATGGAGATAGCCCAACAAATCGAGCAATCCCTCCCGGGGTGGGTGGGCCTCCACCACCGTGGAAAGCAGAACTCCCGTGCCCCGGCCTGGGCGCACGAGACAATCCCGAATATTGGCGATCAGCCGTTTGAAATCGATGATTCCGGCTTCCGCAATCTGCTCGGCGGCCTTCCGTAGGTCAGCGGGGGACGCCACCTGAAACTCGGTATCGACAACCACCGGTTCAGCCGGCTCGTAGAGAGGGCGGTCGACCGGCAGGCAAACCGTGACCGATTCATCGACCTCGATTCCCGACAGGTCTTCCAACTCCACCGGATGCCCCAGCAAGAGAAGCCTGATTTCCCCCATCCGGGCGGCCATGATTCGGCGTGTCTCAATATCTTCCCGGTCGAGTGCTCGGCGCAGTTGCCGGGTCAATTGCCGGTTGGCGTCCAAGACTACTTGGCCTTGTTCGCGCAAAGAATCCAACAAGGACTCTAACATCCGCCGGTTGCGCATCGCCTCCGGGAGATCCGGGGTGGAGTAGATGGACTCCACCATCGCGATAAACTCGTCCCGCTCACTGGACGCCACCATGCGCCAGAATCCATAGAACGATTCGCCCATCGGGGTCTTACGCAGCGCGTCTTCACCGTCCAGGGCCAGTCGCAGCACGTCACCGCGCCGGCTTGATGTGGTTCCATGCTGCCGGGCAATGTCCCGAGCTAGCTCGGTGAACCGCTCCCTGAGCACCGAAAAGTCTCCCACCAGGTCCTGGCTCGCCCGCTCCAGCCGCTGAAGCGTCTCCAGCACATACCGGGCATCCGCCCGCTGATTCTCCGGCTGGCGGTAGATTTC
>JAUXXD010000163.1 GCA_030681265.1 Candidatus Didemnitutus sp. | reverse complement strand
AGTAGGAATGAGAAGGCGTAGAGCGTCTCGCGTGTGAGCGGGAGACGGATAATCTACGTCTTTATGAACGCGAAACAGATCACGATTGGAATCGATCTCGGGGACCGCCGTCATGCGGTATGCGTCCTCAGTGCGGCGGGCAAAATTCTCGCCGAGTTGGAAGTGGTGAACACCTCCGAGTGCCTCGCGGCCTTCGCGCAGCGTTATCCTCGGGCGCTGTTCGTAATGGAGACGGGCACGCACAGTCCGTGGGTCAGCCGGCTGCTGGAGGCGCGCGGGCACCACGTGATCGTGGCCAATGCGCGCAAGCTGCGGGCGATCTCCACCAGCCTGACCAAGTGCGACGAAGCGGATGCGCGGATGCTGGCCCGGCTCGGCCGCGCCGATCCGGTGTTGCTCAGTCCGGTCAAGCACCGCAGCGAGGCCACGCAGCGCGCGTTGGTGCAACTGAAGGTGCGCGAGGCCTTGGTGCGCTCCCGCGTCAACCAGATGAACAGTGTGCGCTTCCTCGTGAAGAGTCTGGGACTGCAAGTAGCCCGGGGCATCAAAGCGACCGCGTTCGTGCGCCAGTTCCGCGTCCGCGCCGATGCCGCCACCTGCGCCCTAGTCGAGCCGCTCCTGCAGACCATCGACGCGCTCAACGCCCAGCTCAAGCAGCTCGATGCGCAACTGGCCACGCTCGCCACCGAGCACTATCCGATGACCGAGCGCTTGCAGCAAATCGCGGGCGTGGGCCCGTTGACCTCCCTGTGTTTTGTCCTGACCGTCGAATCGCCCGCGCGCTTCCCCTGCACCCGCGACGTCGGCGCCTACCTCGGGCTGGTGCCCCGCCGCGATCAATCCGGAGCCAGCGACAAACAACTGCCCATCACCAAAGCGGGCCACCAGCAGCTGCGCTGCCTGCTGGTCAATTGCGCCCACTACATCCTCGGGCCCTTCGGTCCGCCCTCGCGCCTGCGCGAAGCGGGCGAACGCATCGCCGCCCGCGGCGGCAAGTCCGCCAAGAAACGCGCCGTCATCGCCGTGGCCCGCAAGCTCGCCGTCACGCTCCTGGCCCTCTGGAAAACCAACTCCACCTACCAACCCCTCGCGCTCGCCGCCTAACTTCCTTTTCCTCAAGATCACGTCCTTGGGCGACTGCGATCTGGCGCCAGCATGCCACCCGGCAATGCGTTAACCAGTAGGCAGCGCCCGCCTCTTCCCGGATAGCATTGGATTCCTCCCTGCACCGCGCGGCAGATTGACGCCGCCACTCCGAGTGCGTATGGAAGCCTGATCAAAACGGAAAGCGGCCGCCCCCACCACCCAAGGCAACCCAGCAAAATGGTGAACCATTTTAGACATTACCCTCGACACGCCTTCTCATGGAAG
>JAUXXD010000161.1 GCA_030681265.1 Candidatus Didemnitutus sp. | reverse complement strand
CGTCGGGAAGGTGCCATCAGGAGCGGTTTCACGGAAACGCAGCACGCGGTTTTCGCGTTCCAAATGGAACAGCGAAACCGTCGAGGAGATGCGGCCTTCGAGGAAATCGGTCTTGATGCCGAATTCATAGCCGCCACCGGTGGTGGGCTTGGCGGGCGTGGAGATTGTCACGGGATTGCCCGCACCGGAAGGCAGGAGCGGATTGTAGGCGGGATTCCACGAGGTGAGGCTGCGGTCTTCGATGAAAAACGATTCCGAGTAGCTGGCGAAGAGCAGCAAGTCAGGACGGAGTTTGAAACCGACACCGAATTGCGGCGTGGTCGCGGACGCCTCGAATTTGCTGCCCACCACTGCCGGACCGGGAACAGCGGCAACGGTCGGAAGGAAGTTGGTGTTGGTTGACCAAGTTTCGTTGTAACGCGCACCGCCGATGAGAATGAGGCGATCTTCCATCAAGGTCGTGCTGACTAATGCGTAGAGAGCGCTTTCTTCGCCCTTGGTTTTGTTGAAAGAATCGATCGCCGGAATGTCGTTCACATTGTAGGAGGAGATGTAATCCCACGTGCTCGGGACGTTGTAATTCCACGGCTGGTAGTGTTGGCCGGCCGTAGTGGCGGTGTTGGCGACGCCGACGGCGGGAGTCGCGGTGCTTTGGCGCCGGAAGCTACCGGTGTTGATTTCGCTAAGAAATGCACCAAACAGCGGACGGACCTTCATGCCACCGGTTTCAATCAGACCGGTGATTTCGGTCTGGTAGGAACGCGAGTCACCCATCGATTCTTCGAGGCGCTTACGGCGCGTCAGGAGGGCCGATGTGGTCTTGGTCGCGTCGGCCAAGACGGCGACGGGGTTGGCCTTCAATTCAGCGACGTAATCGAAGCGATTCTTGGTCGCGAGGTAAGCGGCGGCGGGCGTGATGGTGAATTCGGCGAGACCGGTCAGTTTGTTGGAGATGATGAAATCGTTCCAACCGAAGTTGGCACGAGCGCGCCAGTTTTGGCCGAGCTTCACGTTCAATTCGGCATTGATCGAATCAAAGTCCGAATTGCGATAGTCTTGGGTGCCGACGTAGTTGAAGTCCTTCGGGAGTGGCGCGTAGTTGATGAAGCCGAGGTTGAGATTGCCGACGTCGATGTAGGCTTGCGCGCGGGCGCGGTCCGCGGTGTTCGCGAAGTTGCCCGCGGTCGCGGCAACGCTCACGGCCATGTTCGGCTTCATGCCGATGAGCGGAGTCTGGCGCTTGTTGAAGCTTTCGAAATCGACGATGAGCGAGGCGTTTTCGCTGAGCTTCACATCAACGGCGCCGGCCACGAGCCACGATTCGCCGCCGCTGGGTTTAGCCCAGGCCATGGCGTTTTCGTAGCCGCCAACGAGACGCACTTTGATGCGGCCGTCGCTGGAGACTTGATTCACATCGAGATCGGAGCGCCAGAAACCATCGGTGCCGACTTGGCCCTTCACGTTGACGAAGGATTTGTTCGTCGGGCGCTTGGTGATGTAATTCACCGTGCCACCGGGGGTGATTTGGCCGTAGAGGAGCGAGGCCGGACCTTTGACCACTTCGACGCGCTGGATGTTGGCGGCGTCGACGTAGCGATTACCGACGAAACCGTTGCGTTGCGGCGTCACATCGCCGTCAAAACCGCGGATCGAAAAGCGATTGTTCCCCTGGGTGAATTCCTTGGCCCCGCTGGTCACACCGGGAGCGAAGTTCACGACATCGAGCAATTCGAGCGCGCCGATGTCGGTGATGAATTGTTCAGTGAACGCGCTGATCGAGAACGGCAAGTCCTTGATCGCGGTGTCAATCCGAGTGGCGGAAACCGAATTACCGGCGCGATAGCCTTTGTCGGCCGTCGTGGTAACTTGGAATGTAGCGAGCGTGACAACATCGTCCTTCGTGGCGGCAGGTGCAGTCTGGGCGAACATCACGGGTGAAACGCAGACCGTGCATGCCGTCGCCATCAAGGCGAGGACACGCACCGCCAACGGCAGTTGCTTGGGTGTTTGGTATTCCATGGGGGGGGGGGGGAATCAGGCTTAGGCAAATGCTTGATATTTATTAGCCTCAAACATAGGCAAGCTAATCTTCCCCTTATAATGCCAATTTATTTATTAGTTTTATTATCTATTATCCGAAACGCGCCCGCGGTGCCGAATCACATTAAGTTGCCTCCGCCCTGTGCCGATAAGCAGCCATGAACTCCGCGCATCCGAATCTTCGCCACGCGCAGTATGCCAGCGCGTTCGGCGTTGTGGGGGCGCGCCGTGATCGGTGGGGGCGCTTTCAATTTGCGCCACCGGCGCTGCCAAATCCGCGTAATATCTTCGACCCCCAGCTTTTCCGCGATCAACCGCTCCTGCGTTGGACGGGCAAGCGTTCGCCCTCGGCGACCTAAGCATTCAGTCGGTTTTTACCTGTCCCAGCGGCGCATGAGCACGCTGGTTTTTTCGCGTTCCAAAGGTCTCCCGCTGCAACAAAAAAATGTGACCACCCGAAGACGATCACGCGCTAGGCCTGTTTTGCCGGAGACAACTCAGCTATCAATGAAATGAGCCGAAGACGTGGGGGTCGCTCGGTGACTGCCCTTCTCGCGTGGGCGCTTGGCTCCGGACGGGGCGCGGCGCGCGGCCGAGACGGGAGCCGGGGCTGGTTGATAATCCTGCTCAGTCGAAAAATCGGTTGTGTCAGCGTGTTTGGCGCCGTGAACCATCGCCAGCAATTCGGCCACGGCAGAGCGCACTTGGGCGGACTGACCCTGGAGTTCTTCTGCCGAGGAAGCGGACTGCTGGGCGAGCGCGGCGTTGGACTGCGTTATCTGATCCATGCCAGCCACCGCTTGGTTGAGCTGGCCGATCCCGTCGCTTTGCTCATGCGATGCTTGGGCAATCGCACCGACCATTTCGTCGAGTTGCCGGATTTTCTGCACAATCGAGTCGAGGCTGCTGGCCACTTGACCGCTGATTTGCGCGCCCTGCTCGCTTTTGGCGGAGGCGTCGGCGATCTTGGCGGCCGTTTCCTTGGCGGCTTGGGCCGAGCGTTGGGCAAGATTGCGCACTTCTTCGGCGACGACGGCAAAGCCTGCTCCTGCTTCACCGGCGCGCGCAGCTTCAACGGCGGCGTTGAGCGCGAGGATGTTGGTTTGGAAGGCAATTTCGTCGATCGTCTTGATGATCTTCGCGATTTCGGTGCTGGAAGATTGGATGGCGCTCATCGCTCCGCGCATGGCAGTCATATCGCGGGCGCCGGCATCGGCGGTGGCGCGGGCTTCGGCGGCGAGAGCTTTGGCGGATTGCGCGCCTTCGGAGTTGCGCGTCGTCATGCTCGCCATCTGGTGGAGCGACGCACTGCTCTCTTCAAGCGAGGCGGCTTGGCGGCTCGCACCGTCTGACATCGATTGGCTCGCTTCCGCGACCCTGAGCGCAGCCTCATGGGTCTGAGCGGATTCGGAAGCCAGTTGGTTGGCGATTTTTGAAATGGGGCGCTTGATGCTGCGGATGACCAACCAGGCGGCGATGATACCGACGAGGCCGCCACCGGCGGTGCTGGCCAGCACTTGCAATTCGCTGCTGCGTTGCTCGGCGCGGATGCGCTTTTCAAGGGTGGTTTGAAATTCGATGACCGAATTTTTCACCATGAGGAGCGTGTTGGTGAATTCCGGCGCGATCTTGTCGAGGCGGGCAATGAGGCCGTTGCGGGCCTGTTTGCTGGCGATGATTTCAGACAGTGCTTGAGCGTAGCCGGCCGTGGCCCCGGCGAGGTTGCGCAGCAGGGCATCTTTGTCTTCGTCCTGCAAGGTGGCGTCGAGTTTCACCAGTTCGATTTGGTCTTGTTGCATGGCGACAATCGATGTGCCGACCAGGCGAACACTCCGGTTGGCCCCCTCAGCATAGTCTGCCCGTGAAGTGAGGAGGAATGAGTTGGCGAGGCTGCTGCATTCGAAATAGGCCTTGAGCGCATTTGAAACCTTAAATGCGCCGTTCATGTCGCCATTGCCTCGCGCATCGGTGAGCACTTGCTGAAGGCCAGCGGTAATTTCGTTGCCCCTAGGGGTGAGTTGGTCGGCCACGAAGACGTTGAGTTTCGCCGTGGTGTCGATGATTTCTTGGAATACTTGGTCGTATTGTTGGATCAAGCGCGCGGCTTCGACAACTTTGGCGGCGCGGACCGGATCGGTGATCACCCCGGTTGCCAGCGCGAGGCTTTCGTCGAGTTTCTTCTTGGCGTTGCGGTATTCCAGAACGCGAGCGGGCGTGCTATCGGCGAGGTATTCATTCACCTGCAGTTTCACTTCGACCATCGCGGTCGTGAGGGCGGCGGCGGTGTTGGTCTCGAGCGCGCTGCCGGCATAGTCCGTGAGTTTGCGTCCGGACTCGCCGAGGGCGACCCACGAAATGACCGCCACCGTGCCAAGGAGCAGCGAAACGAGTGTAAAGCCGAGGGCGATACGACGCCCGATAGTCATGGTTCCTAGAGACATAAAAGTGACAGTGGGCTAAGGGTGAATCGCGACCGCTTAATCTGTGTTCAAATTGAATTGAATCGGAATACTGACGTGCAGGGCGACGGGGTTGCCGCCTCTCTTGGCTGGCTTGAATTTCCACTTTCGCAGGGCCTCCAACGCCGGTTGGATAAAGGCGTCATTCGAGGCGCGTTCGACGGAGGTTTCGGTGACATTCCCCTTCTCATCAATCAGACATTTGACCGTGACGATGCCACTCGTCCCATCACGACGCATATCTTGTGGGTATTTCGGTGGCACCATGCGGACTGGCACTGGGGCCTCAAAGCTCTCATTCGCAAGTGCAGACGTAGAGCCCATGACGAGTGCGACAAGGAAAACGAAAAATAATTTCTTATTCATAGGGCGTGAACCAAATCGGCATAAGGCGTGACAACTTTAGTGAAATTACACGTCAGGCGGAGTCCGAGGTGCACAGGTCCACCCATCGTCACGAAGATGCGCAACTTAATCGCTTTCCCATCGCTTGGTTGGTGTCGAAAAAATTGGTTCATAAGAGTTGCCGCGCGTCAGGCAAAACCGCACCTTACCGTTCCGTGGCTGCAACTTCCGACCGCCCCCTGAGTCGTTTTGCGATTATCGCTACTTTCTGCTCCATCTCCATTGGAGTGCTCTCCTTATTGGGTTGGTGGCTGGAGAGCGACGTTCTGCGCAGCCTACACCCCGGCTGGCGGCCAATTAACCCGAATTCGGCGCTCCTTTTCGTCGTTGGCGGTGCCGCGCTCCTGTTGCGCCAACTCAGCAGTTCCCCCAAGGCAACGCTCGTCGCCCATGCACTCGCCCTAATCGTGTGGGTTCTCGCGACCGCGATTTTTGTGCGCATCGTCTTTGGGGTCGATCTGGCAAGTCTTGCCTATACGCTCCCTCGATCGGCTCCGCCAAAAATACCGCAACTGCCGACGGGCACGGCACTGCCCTTGATGCTTCTCGCCATCGGTTTGCTCACCTTCAGCAACAAGCCGGGCAAGTGGTTTGGTCTGTCCCATTGGCTCGGCTTTTCGGTGCTGTGTATCGCGACACTCAATTTGCTCAGTGCGACGCTACCGGAAACCCGTCCACTCACCCGGATGGCCGTGGGAAGCAGTCTGGCGTTGATCGGACTGAGCACCGCTCTGATCGGTGCCCAAATTAACCGGCCCCTGCTCCAACTTTTTTCCCGGCAACACCAGCTCGGTTATTTGGCGCGCGGGTTGCTCGGCATCACTTTCCTCCTGCCCATCCTGTTCTATCTTTTGGTGAATTGGTGGTATCTCCCGCTCGCCCCCCAACTCCTTGAAACCAGCCTGCTGCTGGCGGGAATCTGCGGCACGGTGGTCTTCGGGATGCTTACCCTCACGCTCCGGCACATGGAGATGCTTGGCCAACTCCGCAGCGATGCGGAAAAATCTCGCGATGACTTGCTCCACCGCCTGCAACAACAGGCCTCCTCCCTGGAGGCACAAGTCAACGACCGCACGCAAGAGCTCCGTAAAACCACTGAGCGACTCGACTTCGCTCTGCATGCCGGTGGCTATGGGGTGTGGGACTGGAATACCACAACGGACAAACTGATTTGGAACGAACGCCAGTGCGCGCTCTACGGTTATCTGCCCGCTGACTTTCCGGGCGTCGTCACCGCCTGGAAGGAGCGCATCCATCCGGCCGACCGCGACCTCTTTGAGAAAAATCTCGCCCACGCACTCGCCGCCGAGGACGTATTTGATGCGGAATTTCGCATCGTGCGCGCCGATGGCGAGAGAAGACATCTTCAAGTTCACGGCGTCATTCGCCGTGACGCGCAAGGTCAAGTCACGCGCGTTGTCGGCATGGATCGCGACGTCACCGACGAAGACGCGCGCGAACGCGAAATGGCCGCGCTGAACGACCGACTCCAACTCGCCATCCAAGCGACCGGCTACGGGGTTTGGGAAATGGACATGACGACCCGGCAAATGATCTGGGATGATCGCATGTTGGAAATTTACGGTCTCACCCGGGAAAATTTTACTGGCGCGCCCAGCGATTGGCACGATTGCGTTTTCCCCGAAGACATTGTCCGTGACGAAGAGTGCATCCGTGATGCAATTAGCGGCAAATCTCCTTTTTACCATAATACGTTTCGCATCCGTCGTCCCGATGGCCAAGTCCGCCACATTGAAGCACTCGGCACTCTTCAACGCGGCCGCGATGGTTTGCCGACACGCCTCATCGGGCTTGATCGCGACATCACAGAAGCGACAGAGCTACGCGAAGAACTGCGGATCACGGAAGAACGCTGGCAACTCGCCATCCACGGCACCAGTGACGGAGTCTGGGATTGGGACATTGCTAGCGGCCTTGCTTACCGCGACATGCGATATGCGGAAATGATCGGTTATACACCGCAAGAGTTGCCCCCCCACCAAGTTTGGCGCGACTACGGGCATCCCGACGATATTCCCTTCGTGGAAAAATCCGTGCGAGACCACCTCAACGGAGCCACGCCCATTTATCAGTGCGAATACCGCTTGCGACACAAGCTCGGCCACTGGGTCTGGGTGCTCGACCGCGGCAAAGTCGTCGCGCACGACAAGAGCGGCCGCGCCATTCGCATGGTCGGCACGCAGACGGATATCACCCAGCGCAAGGAACTCGAAGAACGCCTGCGCCACGGCGAAGAAATGTCTCTCCAACTCAGTCGCCTTGCCCAGATCGGCGCTTGGGAATGGGATCTCACCACCGCCCGCCTCACTTGGTCGCCCGAAATGTTTCGCATCCACGAAGTCGAACTCGGTTACGAACCCTCGCTCGCCAAGCTCTTTGAATTCTATCCTCCCGAAGCACGCCACCGGCTCACCGCAGCCATGGAGCAAGCCGTCCGCGATGGCACCGGCTTCGACCTCGAACTCCCCTTCACCACCGCACGCGGCCACCCACTCTGGGTGCGCGTGCTCGGCCGTGGTCAAGTAGTCGATGGTCGCGCTCGACGCATTTACGGCGCCTTCCAAGACATCACCGGCCGACGTGATGCCGAGGAGACGCGCCGTCAGTTGGAAGGCCAACTCTTCCAAGCACAAAAAATGGAAACTCTCGGCACGCTCGCCGGCGGCATTGCCCACGATTTCAACAATCTCCTCACCGGCATCCTCGGTTACCAAGACCTCGCCCTCGATACCCTCGCCCAGGACGATCCCGCCCGCGCCTATCTCGCCTCCTCCCGCGAGGCCAGTATGCGCGCCCGCGAACTCGTTGAACAGATTCTCACTTTCAGTCGCCAAGCCGACAGCGAGAAAGTCGCCGTCAACCTCGCGCAAATCCTCGCCGATGCGCGGCGCTTTCTCCGCTCCATCGTCGCCACCACCATTAAAATCGAAATCGATACCGAAGCCCCCTGCGGTCGCGTGCAAGCGGACTCCACGCAAATCCACCAGGTTCTGCTCAACCTCGGTTCCAACGCCGCCCACGCCATGCACGCCACGGGCGGCACAATGCGACTCACTCTATCCCAAGTTGAATTGGACGCCGAAACGGCAGCGACGTTTCGCCATCTTACCCCCGGCTCCTATGCCCTCGTGCGCTGTGCCGACACCGGCCACGGAATGGATGAAGAAACCCGCAAGCGCATCTTCGATCCCTTTTTCACCACCAAGGAGGTCGGGCAAGGCACCGGGCTCGGACTTTCCGTCGTGCACGGCATTGTCGAGGCGCACCGCGGCGCGATCACGGTGGAGAGTGCCCCAAACGCCG
The DNA here is from genome assembly GCA_030681265.1 of Candidatus Didemnitutus sp. Lineage (GTDB taxonomy): Bacteria > Verrucomicrobiota > Verrucomicrobiia > Opitutales > Opitutaceae > Didemnitutus. The sequence continues at coordinate 4,651 of JAUXXD010000161.1, read as the reverse complement.
GCACCACGTTCTCGCTTTACCTGCCGATTGCCCATGACACCGACGACGAACTGGTTCCCGCCGAGCCCAACATGCCCCGCGGCAACAGTGAACTCATTGCCGTTGTGGACGACGAGGACCTCGTGCGCAGCTACGCCCAGATGGCGTTGGAAAAATCAGGCTACCGCGTCGCGGGCTTCGATTCGGCCACGCAATGTCTCGAAGTTTTGCGGCGCAACGCTCCGAGCTATCGCGCCCTACTCACCGACCAAACCATGCCGGTGATGAAAGGCATCGAACTCGCCACCGAAGTGCGCCAATTCGCCCCCACGCTGCCGATCATTATCATGTCGGGTTATTTCTCCCGCATCTCCCCGGAGATGCTCGCGCAGATTGGCCACGTGGCGTTGCTCTCCAAGCCGTTCACCAACGAGGAACTCGCGCGGGCGATCTTCCGTGCGATTTACGGCGACCCGCCGGCGGAATCCAATCCGCCGGAACCAACTTGAGTTGAGTCGCCGCAATAGATAACCCCGTCGCGCACGAGCGTCGACGGGGTGAAAAAACGCCGGAGTGCTCAATTCGGCACGCCCAGCTAAGGGTGGCGCAGATTATTGCTGCAACAAACGGAGCACGCTCTGCGGCGCCTGATTGGCTTGGGCGAGCATTGCGGTGCCGGATTGCACCAAGATGTTGTATTTCGCCAAACGCGTGGATTCCTCAGCGACATCCACATCACGGATGCGCGAGATGGCTGCGCCTAGATTTTCGAACTCGATCTGCAACGTGCGGGACGCGAGTTCGAGTCGTGATTGCGATGCGCCGAGGCGAGCGCGCTCGGTTGCGATATCCTGAATACCGTCGGTGATTTTAAAAATCGCATCGGTGTCCGTGATGTTGAGCTTATAAGCGCCGGTGCCGTCTTGCTCGAAGATAGCAAGCATCGCACCGTCACGCAAATTAGACTCGGGAATCGTCATCTCTTGCCCAACTGCTTGGCCAATCGTGACGCTTAGACCGGTCGGGTTGGCACCGAAGAGCGTCAAACTGTTGAACGAGCCGAGCGGTGTATCGTTACCCGTCGTGCCACCGATATCGCCCGTCGAACCACCGATGGTGGCGCGAAGTTGATCCTGCAGTGCACGGAATTCTTCCCCATAGAGCGAGACGTCACTCGTATTCTTGGTGACGTCCTTCGCGAGAATCGCCAGTTCGCTCATGCGCGAGAGGATCTGGCTCATCCCATTCATGAAACCGTCGGCGGATTGCACATACGAGATGGCGTTTTGCACGTTGGTGGTGGCAGCGCGGACGCGACGATTTTGCGCATCGAGCTTTTCCGAGACGGCGAGGCCGGCGGCGTCGTCGGACGGATTGACGATTTTCGAGCCGGAGGACAACCGATTCAGAGACCGGCCGAGCATCTCTTGACTTTGATTAAGGTTACGGGCCGCAGTGCTGGCCTGAATGTTGGTATTGATGACGCTCATTGAGGGAGGAGTTGAGTGGTGGTTAAGCCGCGTTGACTTTCACGGGCGTGGCGACGGGGGTTCGGTTCATTAATTCACCATCCATGGCGGGGTTGCTCGGTCCGTGATCCTTGGGCCGATTGATTTTGGGAAGTTGGGGCAAGGTGTGCGAAGCACCACCCTGGCGCGGCGTTTTGAAGGCCGCAGCTTGGTTCGTCGAAGCAATCGAGACCTGGACTTCTTTGCGGAAAATCGGGATTTCGCGCGGGGCGATAATGCCGATTTTTACCACGTCGCCTTCGATGCGATTGATGCGAATTTCGATTCCATCACCAATGATGATGGCTTCGTTAATTTTTCGGGAAAGGACCAGCATGGTTAGTTCCTCAGGCCGAAGCGGCGACTGGGGTGGAACTGACAAGCGCGTAATGCGCACTGTAGTTGCTGTAGTTGGCGATGACGAGTTGGCGGCCAATCTTCGTGCGGCGATTGACAATGATCGGGCCGATCAGGTTGACCTTGGCGTCGAGCGGTCGGTCTTGGTCGATCGTAACAATGTTAAGCACCATTGTATCGCGAGCGCCGTGCACTTCGAGCACCGCCGCATCGTTCTCGAACAACTCTGGTTCGTAATCGGGGATGATACCGCCTGGCTCGATGACGACAAAGTGAACGGAGTCGCCCTCTGGGTTCGTCAGTTTCATCCAGAGAAACGGCAGGTGATCGGGCAGGTAAAGAAGTTCGGCGTGTGAATAATCGCGAAAGCCGATGAGGCCTTGCGGCAACACAAAGTGATTCGTCACGCGGGTTTCAGTTTCAACAGGGACGGCAGAGGTGAGAACTCTCATGGTGGTTAGTCGGATTCAGGGTTAACGAAGGTAATCAAGCAGGGAGAGGCGCATGATATTGGCTGATGACTGCAGTGCCGCTTGATAGGCGACTTGGGTCTGGTTCAGAGCGACGATCGACGAAGCGAGATCCGTGTCGGCTTCCGAGGAAATGAGGCGTTCCAAATTCTCCGCCCGCATCTGCTGTTGGACTTGGCCGACTTCGATGCGCATTTGCACCGAGCCTTGCTCCGCGAGCGAATCCACGAGGAGATCTTCGCTTGCGAGGAGGGTTTCGTGCACCGCGGCCACTGCACCCGGCGCGCCGTTGTTGAGCGCATCGCGCAGGGCGATCATGCGATTAATAAATTCACCGATGCCTTGATTCGTCGCCGGGCTTGCGCCGGTTTTTAAGTGCGAAGATTCAGAGACGGCAATCGACGCCTGCTCGCTGTTGCCGTTGAAACTGCTGCTGGTGATTTTGCCGTCCGCATCGCGCGTGACGGCGAAGGGCTGCGCATCCACGGCCGTGCCGGCAAAAATAAAGTCGTTATGGAAACGCGTATTGCCGAGTTGCAGGGATTGTTCGAGCAGCTGGTCGGCTTCGAGGGCGTAGGCTTTGCGCGCCTCGGCACTGACGGTGCCGGAGCCGAGCGTGGAAAGTTCGGTGATCCGGTCGGAAATTTTCTTGAGCTGCTGCAAACCGGAAAAGGTTGCCTGGCTGACTTCCATCGCGCGGTCGGAATTGCGGGCGAACTGCATCAAACTACGGCGTTCGCTCTCCAGATTAATCAGGCGACCAACTGCCGCCGGATCATCCGAGGGATTCACGACGCGCTGGCCGCTGGCGACCTGACTTTGCAATTTCGACTGTTGCGTGCCGAGACGTTGAATCTGGCGAACCACATTATCCGAGACCGTGGAGGTAGCGATGCGCATGGGGAACAGGGGGTGAAAGGTTAGGCGCGGCCGAGGCGGTTGACGACGGTATCGAGCAACTCGTCGACGATGGCAAAGACACGCGAAGACGCTTGGAAGGCGCGCTGGAACCGCACGAGGTCTGCCATTTCTTCATCGATCGAGACGCCGCTCACGCCTTCGCGCTGCGCCTTGATCAAGTTGGCGATGTTGGCTTGGTCCTCGGAGCGAGCGTTGGCGCTAGCGAGAGCTTGGCCAAGATTGCTCACGGCGCGGGAGTAGAATCTGCCGAGAGTGCCGTCGATGATATCGCCGCTGTTGGTGGAGAACGCGTGGGTGGCGATGCCCGCGATGGCGAGCGCGATCGAATTATCGCCCGCCGCACCAATGCCAGCGCGCAAGTTGCCCGCAGTGACATTACTGGCGAGCGCGATGGTGCCTGCACTGAGGCCGGCCGCATTGAAAAAATCTCCGGCCGCCGCGCCCGTTGGATTGTAGGCCGCGTTGACCGACGTCACGAGTTGGCGAGCCATCTGGTTGAGATTGTCGCGCAGCGTTTGCACCGCGCCATCACGGGCGTTGAGCAATCCGCGAATCGAGCCGGACGCGAATTCCACCGGCGTCGCGCTGCTGCCGGCCGTGAGGCCCGTGCCAGTGAAAGCCACGCCACCGACAACTTGCGCGAGATCGACCAGCAAGACGTCGCTGTTCGCCGAGTCGCGCAGGACGACTTGCACTTGGCCGTCGGTCGTATCGCGCACTTCGATCGGTAATTTCACCGCCAGTTCTTCGAGCCGCGCCTGGCGTTGATCCCGCAAATCGACCGCCGAGCGCGGCTGGTTGATTTCGCTGCGGCCAATCTGGCCATTCAACTCCGCGATGGACGCGAGGAGGCGATTGACGTCGGCGACATCGGCGGAAATTTCGATATCAATGTCGCCTTGCACCTGTGCCAAGCGGGCATCGGTGTGGCGGAAGGAGTCGGTGAGGATCGCTGTCTTTTGGATCAGCGTTTGGCGTTCGCCGGAGTCGGTCGGACGGGCGGCGAGTCCTTGGAAAGCGTTGAAATAATCGTCAAGCGCGGCGGCGAGTCCGCCGGTGGCGGCGTTGGAACCGGTGCCCGAGGCCGCGCCGGCGCGATTGATATTCTGGCCGAGACCGGCTTGGGCGCGCTCCAGGCTGCGTTGTTCCGCTTGAAACGAGGAGCGTAGCGCGATCTCGCGCATGTGCTGTTTGTCGAGCAGTGTATCGCGCAGTTGCTGAATCGCGAGTGCTTCCAGCCCGCTGCCTTGCACTCCGAGGGTCGTCTCCACCATGCCGCGATCACCATAGTGCACGCGTTGGCGCGCGTAGGCGGGGTTGTTGACGTTGGCGAGATTCTTGCCGGCAGTCTCAATGGCGCGGCTATGCGCTGCGAGCGCTTTGACCGAATTGCCGAGAGTTGAGTAGAGGCCGGAC
>JAUXXD010000158.1 GCA_030681265.1 Candidatus Didemnitutus sp. | reverse complement strand
AACCGGCCAAAGTCGCCGGCCTGATCCACCGCTGGCTCGCCGATCAGGTAAACTCTGGCGCTCCAATCTAAAGTCTATTAGCTAGCGGACATTGGTATTATGGGGCGAGTTATGGCGGCTACGCCACGCTGGCCGGCTTGGTTTACACCCCCGAACTCTACGTTTGTGGCGTCAATTACGTCGGAGCTACCGATATCGAACGGCTTGGATTCATGCTTAATTTTAACCGCCTGACCAAACCCCGTCAGGAATACATGTCCCGCCGCTGGCTGCATCCGCTCAAGGATGCGCAACAAATCAAGGACACCTCACCAGTCAATTTCGTGCAGAATATCCGCGTGCCCCTCCTGATGGCCTACGGTGAATACGACCCGCGCGTGACGATCGATCACGGTAAGGTTTTAGAAACTGCGCTCAAAAAACACGGGAAGACCTACAAAAACATTGTCATCGGCAACGAAGGCCACGGCTTCAACAAATTTGAAAATCGCATCGCCTTCTACCAAGAGATGGACGCGTTTTTTGCCGAGCACCTGCGACCCGCGCGCGGCAATGTCGAGCTCGGCCCGCTCCAAGTGAAAGAGATGCCGAGTCGCGATACTCCGTAAAGCGCCCCGTGTAATAACGGTTCTCGGTGCTCGATCTCGCCTCGCCCCCGGTTAACGCTGGGGGCTTGTTTGGCCGCAATCGCCTCAGCCGCGCTTCTTCGTGAGCAACTGTTCGAGCTTCACGATGTCGGCGGAAAATTGGCGTATGCCTTCGGCGGTCTTCTCGGTCGCCATCGCGTCTTCGTTCAACGCGAAGCGGAAGCCCTTTTCGTCGTAGCTCACCTTGGCGAGATCGCTGGCGCGCGCGGCGGTGGGGTCGAGTTTGCGCACGACGGTCGCGGTGCCTTGTTGCAACTCGCCGAGCAAAGCCGGGCTGATCGTCAACAAATCGCAACCGGCGAGTTCGAGGATCTCGCCCTGATTGCGGAACGACGCGCCCATCACTTCGGTCGCGTAGTCGTGCCGCTTGTAGTAATTGTAGATTTCGGTGACCGACTTCACACCGGGATCTTCCGCTGGCGCGTAATCCTTGCCGGTGGATTTCTTATACCAATCGAGAATACGACCGACGAAAGGCGAGATGAGCTGCACCTTCGATTCGGCGCAGGCCACCGCTTGCGCGAACGAGAAGAGCAGCGTCAGGTTGCAGTTGATCTGCTCCTTTTGCAGCGCCTCGGCGGCCTTGATGCCTTCCCAGGTCGAAGCGATCTTAATGAGCACGCGCTCGCGGCCGATGCCGGCATTTTCGTAAAGGGAGATGATCTCGTGTGCCTTGGCGATGCTGCCCGCCGTGTCGAACGACAGTCGCGCATCGACTTCGGTCGAGACGCGCCCCGGCACGATCTGCAAAATTTCGCCCCCGAAGAGCACCAACAGTTGGTCGATCAACGTCTCGAGGCTCGCGCTCGGACCGGCGTCCTGGATCGCCTTGTCCACCAGCCACGCATACTCCGGCATCGCGGCGGCCTTCAGGATCAGGCTCGGGTTGGTCGTCGCATCGCGCGGCGTGTATTGCTTGATGCTGGCAAAATCGCCGGTGTCGGCGACCACGACGGTGAACTGCTTGAGTTGCTCGAGTTGGTTAAGGCTGGTCATTGCTAGATATTATCTAACCGCCAGCGGGTGAGCGCGCAAATAGTTCTTCATCCACTCCTGCCCGCCCTCTTCGTCATAAAAGGCTCCGTCGAGCTGTGATTCGAACGCCGCGTCGAGCGCCGGCGTGAAATGCGGCCCCGGCTTAATGCCGAGCGCGATGAGATGGCGTCCCTTCACGATCGGTTGTGGCGCCTCCTGTGCCACCGCGAGCCGTTGCGCGACATCGCGCAAGTCATGGATGCGGCGCAACGCTTCCTCCGACAGCAGCGGCGGACGCCCCAAGTGATCGGACGTCATCACCGCGATCAAATCATCAATCCGCGCCGGATGAATCTTGCGTGCCAACCGTCGCACCGTCGTGTCGCGCAAATTCGTTGGCCCCTGATGGTGGGCGAGGTGATGCACCACCAGCGGCCGCACGTAATCGATCAACTCCCGCGGCGCACCGATGCGTTGCAAGAATGTTTCTGCGGGAGGCCCGCCCGCGGCCTCATGCCCGGGACTCACCCAACGCAACTGCCGCCGCCGCTCGGCTTGGTGCGTTGTCGTCGCCTTGCCGAAATCGTGCGCAAGCACACCGAGCGACAGAATCCGCCGCGTGTGCGCGTCGCCCTCGCGCCACGCTGGCAAACCGACGAGCGCATCGAGGCAATGTCCCGTGTGCACGAAGACGTCGCCCTCGGGATGCCATTCCGGTTCCTGGGGCAAACCATCGAGCGCGGCGACTTCCGGAAAATGCGCGAGCCAGCCACTCGCTTGCAACGCCACCAGTCCGGCGGATGGTTTCGCCGCTTGCGTGCACCACTTGTCCCACTCGCCCCAGACGCGTTCGAGGGCGAGTTCGCTGAACGTGTCTTTGATCGAGCGGCACAACCCGGCGGTTTCCGGCGCGAGTTTGAGCTCGAAGCGAGCGGCAAATTGAAACGCCCGCAACACGCGCAACGGATCCTCCGCAAACGCCGCGCTCGTGTGCCGCAGGACGCGGGCGCGCAAATCGCGTTCGCCACCGTGCGGATCGATCAGGCGTTGGCTGAGCGGATCGTAGGCGATGGCGTTGATCGTGAAATCGCGCCGCGCCGCCGCATCCGCCTCGGTCAACTCCGGTTCCGGCGCGACCGCAAAGCCGCGATGACCGCTGCCGGTTTTCGATTCACGCCGCGGCAGCGAGAAATCGTAAGTTGCGCCGTCGAGGGAAACTTTGATGACGCCAAAACTGCGGCCGACCAGATCCGTCGCGCCGAACGGGGCGAGGGCGCGGCCGAGTTGTTCGTAGTCGAGCCCGAAGACCTCGACATCAAAATCCTTCGCCGCGCGGCCCAACAACCAATCACGCACACAACCACCGACCACATGGGGCCGCCCGCCCGCCTGACGGAGGGCGGCGAACGCGGCAGTGAGTGGTGAAGGCAGTTGCATCGGCAGAAGCAACCGCAAGGGTGCGGCAAACTTTGGGCGGCGCAAGGGTGCGGTGCGCCTCGGCCCTGCCAGCACAGCAAAATCACGCCCGCTTCTGCGTCCACGCCGTGACCGCGACCAAAGCCCAGCCAGCGAGGAACGCCAGACCGCCCAGTGGCGTGACCGGTCCGAGCAATTTCGGTCCGCCGAGCGCCAGCCAATAAAGCGAACCCGAAAACAGCACGATGCCGAGCGCCCACATCTGGCCGATCAATTGCACGCGTGGCGCGGGAGCCGCGCTCCACCCCGCGAGCGCGAGCAACGCGACACTGTGCACCAGATGATAAAGAGAGGCCGTGCGCCACGCTTCCTGCGTGCCCAACGTGTCGAGCGTCGCTTTCAAGCCGTGGGCGCCAAACGCCCCGAGGGCGACGGCGAGAAAGCCGGAACTACCGGCGAGCAACAATAGCGAACGCGATGAAGCAGGCATACGCGCACGAGTGTGTGGACAAGTGCAGCGAAAACCAGCACATCCGTTGGCGTATGCACGGAGTGCGCGGCTTCCTTATTTTCCTCGTTGGCACGGCGACCTTGTCGGCGTGGGACGATGAGCCGCGCGGTGCGATCGAGGTCGGTTACGCGACCGGTGTGTTGCGCGACGGCGTGGAGCGCGCCCGCGCTGGCGTTTATTCGCGCGCTGATTTTGCACAGAACGGTTGGCGCGGCGCGCTGGCGCTGCACGAACCGTTTCGCGGGGCCGAGCCGCGGATCGTGCAACTGTCCGCTGCGCACGAGTGGCGCGTCGGCGAGGAATTTTCCATCGGCGTCACGGCAGAACATTTTCGCCAGGAGCAGGCGCCGCTAAATTCGCTGCGGCACGCGACGCGCGTCGGCGCACTCGTGCAGTGGCAGCCGCTGGGTGGTTGGGCGACGGAGTTGAGTTATCAACGTGACCTGCGTTTGCGCGCCAACGTGAGCGAAATTCGCCTTGCGCGCAGTTTTGCGCTGACGCGGCTGGGTGCGTTTCTCGAGTGGAACGCGTTTGCGGGTTGGCTGGACGCAGCTGACGCGCGGCCCGCTGCGCCGGGCGTGGCCATTCGCGACTCATTTGGCTATGCGGGCATGGCGGCGCGGTTGCCTTACCGCGTCGGCGAACGGACGCTGATTGTCGTGGCCGCCGAGCTGGCCACAACGACGGGCCAAGCGACATTTTGGTCGCCGCTAGGTCACCGTCCGCACACACGTGCGACGGTGCAATTTGCCATAACGTTCGAACTCTGAGCATTTAGCGCCGAAAATGACCGCGCGGCGGGGCTCCGGCGAAATTGTGAAAGGTTGTGTGTTGACAGGGTAGGGCAAACCCCTTCCTTTGAGCCCCTTTCCGCAATGAAAACCTATCTGGCCAAAAAAGAGACAGTCCAGCCCAAGTGGTATCTGATTGATGCCGAAGGGCAGGTCCTTGGCCGTCTCGCCGTTAAGATCGCCAATCTCCTCCGTGGCCGCAACAAGGCTACCTATACCCCTCATGTTGATACCGGCGACTTCGTCATCGTCATCAACGCGAGCAAAGTCGTCCTGACGGGCAAAAAGGAAGAGACCACCGAATACATGTCGTTCTCCGGCTACGTCGGCGGCGAAAAGTATCGCAAACTGACCGAAGTGCGCGCGAAGAAGCCCGACTTCATCATCCTGCAAGCCGTGAAGGGCATGCTCCCGAAAAACCGCCTTGCCGCGAAGATGCTGACGAAGCTCCGCGTGTTCGCCGGTGCGGAGCACTCTCACGTTGCGCAGAATCCCACCAAGCTTTGATCTGATCCATGAGCGCTGAATCTACTGTTTTCCTCGGCACCGGTCGCCGCAAGACCTCCACGGCTCGCGTCCGCCTTATCCCGGGCTCCGGCAAGCTTTCCGCCAACGGCCTCGATTTCGACGGCTATTTCAAGCACGACAACTACGTGCGCCGCGCGGCTGAGCCTCTCTCCACGGCAGACGTGAAAGAGAAGTTCGACGTGGTGGCCAACATCGCTGGCGGCGGCGTCAGCGCCCAAGCCGGTGCGGTTGCCCTCGGCATCGCGCGCGCTTTGCTCAAGTTCAACGCGGAACTCCGCGTCACCTTGAAGAAGGCCGGCCACCTCACCCGTGACCCTCGCGAGAAGGAACGTAAGAAGCCCGGCCAACCCGGCGCTCGTAAGCGTTTCCAATTCTCGAAGCGCTAAGTCACCTGCCAGTCAGGTTTTCATTTCCGAACGGGGTGCCTTGTGCACCCCGTTTTTATTTGCAAACACCGCCCCGCTGGGCCCTTACTCCGTCCCTACTTTGATGAATGTCGGCATAGTCGGCGCGTCGGGTTACTCCGGCGAAGTTCTCGTAAAACTCTTGCTTGCGCATCCGCACGTCTCCCTGACGGCGGTGACGTCACGCCAGCACGCAGGCAAACCGCTGTCGGCGGTGATTCCGGCGTTGCGGGGCACGCGCGCGGACACGTTGGCGTTTTCCAACTCCGACGCCGCCGAGCTGGCCGCGCGCGACGACATCAGCCTGTGGTTTCTCGCTCTGCCGCACGGCACCGCCGCGGATTTTGCCAAAGCGCTCGTGCCCGCTGGCCGCCGCGTGATCGACCTTAGCGCGGATTTCCGCGTGGCCGACCTCGCGACCTACGAAAAATATTACGGCAAGCACCACGCGCCGGAACTATTGCCGCAAGCCCGCTTCGTCTTGCCCGAGCTGACCGCGCCGACCTGGAAGAGCGAAATCAAACTCGCGGCCGCTCCCGGCTGTTACCCCACCAGCACACTCGTGCCGCTCGCGCCACTCCTCGCGGCCGGTGTTGTGGCGCAGGCGGGCATAGTGGTGAATTCTTTCAGCGGCGTCAGTGGGGCGGGCAAAAAAGCCGAGGAAGCTTACCTTTACGTCGAACGCGCCGAGAGCGCCAAGGCCTACGGTCTCGTCAAACACCGCCACCTCGCCGAGATCGAGGAACAACTTTCCCGATGCGCCGGTAGTCCGGTGATCGTGCAGTTCAATCCGCACCTCGCTCCGATGCGTCGTGGCATCATCACCACGATCACGGCCCCCGCCGCGGCGGGCGCGTCGATCGAGTCGCTTTATTCGGCGTGGCGCGCAGCTTACGCAGGACGTCCCTTTGTGACGATATTGCCGAGTGGCGAAACGCCCGACTCCGCCTACGTCACCGGCACGAATCGCGTTGATATCTCCGCCGTGCACGATGCGCGCACGGGCAATTTCGTAATCACCTCCGCCGTCGATAATCTCGTCAAAGGCGCCAGCGGCCAAGCGGTGCAGATCATGAATCTTTGGTGCGATTTCCCTGAAACCGCCGGACTGCTTTAAGTTTTCCCCTCCCCAACATGACATCATTGACCGTCACTCCGGATAGCGCGGGCATCACGGACGTGCCGGGATTCGAAGCGGCTGCGGTCGCCTGCGATATCCGGCAAAAAAACGACCTGAAGCGACTCGACCTCGCCCTGATCTATTCGCTGCGACCGTGCACCGCCGCCGGCACGTTTACGATCAACGCCGTCAAGGCCGCGCCCGTGCTCCTTTGCCAAAAGCATCTCGCTGACGGCGGTCCGTTCCACGGCTTCATCGCCAACAGCGGCAATGCCAACGCGTGCACCGGTGCCGAGGGTCTGCGCGATGCCAATCTCATGGCGCAACGCGCGGCCGCCTCGCTCAATCAGAAGCCGACGAGCTTCTTTGTCTGCTCGACCGGTCGCATCGGCCAGCCGTTGCCGATGGAAGGCATCGTCAAAGGCATCGAGCGCTCCGTTTCCGAACGCGGCCGCACGCCCGCGCACGGTAAACGCGCCGCCGACGCCATCCTCACCTCCGACACACGCGCCAAGACGGTCACGGTTTCCTTTGTTTACGACGGCAAGAAGCACACCGTCGCCGGTTTTGCCAAAGGCGCGGGCATGATTCAGCCGAACATGGCCACCATGCTGGCGTTTCTCGCGACGGATTTTTCCGTGCCACGCAGCTTCTTGCAAAAAACGCTCTCCGACGCTGTGGGCGGCACGTTTAATTGCATCACCGTCGATGGCGACATGAGCACCAACGACACCGTGCTGATGCTCGCCAACGGCCACTCCGGCGTCAGCGTCGGCGACAAGAGTCCGCGCGAACTCCGCGTCCTTTTCGCCGAAGCGGTTTGGAAAGCCTGCGAAGTGCTCGCCGACAAAATCGTCTCCGACGGCGAAAAAATCACCAAGGTCATCGAAGTGCGCGTGCAAGGTGCCGCCTCCGCCGACGACGCGCAAAAAGTCGCGCGCGCCATCGGCAACTCGCTCCTCGTGAAGTCATCGTGGTTCGGCGAAGACCCGAATTGGGGCCGCCTCGCTGACGCCGCCGGTTACTCTGGTGCCAAATTGATCGAGGCCAAACTCGATATCCGCTACAACGACGTGCCGGCCATGACCGCCGGCAAGCCACACCCCGACTTGAAACCGAAGTGGAAGGAAGTGGTGAAGAACCGCCGCTTCACCGTGACGATCGATCTGCACCTCGGCAAAGCGACCTACCGCCTGCTCGCGACCGACCTGACGGACGGCTACGTCAACTTCAACAAGAGCGAGTAACCGCCCGCCGCGTCACTAGTGCGGATGGCGCCGGTGCGCGACGAGGCTGATTGCCTGCGGCGACGCTAAGCGTGGTCATTGCGCGGCTGGTTTTTGGCGACTCCAACGGTTGAAGAGCGCTGCCGTGCGAGCGTTGAGCGCACTCATTTGATTTTTTTAGTGAAATTGCGCGGCGTTGCCTTAACACCACTCGCTACCAACTGCGCCGATGCAAACCGCCCGCCCGAACTTCTCCCTTTTCGCGCCTCGATGAACGTCCACGAGGTTATTTCCAAAGCACGCGTGCTTCTCGAAGCACTGCCCTACATCCAAAGTTTTCGCGGCGCCACATTCGTCGTCAAATATGGCGGCAGCTTCATGGATGATCCCGACCCCACCGTGCGCCGCAGCGTCGCCACGGACATCGCGTTTCTCGCCGCGGTCGGGATCAACGTCGTCGTCGTGCACGGCGGCGGCAAAGCCATCAACAAGGCGATGGACGCCTCCGGCCTGAAGGCCAATTTCATCAACGGCCTGCGCGTCACCGACGAAGCGACCATCGCCATCGTGAAGCGCACGCTCGACGAAATCGTCAACCGCGACGTCTGCGACACGCTCAACTCCGTCAACGCGCGCCCGAAAGGCCTCGCCGGCGACAGCGTCATCGTTTGCCAGAAACTCACCGTCGATGACGACGGCAACGCGATCGATCTCGGTTACGTGGGCGAACCGATCGAAGTGAAAGTGAAGTTGATCAAAAAAGAAATCGCCGACGGCTACATGCCCGTGATTTCGCCTGTGGCCGAAGGCCACGATGGCAAACCTTACAACGTGAACGCCGACACCGTCGCTGGTCGCGTCGCCAGTGCGTTGCGTGCGCGTCGTCTCGTTTACATGAGCGATGTCCCTGGCCTGCTCGCAGATCCCAAAGACCCCGACTCACTCATCTCGACACTCAAAGTCGGCGAAGTGGACGGACTGAAAAAGCGCGGCGTGATCGACAAAGGCATGCGCCCGAAAGTTGCCAGCGCCGTCCGCGCCCTGCAGGAAGGCGTGCAACGCGTGCACTTCGTCGATGGCCGCATGCCGCACAGTTTGCTGCTCGAAATCTTCACCGACCAAGGTGTGGGCACCGAGATTGTGCGTGACTGAACCGGTCACGCCCACGATTTGCGCTGAGCAATTCGGGCGTTTCCTTCAACGTCGGTTGAATCTATCTTCACGCCATGACACTGCCCTCCATCGTCCGCACTAACACCGCCGAACTCTACGACGCCTACGTCATGAAGAGCTACAGCCGCTCGCCGCTGACCATCGTGCGCGGCGCAGGCGTCACGGTGTGGGATGACAACGGCAACGCGTATATCGATTTCACTTCTGGCGTCGCGGTAAACGCGCTCGGCCATTGCCACCCCGTGTGGGTCGAGGCGATTCGTCGCCAAGCCGGCGAACTCATTCACGCGAGCAATCTCTTCCGCAATCCCCAACAAGGCGAACTCGCGCGCCGCCTCGTGCAACAAGCCGGCCCCGGCCGCGTCTTCTTCTGCAACTCCGGCGCCGAAGCCAACGAAGGCCTGATCAAACTCGCGCGCCTCCACGGCATCCGCAAATCCGGCGAAGAAGGGAAGTGCATCAAGATTCTCTGCGCCAAGCAGGCGTTTCACGGCCGCACCTTTGGCGGCATGAGCGCCACGCCGCAGGAGAAAGTGCAGAAAGGTTTCCGTCCGCTCGTGCCGGGCTTCGCCTTCGGCGAGTTGAACAACCTCGCAAGCTTCGCCGAGTTGATCGATGAAAACACGGCGGCGATTTTCCTCGAGACCGTGCAAGGCGAGGGCGGTATCAATCCGTGCCGCGACGAATTTCTCTTGGGCCTGCGCCGTCTCTGCGATCAGCACAACCTGCTGCTCATGCTCGACGAAGTGCAATGCGGCATCGGTCGCACGGGCACCTTCTACGCGTTCCAACACAGCGGCGTGCGCGCCGACGCCATCGGCATGGCGAAGGGACTCGGCGGCGGCTACCCCATCGGCGCAATTTGGGCCGCGGAAAAACACGCGGAGCTCATCACGCCCGGCTCGCACGGCTCCACGTTCGGCGGCACGCCACTCGCCTGCGCTGCGGCACTCGCTGTGCTCGATGTCATCGAACGCGACAACTTGTTGCAACGCGTGCAAACCAACGGCGCCGCGTGGCGCGTCGAGTTGGAAAAACTCGTCGTCGAATTTCCGCAGCAAGTGAAAGAAGTGACTGGCCGCGGCTACATGCTCGGCCTCGTGCTGCACAGCGATCCTGCGCCTTATCTCGCGGCCTGTCGTGACGCCGGCTTGCTCGTCCCGATGGCCGGCGGCAACACCGTGCGCCTGCTCCCGCCGCTGATCGCCACCGCCGAACATCTCAAGCAAGCCACGGACATCATCCGCGGCGTATTGCAGAAAAAAGCGACCGCCTGAGCGATTGGCGAATGCCGCACGGCGCGCCAACCTGCGTTACCGCTCAATCAAACCCGCGAGCACGCGACTGACGGCAAACGAACTGCGCACCGCGGCGAAGGCCGCGATCAATTCCCGCGGCGAACCTGCGCGCGGGAAAACCATGTCGAGCGAGCCACCGGTGCAGCGCACCACGGCGTCCACCTCGTTGACGCTGATGGTGCATTCACTGCAATCCGACTGATACTCCACGCGCAGGCCCTGCGCGGGATCGAGCGATTCGATGGCATCGATCACCGCCTCCACTTTCGCGCCTTTGCGAAGCGCGAATGACATTTCGGTGAAGCGACCGGTAAAAATTCGCGCGAACGCTTCCGTCTGGGCCAGCTCCGCGCTGAGCAATTCGCGCATCGACTCCACGATGTCGTAGGTGTCCGGATTGCCATCGGTCAGCGCGTAAGAAATCTCGACCGAGAAATCCTTGGCCGAGAGCAACGCGGTGGCGCCCGTGATCTCCAGCGAAAGGTCCTTGCGTTTGT
>JAUXXD010000157.1 GCA_030681265.1 Candidatus Didemnitutus sp. | reverse complement strand
ACGTCGAAGCCCACGTCAACCTCGCCGCCGCCCTGCAACAACTCGGCCGCATTCCCGAAGCCATCGCCCATTACGAAACCGCGCTGCGCCTGCGGCCGGGCGATCCACTCGCGCAGGAAAATCTACGGCGCTTGCGTGCCGTCCCGCACAATTAAACTCGCCGCGATGTCACATCCCTCCGATCCACAATTCTGGAATGATCGCTACACCGCCGGCACCACGCCTTGGGACCTCGGCGGCGTGCCGCCGCGTCTCGCCCAATTTCTCACCGAGCATCGCACCGGTGGACGCGTCCTGATTCCCGGTTGCGGCACCGGCTACGAAGTCGCCGTGTTTCACCAAGCCGGTTTTGACGTCACCGCCCTCGACTTCGCGCCCGCTGCCGTCGCCCGCGCCCGTGCCAATCTCGGCCCAGACCTCGGCACCCGCGTGTTGCTCGGCGATTTTTTTCAACATCCGTTCGCGCCGCAGTCGTTCGATTTCGTTTATGAACGCACTTTCTTCTGCGCGATCCCGCCATCGCTACGCGCCGCCTACGTGCAACGCATGATCGAGCTGCTGCGTCCCGCAGGCGTGTTGGTCGGACTCTTCTATCACGGCGACGAACGGGACGGTCCGCCTTACCAACTCAACGAGTCCGACCACGCGACGTTTTTCCCGCCCCACTTTGCGCTCACACTCGACGAAGCAGTCGCGCAACCGTTCCCGCTCTTCGGCGCCAACGAACGCTGGCGCGAGTATCGCCGCCGGCCTTGATGCGCCCACCGTCGCGCTAACCGCACTTGCTTCACTGCGGCAGGCGAACATGAATCTCCGCATGTCACACTCGTCGGACGGCACCTTCGCCGAGCAAATCGTCGCACTCGAACACGCGGGGAGCGCCTTCGCGATGGTCACGCTCGTCGAGGCGCTGGGCAGCACCCCGCAGGACAGCGGCGCGAAGATGATTGTGACCAACGAAGGTCTCCACACCGGCACGGTCGGCGGCGGCAAACTCGAAGCCAAGGCGATCAACGTCGCGCGCGAACTCCTCGCGCTCAACCAACGCACGACGCGTTTCGTCACCTGGACGCTCAAAGGCGACGTCGGCATGACCTGCGGTGGTTCGGTGAAATTGTATTTCGAAGCGCACCCCTCCGGCGCGAGTGGCGGCACGTGGCCGATCTGGATTTTTGGCGCGGGTCATGTCGTGCAGGCGCTCGTGCCCGTGCTCGCGCCGTTGGATTGCCAACTCACCGTCTGCGATCCACGCCGCGAGTGGCTCGACCGATTGCCGCGCTCGCGCAACGCTCATTACATCCAAGCGGACGCGCCGGAAACACTCGTCCCCACGATGCCGGAGCACGCCTTTCTCCTCTGTCTCACCAAAGGACACGCCTTCGATCGTCCCGTGCTGCAACGCGCGTTGGCCGAGCGCAATTTCCCGTTCGTCGGTGTGATCGGCAGCGCCGCCAAAGCCGAAGTGCTCCGCCGCGAAATGATCGCCGACGGATTACCAAGCGCACGCGCCGCCCAGTTTCATTGCCCGGTCGGTTTGCCTTTCGGCAAGAACGCCCCACACGAAATCGCCCTCAGCATCGCCGCCCAACTCCTGACCGAGCGGGACCGCGTCGCCCGTTAACGCGCCGCACTCGTCGCCCGCGCCTGGATCGCCGCGAAAATGGCTTGGCCGGTCGCAGGTGAGGCCAGGCGCACTTCGCCGCCGCTGGCACCAAACGCGCCGACGGCATCGCGCAACGCTTCGCGGACACTGATCGCGAGCATGAAGGGCGGTTCGCCCACCGCTTTGCTGCCGTGAATGGAATTTGGCTGCTCGGCGCGCGGCAGGAGCGCGACATTGAACTCCGCGGGCGCGTCACTCATCGCAGGAATTTGATAAGTGCTCGCGCTGTGGGTCTGCAATCGGCCGTTGGCGCCCCACTTGAGTTCTTCGCTGGTGAGCCAGCCCATGCCTTGCACAAATGCGCCCTCGATCTGGCCGCGGTCGACGCCCGGATTGAGCGAGTCACCGACGTCGTGCACGATGTCCACCCGACGCACGCGATGCATGCCGGTGTAGCCATCGACTTCGACTTCGCTGATCGCCGCGCCGCACGCGAAATAGTGAAACGGACGG
Organism: Candidatus Didemnitutus sp.; assembly: GCA_030681265.1. Classification (GTDB taxonomy): domain Bacteria; phylum Verrucomicrobiota; class Verrucomicrobiia; order Opitutales; family Opitutaceae; genus Didemnitutus. The sequence continues at coordinate 9,028 of JAUXXD010000157.1, read as the reverse complement.
CCCGCCGACTTGCTCCAGTCCCAATAAATCCCCGGAGTGCGGTAATAGCCCGTCGCCGAAAGACTCACGCGCTCCGTGTAAGCTTTGTTCGCTACTTTCGCGAAGGGCAGCTTTTGCTCGGGTTGACCGCGCGCGAAGACGAAACCGTCAGCAAATTCAACTTGGTCCGCCGCCACGCCGAGCAAACCGGCGGCGATCGGCAGCAAGCGCTCACGCAACGTCACACAGGCCGCCGCCACCGCCGCGCCATTCAGATCCGCACCGCTCGACGCCGCCGTCGCCGAAGTGTTCGGCACTTTGTCAGTGCTCGTCGTCATCAGGCGAATGCTCGTGGAAGGCAAACCGAGTTCGCGCATCGCCACACCAAGCATCTTCGTGTGCAAGCCCTGCCCCATTTCCGTGCCACCGTGATTCACCTGCACACTGCCATCGGTGTAAATGTGCACGAGCGCGCCGGCTTGATTGTAGTGTGACAACGTAAAACTGATGCCGAACTTCACCGGCGTGATCGCGAGTCCGCGCTTCACGCGGGAGTGCTGCGCATTCCACGCCGCGATAGCCTGACGGCGCTCCGTGAAGCAACCGGAGTCGAGCACGCTGCGCCAGATTTCCTGAATGCGATTATCGCCGACATCTTCAAGATAGTGCGTGCGATTCGTCTCACCGGTGCCGTGGTAGAGATTGCGCTCGCGCACGAGTTCCGGCGGCAAGCCGAGACGACGCGCAACGCGGTCCATGATCTCTTCGATCACGAGCATGCCCTGCGGGCCACCGAAGCCGCGAAACGCCGTATGCGAAGTCGTGTTCGTTTTCGCGACGCGGCCCGTAAAATGCACCGCAGGCAAATAGTAGGCGTTGTCCAAGTGGAACAGCGCGCGGTCTACAATTGGTTGCGACAAATCCAGCGACCAACCGCCGTCCGACACGAGCTCGACATGCGCCGCGAGAATCCGCCCGTCCGCGTCATGGCCGATTTCGAAGCGTCCGAAAAAGGGATGCCGCTTGCCCGTCAACATCATGTCCAAATCGCGGTCGAGTTGCACGCGCACCGGCCGGCCCGTCCGGCGCGAGGCCAGCGCCGCAATCGCCGCGAAGGCGTTGCCCTGCGTCTCTTTGCCCCCGAAGCCGCCGCCCATGCGCGGGGCCTGCACGACGATCTTGTGCTTCGCCAACCCGAGCACCTCGCAGACAATCGTCTGGATTTCCGACGGATGCTGCGTGGACGAACTGATCAACACCGAGTCGTCTTCGCCCGCTTCGGCCCACGCGGCCTGCGTTTCCAGATAGAAATGCTCCTGTCCGCCCAACTCAAATTCCCCGCTGAAACGCTGCGGGGCCCGGGCGAGTGCCACCGCGCAATCTCCGCGCGTCAACGTGTGCGGCTCCGTGTGATAACTCTGCGCCGCCATCGCCGCCGCAATCCCAAGCAGCGGAGCAAGTGGCTCGTAATCCACTTCGACCAACGCCGCCGCCGCGCGACAAGCCGCCAGCGACTCGCCTACGACCACACCGATCAGCTGGCCGTGGTATTGCACGAGATCCGTGGCAAACAACGGCTCGTCATGGCGCGCCACACCGACGTTGTTCTCGCCGGAAATATCCTCCGCCAACAACACCGCATGCACGCCGGGTTGCTGCCGCGCCACACTGGCGTCGCGACGCAAAATCTTCGCGTGCGCGTGCGGCGACATAATCGGCCACACGTCGAGCATGCGACGGCGCTGCGCCACATCATCGACGTAGAGCGCGCGGCCCGTCACGTGCCCGACCGCGCTCTCGTGACGCAAGTGCCGCGTCTTGTCATCCACCGGCCAAGGTCCGCTCAACGCATAAGTCGGCTCACCGTCGTGCACTTCGCTCGTCTCGCCGGCGACGAATTTCTCCCACAACGTCACCACCAGACCGCGACGGTAATCGGCGCCGCTGCGCACGTCGTCGATCGGCGTGAATTCGGTGCGTAAAATCTCCGCGATCGCAGCCGTCGCGTCGCTCAACTTTCTTCCCACGAGCGCCGCCTCCGCGCGTAAGGCGCGCTTCGTGCGATCCGCCACGCCGCCGTAGGCGAGGCGCGCGTGTTGCACGATGCCCGTGGCATCTACATCCACACAAAACGCCGCCGCGACGATGCTGATGTCCAACTCCACGCGATGGGAAACTTTCGTGAACGCCGCGCGCCGCGTCAGCCGCGCCGCCGGTTGCGCCGGCGGAATGACCACCGCGCGAATCAGCTCGTCTGCGCCCATCGCCGTGCGGCGGTAACCCGTAAAAAAATCCGCCAGCGGCACTTCGCGTTCGCCCGTCGCCGACGCGAGCACAACAGACGCATCGAGGCTGAGTAACACGGGTGCGCTGTCGCCGATCGGCGACGCGGTCGCAAGATTGCCCCCCAAGGTGGCGCGATTGCGAATCTGGCGCGCCGCAAACACGCGCAGCATCGCCGCCAATGACGGATACTCGGGCGTTAGTTTTTCCTCGAGCGCCGTCAGCGTCACCGCGCCGCCGACGCGCCAGCCACCGGCGGCCGTGCGCGTCAACTCGAGTAATTCCGGCACGGCTTCAGTCGAGATGAGCACAGGGAACTGTTGCGCCTTCTTGTTGAGTTCGACGCCGATTTCCGTCGCGCCCGCCACGAGCCGCGCGGCGGGATAAGCGGACTTCAGCCGAAACAGCTCCGCAAGTGATGCGGGGCGGAAGAAATGTTCGCCGCGATTCGTGTAATCGAGTGCGCCCAACGCTGCGACTGGCTGCTGCAAGCGCGCGGCAAAGGTATCGTCGGCCTTCTGCCCGCATGCTCCATTTCCCTTGGCGCCGAAAGCATCGAGCGCCGCATCGCGAATCGGGCGATAGCCCGTGCAGCGACAGAGGTTGCCGCATAATTGATCATTGATCTGCGCGGGCGTCTGGCAGTTGCCGCGATAGTAGCCCTCGAACAGCGAAACGACAAAACCCGGTGTGCAGTAGCCGCATTGCGAACCGTAGTGCCCTACCATGGCTGCTTGCACCGGATGCAGCTCGGCACCGCGCGCGAGACCTTCGACCGTCCAGAGTTCGCGCCCGGCAAACATCGGCAGCAGCGCGATACAACTGTTGATCGCACGGTAAGTGGCGCGCCCGTCGGCATCGCGTTCCACCAACGCCACCGAGCACGCGCCGCAATCGCCTTCGTCACAACCGCGCTTCGAGCCGGTGCGACCCGTGGCGCGGAGCCATTCGAGCAAGGTCGTCGTTGGCGCCACGTTTGCGACGCGCAGCGTTTCGCCATTCAGCGTGAGGGTAAAAGCAGCGTCCACCATGACTCAGAGCGCGGCGCGGTTCACGTCTTTGTAGTAGAGGTAGCGCGCGGGTGATTTGCCCATCGCCACAAACCACTGCGGGCAATACGGGCCCATCCAAATCACGTCGCCCGCCTCGACCGGATACCAACTGTCCTCCAAGCGATAAACACCCTGCCCGTCGAGCATGACGAGCCCGTGTTCCATCACGTGAATCTCGACGAACGGCAGATGCCCGCCCGGCTGGTAGGCGAAAATATTCACCGCCATGTCGAAGGCCGGCTCGTCGGGGAGCAACACTTGCAAATTCGCCGCCGGATCGCCGAGGAAGGGAGTGCCTTTCACCTTTGCCTCGTCGCCAAAAATCGCGCGCGCCGCCGGTGCCCCGGGATGCGCGACCGCCTTCTTCTGAAAAAACATCACCTTCGTGCCGGCCTTCGGTGCCGTGAGATCGCAGACTTGTCCGGCGGGGGAGAAGAAAAAATTACCATCGGTGCAACGTTGCTTCGCGCCTGCTTGCATCAACGTCACTTCACCTTCCATCACGTAACCGAATGTTTGCACGTCGTGCTGGCGAAACGTAGCGCGGCCGCCTTTTTGAAACGTGACGAGTAATTGCGCAAACTTTGCGCCCATTGCCTCGTTGATCAACACGATCGTCGTCGCACCCGTGATGCCGGGGACGTTGCTGTTGACGTGATTGTGCGGCGTGAGGAGAGCGTGGCGCGGTCCGACGTGCGCGCGGGTGTGACCAAAGAGTTCAGGCATGGGGTTCAGCGTTGAGGTTGGAGGAACTTACCCTTCCGTGTCGCAGGTGCAATCCTGCCGTCAGACCAAATTGGCTGACCGCGCACATAGGTATGCGTGATGCGCACGCGCGACTGCCGACCGACATAGGGGCTGAGGCGGTGCTGCGTCCACAACTCGTTGGCGGTGATCGTGTGTTTCTTCTTCGTCACTTCGAGCAACGTAAAGTCCGCATCGAAACCCTCCGCGAGTCGGCCCTTGTGTTCGTCGAGCCGGAAACGCCGCGCCACGTTGCGCGCCAAAACGGCCGCGAGGAGCGGCAAATCGCGTTCCAACGTCTCCCCACATTCATTAAACAAGAGTTGAAAACCGTGCTGCACACCGGCGATGCCACCCCAGATGGCGAAAAAATCCTTGCTCGTCTTCAACGCCGGCGGCGATGGCGAGTGGTCGGAGCCAATCGTCTGAATATCACCCGCGCGCAATTCCGCCCACAACGCCAAGCGGCTGCGTTCGTCGCGAATCACCGGCGAGCATTTTGCCACCGCCCCGAGTTTCACCACATCGTGCTCGTTAAACAACAGGTAGTGCGGACACGTCTCCGCCGACACGTCCACGCGCTGCGCCTTCGCCTCCGTGATGAGCGCGAGCCCTTCCGGACTACTCACGTGCACGACGTGCAACGCGCAGCCGGTTTCCCCGGCGAATTCCACGGCCTGCCGGATCGCCGCCAACTCCACCTCCACCGGACGCGACGCGAGGTAGGCGCGCACGTTGAAGCGACCTTTCGCCTTCTGCTCGGCGGTGTAGCGTGCCGCCAACTCGTCGTCCTCGGCGTGCACCGCGACAATCAAGCCGAGTTTCGCGGCGCGCTTCATCCCTTCGCGCAATGTGTGGGGATCGACGTTGCGAAAACTGTCGATGCCGCTGTGGCACATGAACGCCTTCAAGCCGATCGCACCCGCGTCGCGCAGGCCCGCCAGCCGGTCGAGATTCCCCGGCACCAAGCCGCCCCACAGCGCGAAGTCTGTGCACGATTTTTCCTCGGCCAAAGCCCGCTTCGTGCGCAAACTCGCCGCGTCGATCACGGGCGGTTCCGAGTTCAGTGGCATGTCAAAAAAGCACGTGCCCCCGCCCGCCGCCAACGCCAGCGAACCGTGCGCGATGCCTTCCCAGTCGGTGCGGCCCGGCTCGTTGAAATGCACGTGCGCATCCATGATCCCCGGAAACACATAGCGCCCGTGCGCCTCGACGACCTCGCTCGCGTCTTCCGTGATCATCGACGCCACGCGCACGATCTGACCATCGACAATACCGAGATCGGCCTCGACGATGCCTTCGCTCGTCACCACATGCCCACCGCGCACCACGAGATCAAAGTGGCTTGGCGCGAGAACGGGGGTTTCTTTTTTCTTTTTTGACACGGGGAAAAATCGTGGGTGCAACGGAGCACGTAGCGCCAGCACGTCAGTCGCGCACGGCGAGTTTCTGCAGAAAATCGAGCATCACTTGCAAGGCTACACCGATATCCTGCGGCGAAGCAAACTCGTCGGGGTGATGGCTCAGTCCGTCGCGACAGCGCACAAACAGCATCGCCACCGGTGTGTGCCGACTCATCACGACCGCATCGTGCCCCGCCCCGCTGACGAGCGTCAACGAACGCCCCTGCACCGCGCGCACACTGCGCTCCAGTTGCTTCGTTAACTCAGGCGAACAAGCCACCGCGCCGTCATTCTGCGTGGCTTGCCAATCACAGGTCAGGTCGCGAGCCCGCGCGAGACGCTTCGTGATCCGCTCCAACTCCTGCAACGCCAGCAAACGCGTATGATCATCCGCGTGGCGCACATCGAGCGTGTGCAGCACTTCACTGGGAATGACATTCGACGCGCCGGGCGCGACCTGCACCGAACCGATTGTGGCCACCAGTCCGCGCGTGCCGCGTGCCAGCGCTTCGACGGCGACCGCAAACTCCGCCACTCCGGCAAACGCATCGCGGCGCAACGCCATCGGCGTCGTGCCCGCGTGACCCGCCTTGCCCCTCCACGTGAGTTTGAAACGACTTTGCCCCGCAATCGCCGAGACCACGCCGACCGCCAGCCCTTTCGCTTCGAGCACCGGACCTTGTTCGATGTGCACCTCCACATAACCGAGCAAATCGCGCCGCCGATGCGCCGCTTTCGGACGGCGAAACACGCCGCCATTGTGCGCTTCGAGCACCTGCCGCACAGTCAAATTCGCTCCGTCGCGCAACTCGAGATCGCGGCGCCGCAGTTGTCCCGTGAAGCCCCTGCTCCCGAGATAACCACTGGCAAACCGCACGCCCTCCTCCTCGGAAAAGCCGACGACCTCGACGTGAAACGGCAGCTCCACGCCACGTCGTTGCAGCTCCGCCATCACCGCAATCGGCAACAACACGCCGAGCGGGCCGTCGTATTTACCGGCGTGGCGCACCGTGTCGAGGTGCGAGCCCAGCAGCAGCGTCTTCGCCTTCGGCGCGGACGACGCGCAGTGCCCGATGAGATTGCCAACCGTGTCCACGCGCGTCGTCAGTCCCGCGCTCTGCATGTAGCTGGCCGTCTGCTCCACCGCGCGCGTCATCGCGGGCGAAAGAAACGTGCGCGTCAGCCGACCGGGTTCGTCGGAAATCTGCCCGAGTTCATCGAGCCAAAGTTGGAGTTGCTGCAACGGAGACGGCATCGCATTCAGCTCCCGCGATACGTGCTGTAAGCCCACGGGGTCACGAGCAGCGGGACGTGATAGCCGACCGAAGCGTCGGCGATGGCAAAGCGGATGGGCACGCGATCGAGGAACGGGCTGTCTTCCAAGTGCGTGACAAAATAATCCTTCACGAAGAAAACCAACTCGTAGCTGCCGACCACCATCGCGGCGGGCGCCAACAGCGGCTCGTCGGTGCGTCCGTCGGCATTGGTGGTGACGGCCTTGAGGAGCGTGTGTTTGCCGTCGTGATTCCAAAGTTCGATCCGCATCCCGACGGCGGGGCGCCCAGTGGTGAGGTCAAGGACGTGGGTGCTGAGTTTGCCGTGCATAAGAAATAAATTGGGATTTCCACGCAAGACACGCAACAGACGAAATGAAGAGTGCCGTGCTTTTCGCGCGAGTTCGGTTGGTGGCAGAGCGAGGCTCAGTGCTGGAGGCAATCCTGCAGGCGCAGCCACGCGATTTTTTCGATTTCGGCGAGCGCGGTGGCGAATTCCTGCTCGGGCGAGTTAGGCAGCCGCGCGCGCATGGCGGCCAGAATAGCGGCCTTCGCATTGAGGCGCGCGCAGATGATGAACGGAAAGCCAAAACGCGCGCGGTAGGCAGCGTTCATTGTCTGAAAAGTCGTCAGTTCTTCCGCCGACAATCGGGACAACCCTGCGCTCGCCTGTTCGCGGGTGGATTCCGCCGTGAGTTGATGCTGCAACGCCAGTCGTCCCGCGAGGTCAGGATGCGCTTCGAGCAACGCGCGCTGCCGTTCCATCGGCGCGGCATGCATCGCGGCGCACAAGGCGCGGTGCAGCGTCTCCGCGTCGGCAAAAGGTCGCTGCGACCACGCCTCGGCCGCCACCCACGGCGAGTGTTCGAACAAATGCCCGAGCGCCGCAGTGAAGGCGGCGGCATCGGCTTGATTTAGAGTGTCCAGTGTCGTGCTCATTGAAACTACGGCATCAACTCGTAGGCGGGCAGCGAGAGGAATTCATCGAACGTGTCGCTCTTCGACATGCGCATGAACAATTCCGCCGCCGCGGGGAAGTGTCCGCCGTCAAAGCGCGTGTCACCGTATTCGGCGCGAATCGCCGCGAGTTCTTCGGCGAGCAACTGGTCATAAATCTCCGCCGAGATCGCGCGTCCGTCGTCGAGCTTCGCGCCATACTTGAGCCATTGCCAGAGTTGCGAGCGCGAGATTTCCGACGTCGCGAGATCCTCCATCAAGTTGTGAATCGGTTCCGCGCCGGAGCCGCCGAGCCACGCTTCGAGGTAGCGCACGCCGACGTGCAAGTTCCACCGCACACCCTTTTCCGTGATCGGTCCGTGCAACGGTGCCAGCAAATCGGCAGCCGTGACCTTCACGTCATGCAACACGTGCAATTGATTCGGCCCTTTCATGTGCGCCCCGAAGGCGTCGATGGCCGTCTGCACGAGACCGGGATGCGCGACCCACGTGCCGTCGTGCCCGAAGCGCACTTCGCGCTCCTTGTCCGCGCGCACCTTGGCGAGCGCGGCGGCGTTGGCCGCCGGATCGTTCTTGATCGGAATCTGCGCCGCCATGCCGCCCATCGCGTAGGCCCCGTGACGGTGACAGACGTTGACGACGTGCGTGACGTAGGCGCGGAGAAACGGCGCCTCCATCGTGATCAACGTGCGATCGGGAAAAAGATAACCGGGGCGGTTGCGCAGCTTTTTCACGAAACTGAACATGTAGTCCCAGCGACCGCAGTTCAGCCCGGAGGCGTGTTCGCGCAGTTCGTAGAGAATTTCCTCGGCCTCGAACGCTCCGGTGATCGTCTCAATCAACATCGTCGCGCGAATCGTGCCACGCGGCAAACCGAGCACAGCTTGCGCGTGCAGAAATACGTCGTTCCACAAACGCGCTTCCAAATGGCTCTCCAACTTCGGTAGATAAAAATACGGACCGCTGCCGCGCGCCACAAGTTCGCGGGCGTTGTGGAAGAAATACAGGCCCCAATCGAAGAGCGACGCCGACAACCGCTGGCCGTCGAGCAACACGTGTTTCTCCTCCATGTGCCAGCCACGCGGACGCGCCAGCGCAACGGCGATCTTGTCCTTCAACGCGTAGCTCTTTCCTTCCGGTGACGTGAAAGTGATCGTGCGGCGGGCGGCATCCCGCATGTTGATCTGCCCTTCCAGCACGTTCTCCCACGTCGGCGAGTTGGCGTCCTCGAAATCCGCCATCCAGCATTGCGCGCCAGAGTTGAGGGCGTTGATCGCCATCTTGCGATCGACCGGACCGGTGATCTCAGTGCGACGGTCGAGCAGGTCCGCCGGAA
>JAUXXD010000092.1 GCA_030681265.1 Candidatus Didemnitutus sp. | reverse complement strand
CCGATTTGTCGCTTGATACCGGCACCTACACCTTCGAATTGGGCTTCACGTTCTTTACGCTCGGCGGCTATCAGAAGCTGATCGACTTCGCCAATCGCGCCTCGGATTCGGGGTTTTATACGCGGGGCAATTCGTTGAATTTTTATCCGGTGGTGAACACGGGCTTGGTCGATGTGCGGGCGAACGAGGCGGTGCATGTTGTGCTGACGCGTGACGGCAGCACCGGTGTCATGGCGGCGTTTGTGAACGGGCAACTGAGTTTCACTTTTACCGACAATGGACTCCTGGGCGCCATCAGCGGGGCATCACGCGAAATCTATTTCTTCATTGATGATTTCCCGACTGGCGGCGAAGCCGGGCCGGGTGCGGTGGATTTTATTCGGATCTACAACCAGTCATTGGATGCCGCACAGGTGGGGGAGCTATTTGCCAACGGACCGGTCGTGGTGCCGGAGCCGTCGACGGCGGTGCTACTGGCAATCGGCATCGGCGCGTGGTGGCTCGGGCGAGTGCGGCGGTGCACTCGCGAATAGAGCGCAGGCGTAATGGGTTAGCGCGGTTGCAAATCGTAGCGGCCGGCGCGGCGGGTGAGTTGCAATGGCGCTCCGAAAAGTTCCGAGAGCGCGCGTGAAGTCAGGACGCGTTTGGTTGGCCCATCGGCGACGATGGTGCCGTTGGCCATGAGAAGCACGCGTTCGATTTCCGGCACTAGGTCGGCGACGGTGTGCGTGACGAGCAGCAGGCTCTTTTCACGGCTGGCCAGCTTGCGCAGCACCGTGCGGAAATCCTCGGCCGCGCCGGGATCAAGGCTCGTCGTTGGCTCGTCGAGTAACAGCACGGCGGGGTCATGCACGAGGGCACGCGCGATGAGCGCGCGGCGCTGTTCACCCGACGACATTTGGGCCACGGGACGTTTCGCCAAATGGGTGATATCGAGAAAGCGCAGGAGGGCGCGCGCGCGCCGGACTTGCGGCGGCAGCGGGTGCATTTCGGGCCACAAACCGAGGCTGCCAAAAAAGCCGGAGAGCACCAATTCGAGTCCGGTCACCGAGCGGACCGTGACTTCGTGGGAGAGTTGCTGGAGTTGGTCGAGGGCGACAATGCCGAGGGTCTTGCGAAAATCGGTGACGTTGCACCATTCGGTCCCGAGCACGTGAAACTGGTAACCGGGTGTATCGACAACGGGATAAAGCTCGCGCGTGAGTGTCTTGATCAGTGTCGATTTGCCGCAGCCATTTGGGCCGAGCAACGCGACGTGTTCGCCGCGCCGAAGTTGCAAATCGAGGCGGTGGAGCACGCGCCGCTCGCCGCGGTAAACCGTCAGTTGCCGAAAATCAAAGAGGAGTGGTTGCGGCGAAGCCACGGGGTAAAGCATCAACCCGCGCTGGTCGGCGCGGAGCGGGAAAAACTGGCGGAGAGAGAGGGATTCGAACCCTCGAGACCCTTTTGGGGTCTGCACCTTTAGCAAAGGTGTGCCTTCGACCACTCGGCCATCTCTCCAAAGTCAGGTTTACGAGCAAAGTCGCGGACCCGTCGGGCGCAAGGTATTTTCCTAGAGTTTCGGCGCGTAATATTTCGATTTCAGCACGCCGATGCAGGGGATGTTGCGGTAACGCTCGTTGAAATCGAGGCCGTAGCCTACGACGAATTCGTTGGGAATTTCGAATCCGACGTATTCCGCCTCAAAAGGCACAATGCGCCGCGCTTTTTTGTCCAATAAAACGCAGGTTTTCACTGAGGCGGCGTGTTTCGCGACCAGCAGCTCGCGCACAGCGGAAAGCGTGTTCCCCGTATCGAGAATGTCATCAACCAGCAGCACGTGATGGCCAGCGATATCGAGTTTCAGATTATCCACGATCACGGGCTTGCCGGCCGCCTGCATGCCCGTGTGATAACTAGAGGCGCGGATGCAGTCTAGGCGCAGTGGCGTGCTCAACTTGCGGAGCAAATCGGCCGTGAAAATCAACGCGCCGTTGACGATGGCGATCACCGTCAGATCCTTACCTCGATACGCGCGGTTGATTTGCTCGGCCAGTTCGCGCACCCGGCGCTTGATGGCGGTTTCGCTGACCAGGACATGGTCGAGGTGTTTGAGTTCAGGAATGGGCTTTCGCAGGGCCATAAAAAACCTATCTCGCATCTCGCCGGAGTTGGCAACTGTTACAAGCGCAGCAGATGGGCCTTTCTTTTTGACTTCGCCCAACCCGACCGGTTGCCTGAACGCGACGCCCTACCGATGATTTCCATTCAGGTCCAAAAACTCACCAAACGATTCGGCAATGTCGTGGCGCTGCACGAGCTCGACCTGACGATTCGCCCCGGTGAACTCTTCTTTCTTCTCGGACCGAGCGGTTGCGGCAAGACGACGCTCCTGCGCAGCCTCGCCGGTTTCTACATTCCCGAACAGGGCAAGATTTCGTTTGGTGACGAAGACGTCACGCGTCTCGCGCCACACAAGCGCAACACCGGGATGATGTTTCAAAGTTACGCGCTCTGGCCGCACATGTCGGTCGCGGAGAATGTCGCATTCGGTTTACACGAGCGCAAAGTGCCGGCGGCGGAAATCAAGCAGCGCGTGCAAGAAGCATTGGAGTCCGTGCGGATGGCGCAATACGCGGATCGCAAACCCAACATGTTGTCCGGCGGTCAGCAGCAACGCATCGCGCTGGCCCGCGCGCTCGTGATCCGGCCCCGCTGCTTACTGCTTGATGAACCGCTCTCGAATCTCGACGCCAAACTGCGGCTCGAAATGCGCACGGAAATTCGGCGCGTTTGCAAAGAATTCAAACTCACGACTGTTTACGTCACGCACGATCAGAAAGAAGCACTTTCGATTGCGGACCGCATGGCGATTCTCGATCACGGCCACATTCTCCAAGTCGGCACGCCGCGCGAAGTTTACAAGCGGCCAACGCGCAAGATCGTCGCCAATTTCATTGGCGAAGCCGATTTTATTCCCGGCAAGGTGCTCGGCATCGCGGCGGGTTTCGTGACAGTGGAAACCGCGATCGGCCGCTTCGATGGGATTTTCGGCAATCCGAGCGATGCGCCGGCGGTCGGCACGGCAGTCACAGTTTCGATTCGACCGGAATGTTGGGAGCTGCATCGCGACTTCGAGCAACGCAACGCAGTGCGCGGTCGCATTGGTGATTCCGTTTATCTCGGCGAGGTGGCGCAATATGACTTCGTGACGTCCAACAACGCCACCAAGCTAAAAATTTTCGAACGCAACCCGCGTTTCGCCGATGGCTCGGCGCGCGGTGAACTTTACGCCACCGTCGCACCTGAAGACGTGATTGTGCTGACGGAGTGATCGTTCGCTGCTGCCCATGAAGCGAACCATCATTATTCTCGCATTAGCCACAGTGGTGGCGTTGCCGTTCCTCTTGCGCACCAAACGCGCTTCGCAGGGCAAGGCCGACGACACAGTCGTCATCATCACGCCGCATAACGAAGCGATTCGGCACGAATACGGTTTGGGATTTGCCGATTGGTATCACCGCCAAACCGGTCGCACCGTGACCATTGATTGGCGCGTCATTGGCGGCACGAGTGAGATCACCCGATTCCTCGAGTCGGAATACGTCGCATCTTTTCAGCATTACTGGACGCGCACGCTCAACCGACCGTGGAGCGTCGATGTCCAAGCAGCTTTCGCCAACCATCGTCTCCCGAAGGACGCCTCCACCGAAGCGCAAGAAGCGCGCAAGGCTTACCTCGATTCGAATGTCAGTTGCGGCATTGATGTATTTTTCGGCGGTGGCAGTTTTGACTTTATCCGCCAAGCAAACGCGGGTCGTATCGTCGATTCGGGTATCATGCAGAAGCACCCGGAGTGGTTTAACGATCACGTGATACCGGCCGAGTTTACCGGCGAGCCTTACCTGGATAAACAAGGCCGATGGTTGGGCGCCGTGCTGAGCAGCTACGGGATGCTCTACAATTTCGATTCACTCAAGCGACTCGGCATCGCGCAGCCGCCACAACAATGGGAGGACATCGCTGATCCGCTTTACGAAGGCGAAGTCGCGCTGTGCGATCCGACTAAGAGCAGTTCGATCGCCAAGGCGTTTGAAAATGTCATTCAACAACAAATCTACCGCGAATGGGATCGGCTCGCGCGCGAGACAGGTAAGCCACGCAAGGAACTGGAAGCTGCCGCGGTGCGGGCAGGTTGGGAACGTGGTTTGAGTGTTTTGCAACGCATCGGAGCCAATGCCCGCTATTTCACCGACTCGTCGCAAAAACCGCCGATCGACGTGCTGCACGGCAACTCGGCCGTCGGCATGTGCATCGATTTCTACGGTCGTTACCAAGAGGAAAGCGCGAGCCAACGTAGCGGACAAAAACGTCTCGGCTATTTTTCACCCCCCGATGGCACCGTGCTATCGCCCGATCCCATCGCGTTGATGCGCGGAGCGCCAAACCGTGTGCCGGGCACCGCTTTCATCGAATACGTGTTGTCGATGGAAGGTCAGCAACTGTGGAATTTCAAAGTTGGCACAGAGGGCGGTCCGCAACGTTTTGCGCTGCGTCGCTTGCCGATCCGCCGCGATTTCTATGCGCAGACCGACTGGCAAGAGCGACGCTCTGATCCGGAGGTGCATCCTTACGAGGGAGACAATCCGCTCATCTACAATCAATCGTGGACGAGTGGAGACACGTTTCGCGCCATGGCGTTTGTCATTCGCGTGATGTGCCTCGATACGCATCCTGAGTTGGTTCGCGCATGGCGTGAAATTATCAAGGCGGGTATGCCGGCAGATGCGATAGCGGCCATGAGCGATTTGTCGACGGTGAGCTACGACAACGTGCAGGGTCGGATTCGTCAGGCACTCACGGCGAAGAACAAGGTCGACGAAATCCGTATCGCCAACGAACTCGCCAATCAGTTTCGCCGCCAATATAATCAGGCCGCCGAGCTAGCTCGCGCGTCGCGTAAGTGACGCCGCGGTTCAAACTCAAGACCAATTGGCGATTGTCTGCACAAACGCGGCTTGATCGGTCGCGCGGAAGAAAGAAGTCCCTGCGACAAAAGTATCAGTGCCCGTAGCACGGCAGGCTTGGCCGGTTTTTAGATCGACGCCACCGTCCACTTCCAGACGGAATTTCAATCCGGATTCTTGTCGCCAAGCGGCAATTTGCGAAAGCTTTGGCAGCATGTCGCTGCGAAATGCTTGTCCGCCAAATCCTGGTTGCACGGTCATCACCAACACCAAATCGACGTGCGGTAAGAGATGCTTGATGCTGTCAGCGGAAGTGCCGGGATTTAGCACGATACCGTTTTGACAACCAAGCTCGCGAATACGCGCCAGCGTTGCGGCGTGATCATAGCTTGGTTCGATATGTATGCTGATGAGGTCAGCGCCGGCCTTCGCAAAGGCTGCGATGTAGCGCTGTGGCTCGGCCAACATCAGGTGGGTATCGAAAAACGTTTTCACCCCAGCGCGCCGGAGCGCGGCCAGAACTTCGGGTCCAAAGGTGAGATTGGGCACGAAATGCCCGTCCATGATATCGAGATGTAGCCACGGAGCCCCACTGGCGGCCGCAGCGTGCGCACTGGCAGCGAGGTGGGCGTGGTCGCCAGCCAACAAAGAGGGAGCAAGAACAGGCGCGTGCATGTAGCAGCACTCAAACGAATCGGCCCGCGCTGCAAAGCGCGAAATGCAGCCCTCCAATTACCAACGATCCAAAACGGCCTGACGCGTGATTTCCGCCAGTTGCGCGGCGAGCAAGGGCAGGGCTTGGAATTCGGCCTGTTGCTGCCCGCTATCGGTGAGCGCATCGCTGCGCGCGATGAGTGCGCGGTCGGTGAATTGCGCCACTTGGGTGCGTTGGTCGGTCAACGTGGCGCGTGCTTGCAAGGTGAGTTCAAAACGACGGGCGAGCCCTGTGTCATCCGGCCGCGCAACCACGACGGTGCGGCTGTAATTTTCCAGCGTGACGGTGAGAGTGGCGTCGGCTTGGGCGCTCGTGTTGACGAGTCGCACGCGTCCATCTTTCAAAAACGCGTCGCGTAATTGCGTCGAAATGAGCGCGCGTGCCTGAGGCATGGGCGTTTCGCTTTCCACCACGGCAATATGCAGTGTGGTGAAAGTTGGCGCGAGCGCATCGCCGAGCCGATAGTGGCTGCAGGAAACAACGCCTAAGCAAAGGCAGGCGAAGGCGAAGAGCGATAGCGTGCGAAGCATCGCGAAAAATCAGAACAACCAGAACCGCTTCTTCGGTTTCTGCACCGGAGCCTTGGGCTCGGCGGGAACCGCAGGAGGGTTTTGCCCTTCGAGGCGGGCGTCCACGTCGGCAAGCATGATGCGAGCGCGGGCTGCCACCGGAGAGTCGGGGAAAGTGGTGATCGCTTCGTTGTAAAATACTTTGGCGGCTTTGTAGTTCCGGCGGTATTTGTAGTAGTAGTCTGCGATGATCATTTTGCTCTGGGCGAGCATCTGTTTCATGGCGATGCGGCCGTCTTCGGCATTACCGGCACCGGCATCACCAGGGAATTGAATCAGGTAATCTTCGTAATAGGTGATAGCCAATTTGGTTGAGCCTTGGTCGTAGTATGGACCGTCAACGAGCGAAGAGTGGGTTTGCGCCAACTTGAGGTAGGCATCGGGAGTGAGCACATTGCCGGGGTAGCTGTTGATCATGCGATCAAGTGCATCAATCGCTTCCTCGGTTGCACCGGCTCGTTGATGCCCGCGGGCGATATTCATGAGCGAGAGCGGCGCGTAGTCGCTGAATGGAGCATTGGCTACGATCTTTTCGAAATACTCGATGGCGCGATCGCGATTGCGCAGACCGGGAATGACGCCCCACGCATAGGCGCGCTTCCCTTCGAGGAGGCCGGAGGCTACGCGGAACTGACTGCCGATTACTTGGGAAAATTTTTCGCTGTTCGGATAGCGCAGGATGAGTTCCTGAAAGGCATCGAACGCCTTGTAGTATTCACGCCGTTTTTCACGCAACAGACCGATACGATAAAGGCTTTCGGCGGCGTAAATCGAGTTGGGGAATTTCTTAACGGCGCTTTCGTAAAGTTTGATCGCTTTGCTGTTATCGCTGCGCTCTTCCGCGTTGCGCGCGTCATTCATCAGGTTGAGCGCATCGCCGGAGTTTTCTTGCACCGAACCGGCCAGCACTCCGCCTTCGATGCGCCAGCCTTGGCCGGGCGCCCAGACGAGATCGGCGTGCGCTGACCAAGCGCAGCCTAGCGTGAAAAATACAAAAACGAGGAAGTTCGAGCGAGCCATGGGAGAATTACCAACGAATGAGAGTGGAGCCGTAAGTGAAACCTGCGCCAAAGGCAACAAGGAGCGTGTAGTCGCCGGGCTTAATGCGACCGAGGCGGCGGGCTTCGTCGAGCGCGAGCGGAATCGAAGCGGAGGAGGTGTTGCCAAAACGATCGATGTTCAAATGAAAGCGATCCATCGGCAGACCGAGGTTGCCGGCGAGAGCTTCGACAATACGCACGTTGGCCTGGTGGGGAATCACGAGGTTGATTTGGTCAAGCGTGAGGCCGTTTTGTTCCACCATCTCCCGGGCGACCTTCTCCATGACGCGCACGGCGTTCTTGAAGATTTCTTTACCCTTCATTTTGAGAAAATGCCCTTTGGCTTCAATCGTCGCCGGCGACGTGGGGGTGCGTGAACCACCGCATGGCGTATAAAGATAGTCGGTGAGTTCACCGTCGGCCCCGAGATCGGAACCGATGATGCCGACGCCGACTTGGTCGGTTTTTTTCAAGACCGCCGCGCCGCCGCCGTCGCCGAAGAGCACACAGGTCGTGCGGTCGGACCAATCAACGATAGTGGAGAGTTTTTCCGCACCGATGATCAGCGCGCATTTGTAGCGACCGGTCAGGAGTTGGCCGTAGGCGATCTCGAGCGCGTAAACGAAACCAGAGCAAGCCGCCGCGATGTCGAAGCACGCCGCATGTGGCGGAACCCCGAGTTTGTGTTGCACGACACAGGCCGTGGCGGGCAACGGATAATCTGGTGTGGCCGTTGCGACAATCAGCAGATCGACATCCGCAGCCGTCATATTGGCGTCGAGGAGTGCGGCTTGAGCGGCTTTGATTGCGAGGTCGGAGCAGGCTTCGTCGTCGGCCGCGATGTGGCGTTCGCGGATGCCGGAGCGCGAGAAGATCCACTCGTCCGAAGTTTCGACCCGTTGGGCCAGTTCTTGGTTGGTCACGACGCGCGCTGGAGCATAGGAGCCAACGCCTGCGATAATCACAGATGCCATAGTAAAAAAGGATTAAGAAGTGGGCGCTGCGATCGGCGCGGGAGCTTGCACAAGTTGGTTGGCCTTGGCGACGTGTTCTTCGATGGAGTGATAGAGATCTTGGCGGATAATGGTATGGCCGGCGCGAATGGCGCTGGCCCATGCGTGGCGATTGCTCGAACCGTGGGCTTTGAGGATGTTGCCCCGCACCCCGAGCAATGGCGCACCGCCATAACGATCGGGATTCATGCGGATTTTTAAGGCATTGAACGCGCCTTTTGCGAGGAACGCACCACCCATGCGGAGCGGGCTCTTTTTTAACTCATCCTTCAGCATCCCCGTAATGAACTTTGCGAGAGATTCCCACGTTTTCAACAGCGTGTTGCCCACGAAACCATCACACACGACGACATCCACGTGGTCGCGGAAAACTTGGAAGCCCTCAATCGGTCCGACGTAGTTGATCACGCCGTTAATTTTTTTCAGCAGCTCGTTGGTTTCGGTGATGAGTGCGTTGCCTTTGCCTTCCTCCGTGCCGATGGAAAGCAATCCGACACGGGGCGACTTGAGACCGAGAATAACCCGAGCGTAGTCAGCCCCAAGGATGGCGTTGTGCATTAAGTGCTGGGCGCGTGCTTCGGGGTTGGCCCCCGCGTCGATTAAAATGAAGTGGCCGCCTTCACGCGGGATAACGGCAGCGAGAGCAGGGCGCTCGATACCGTGCATCATTCGCAGTCGCAGTGTGCTGCCGGCCATGAGGGCACCGGTGTTGCCGGAACTGACGGCGACGCGCGCAGTGCCCGCCTTAACGAGTTCGATCGCGCGCACCATCGAGGCGTCTTTCTTGGCTTTCAGCGCCTTGAGCGGCTTGTCATCCATCGCGATCACCTCGGACGCATGCACCAGCGAGAGGCGCGGATTTTTGCTCAATCCAGCCGCAGCAATGAGCGGTGTTAAAATTTCCTGCTGGCCAACCAAGATTAGCGGCGCCAGCGCGGCATCTTCGGCCAGAGCGATTTGCACGGCGGCTACGACTTCCGCAGGGCCAAGGTCACCGCCCATCGCGTCAATGGCGATACAGGCGGGAGTGGGCGTGGAACTGGGGGCTTCAGATTCGATGGCGGGAAGCTGCCGCGAGCTTTAGACGGAAACGTCGAGCACTTGGCGGCCGCGATACATTCCGTTCTTCGGATTGACGCGGTGAGGGCGGAACATGCTGCCGTCGACTGGATCCTTTGCGAATTCAGGAGCGACGAACTTGTTGGCGGCGCGGCGGTTGGCGCTGCGGCGCTTGGATTGTTTACGTTTCGGATTGGCCATGGTAAGTGACTGGTAGTGGGCTCGCTAGGAAATGCAGGCCCGTTTGTGGATTGGAAGGTTGAGGAGGTAAGGTCTGCGGCGGAGTGCCGTCAAGTCGTTAAACAGCGGAGTTTTGCTGCTCCTTAGATCAAGTAGAGCGCGGTGAGCACGGAGGCGAGAATCAAGCGATAGAAAGCAAAGACAGCCAAGCCGTTACGAGCGAGGAAGCCAACGAGAAAACGCACGGCCAACGCCGCGGAAATAGCCGCCACCAAACCGCCGAGCAGCACATTCGACCAACCAAAGACCTCGATCATGGCCGGTCCGGAGCGAAACGATTTGTAAACTGCCGCTCCCGCCAAGGTCGGCAGCCCAACTAAGAAGCTGAATTCCGCCGCCTTCACCGGCGAAAGTCCGGCCAAATATCCGCCGACGATCGTTACCATCGAGCGGCTCGTGCCCGGCCAAAGCGCCAAGCATTGCACCAAACCGATGCCGAGCGCCTTTTGGGGCGTCATGTCTGCCGGGTCGTTCTTGGAAAATCCGAGACCGGAATTTGCCCGTCGCCAGTGTTCGGCCCACAACATCAGGAATGCTCCGGCGACCAGTGCTACCACCACGGCGCCGATGGAAAATAAGTAACGATCAATCAAGTCGTGCAGGAAAAATCCCAGCGTCGCGACCGGCAGAAACGCCAGCAGCACATTGCGCAACAGTCGCGCGCCCGCCGAATTCCGGCCGAAGAGACCGAACAGCATCTTCATGAACTGTTCCCAATACAACAGCACCACTGCGGCGATCGCACCGACTTGAATCACCACCGCGTAAGTGTCCGCCGCGAGTTTGAGCGTGAGCGGAACGCCGTCGGGATTTTTCTCCGACGGTTTTTTGTGCCAGAGAGGTTGACCGGTTTGATCGACCAGCGGCACGCTCGATTCCAATCCGAGCATCTGGTTGGCGATGATCAAATGCCCGGTGGAGGAAATCGGCAGAAACTCCGTGACGCCTTCCACGACGCCGAGCACGATAGCGTCACTGATTTTCAATTCGGCCACCGGAGGGCGCTTGGTTTCATTGCTCCAACCAAGGGTGAGCACGCCGAGCGCAACTATGACAGAAATGAGGAGACGCCAAAAGTGAGAGGTCACGCGCGCAAGGTTCTGCAAGCGCTGCAACCTGTCGAGAATTATGCTTTGCCGAAACGCACGGCTTGCGCCTACTTCGCGCCTGATGTTGCACCCACTCACCGAAATGCTGCTGGCGCGGCACGACCTCGCCCCGTCCGCTGCCCAAGCCGCGGCGCTCGCGCTCGCGCAGCCGGACGTCCCCGAGGGTGAGAAGATTGATTTTCTCGCCGCGCTCGCCATGAAAGGCGAAACCGCCGCGGAGATTGCGGCTTTCGCTACGGTCTATCGCCGTCAGGCCAAGGATCCCGGCGTGGGCGAGTGGGCGCCGCGCGCGATCGACATCGTCGGCACCGGCGGCGATCACGCCGGTGGTTTCAACATCTCGACGCTCGTTACTTTCACGCTCGCGAGCACTGGCGCGGTGGTGATGAAGCACGGCAACGTCGGCATGACGTCCAAGTGTGGCAGCGCCGACCTCATCGCCGCGCTCGGCGTCGATTTGCAGGCGACTCCAGAGAAAAGCCGCGCGGCGCTGCGCGAACTCGGCTTCTGCTTCTTCTTCGCACCCGCTTATCACTCCGCGTTTCGACATGTCGTGCCGGCGCGAAAAGCACTCGCGGCGCGTGGGCAACGCACGATTTTCAATTTACTCGGGCCGCTCATCAATCCCGGGCGTCCTGCGCACACGTTGTTGGGCGTTTATGCTCCGACATTGCTGCCGAAATTTGCCGCGGCGCTGGAAGCGTTGGGCTCCACGGCGGGCGTCGTGGCACACGGCGTCATCGATGCGCAGCGCGGTATCGACGAGATTACCTCCACCACAAACAATCACGTCATCACCTACGGCCGTTGGCGCGAAGTGGAATGCGCATGGCAACCGGAGGATTTCGGTCTCACCCGTGCGCCTTTCGCCGATTTGATCGGTGGCGACGTGGCAATGAACGTCGGCATCACCAAAGCGATTCTCTGCGGCACCGCGCCGCAAGGATTGGTCGACACGATTGTGCTCAATACGGCCGTCGCGTTGTGGATCCTCGGCCAGACTCCGAGCGTGCGCGATGGCCTGCCTCTGGCGCGCGAGGCGTTGCTCGGCGGAGCGGTTGCCAAAAAGATTGCAGCCACTGGCGAATTCTATCGTTCGTAATCCATGGCATCCCGGAAATATTTTGGCACTGACGGAGTGCGCGGTGCCTATGGCAGTGAGGTGATGAACGAACAGTTTGCGTGGCGTCTCGGCGTCGCGGCCGGCCGTTATGTGAAAAGCAACCCGGGCAACTCCACGGAAGTTTACCTCGGACGCGACACCCGCGCCTCCGGCGAAAGTTTGGAACGAGCCCTCGCCGCCGGCTTGGCGACAACCGGGGTGACGGCGCTTTCGCTCGGCGTGGTGCCGACGCCGGCAGTGAGCCTCGCGCTGCGGCGCATGCCTGCGGCGTTGGGAGTGGTCATCACCGCGTCACACAATCCGGCGTGCGACAACGGCATCAAATTTTTCGGCGCCAACGGCATCAAACTCACCGACGACGAAGAAGCGCGCATCGAAAGTCTCTTGCCGGACTCAGCTGAAACCGTCGGCTCCGTGGCTCTCCCGTCGTTCCCCGCGCGCTCGCACTACATTGCAGCGACGGCGTCATTGTTACCGGCTGATGCATTGCGGGGTTGGAAAATCGTGCTCGATACCGCTAACGGTGCGGCATGTGAAACGAGCCCTGCTGTGCTGGTGAAACTCGGCGCGGAGTTGGTGCGAATTGGCGATGCGCCCGATGGCACGAACATCAACGCTGGCGTTGGGAGTCAGCATCCGGAAATTATGGCCGCAGCGGTGCGGCAGCACGGTGCTCGTCTCGGCATCGCGCATGATGGCGATGCAGATCGCTGCATTTTGTGCGACGAGCATGGCGAAGTGCTCGATGGCGACGAAATGCTCACGTTGCTCGCGTTGCATGCGTTGGAGCGCGGCGCACTCGTGAAGAACACTCTCGTCATCACCGTGCAAAGTAATCTCGGTGTCGATGCAGCGATCACAGCGGCCGGCGGACGTGTGTTGCGCACTCAGGTCGGAGATCGCTACGTCATTGAGGAAATGCTTGCGACGGGCGCGCAACTCGGCGGCGAATCGTCGGGCCATGTGATTTGCGCGGAAGTGGCACCGACGGGTGACGGGTTGATGGCAGCATTGAAAGTGCTCGAAGTCATGATCGCGACCGGACGGCCATTGTCGGAGTTACGGCGCGGGCTGCGTAAATTTCCGCAATTATCCACAGCGCTGCGTGTCAGCGCGAAGCCTCCGGTGGAAACGTTGCCGCACTTAAGTGCGACGATTACTGCGCTGGAGACGGAGTTCGGTGCGAACGGTCGCGTGCTCGTGCGCTACTCGGGCACCGAATCAAAATTACGTTTGCTGGTGGAAGGACCGACCGATGCCGCGGTGGCCGAGGCGATGCGGCGATTGACCGATGCGGCGCGCACCGATTTGCCGATGGCGTGAGTTGCGCGCTTGCGCATCGCGCGTTGCAGTGCCATCTCCGACCGCATGACTGAAACTTCCGTTGCCGCTTTAGATCCGCGCTGGCAAAAGCAAGTGGAGAGCGCTCGCACGGCTTTCGAACGCGGGAATTACGAATATTGCATCGAACTGTGCCGCGAAGTGTTGCTCGCCGTGCCGGGCTGTTTGCCGGTGCGCAAATTGCAACGCACCGCGCAGATCAAACAGAGCGGCCCAGCCAAGGGCGGACTGGCGAGCCAACTCGGCAAACTCTCGGCGGCACCCTTTCTGTTGGGCGGCATGGCGTCGCTCGGTCGCGATCCGGCCAAAGCGGTGGCGAATGCGCAGAAGATGCTCGATGGCGATCCGCGCAGTGAGTCGGGGTTGCGTTTGCTCGGGCAGGCGGCGATGGCGCTCGGCTGGCACGAAACCGCGGTGTTCGCCCACGAGGCGTTGCGCGAGTTGTTGCCGGACGAGGTGAAGAATCTTGTCGCGCTCGGTCGCGCGCAACTCGCGGCGGGTCGCGCGGGTCCGGCCATGGAAGCGGCGGAGCGCGCGCTGCGGGTCGATCCGGTGAGCGGGCCAGCGTCGGCGTTGATGAAGGATGCGTCGGTCGCGCAAAGCATGAAATCCGGACGATGGGAAGACGGCGGAGATTTCCGCTCGAAGATTAAGCAACCGTGAGCGGGGCGAAGCACAACTCGGCGGCGGCGATTTATTGGACCGCCTTCGTGGGGTTGTTCTTCGACTACTACGATCTTTACTTGTTCGTTTATCTGGAGCGCACGCTGGCGGCGCATTTCGCGTTGTCGGTGGCGCAGAGCAACTGGCTGCAATTCACCGGGCTGGCAGGCGTGGGGGTGGGGGCGTTGGTGTTTGGTTACTGGGCGGATCGTTTCGGACGCGGCCCGATGATGTTGGTGGTGTTCGGTGTCTATGCAGTGGGTATCGGGGGCATCAGCCTCGCGTGGAATTACGAGAGCCTGCTCGCATTCCGCTTACTGGCGTCGCTGGCGTTGGGCGCGGAGTGGGGCATCTGTCACACCTATTTGGCGGAACGCGTCAGTGGAGCGCGACGTTATCGGTTCTCGGCTTTTTTGCAGTTCTCGATCCTCGGCGGATTGCTCGCCGCAATGGCGTCGCGGTTTGCGTTGCCGCTGGTGGGTTGGCGATGGCTGTTCGCCGCGTCGCTGGTGCCCGTCGCGATTTTGTCCATCGTGCGCTGGAAGGCACTGACTGAAGAAGCGGCACCGCGCGTGGCCGGAAAATTGCGCGATTTGCTCGGGGCCCTGCGTGCGCATGGTGGGAACTTTGCGCTGTGTCTCGGTCTCGCGAGTCTGACGATTGCGAGTGGGACGATGAATATTTTCTACGCACGCGAGTTGCCGCAGTCACCGCTCTACACGATTATTTTCTGGGGCAATGTCGCGCCCGGCATGCTTTTCGGCGCGTGGTTGGTGCAACGGTCGGGCGTGGCGCGTGCGCTCACCCTTTATGCGGTGGCTTTGGTGACCCTGTCGCTCGGTTGTTGGTGGAGCGACTGGGACCAACGCAGTCTGGCGTTTGCCGTGGTGTTGCCGCTATTGAACGGCGTGCCGTTCGGTCTGATGGGCGCGTATTTTAACGAGGTATTTGCCGACTATCGCACGATGTTGTCGGGCACAGCCTACAATCTGGGTCGCATCTTCGCCGGGTTTTCGCCGGTGCTGATCACGGCACTCGCGCTGCAGACGGACGGTCGTTATTTTTTGTTCACCGCGACACTCGGTTTAGGCGTGGCCGCACTTGCGTGGGTCGTGCAACGCCAAGCCCGCTTGGCGTGAGAAGCAGTTTGGCGGCGGAGCAAATTGCGGTAACGGGCCGGCGATCTCTCCCTTAAACACGGAAGAGCGTGCCGAGTTTCTTGCCCAGTAGCACGGTCATGCCGGCAATGGTGATGCCGAGGAACGCCATCGCCCACACACCGAGCGCCGAGGCGATGAATTTGCCGTCACCCAAGAGTTGGAACAGCTCGTAGATTGCCTTGGTGATCGGGTAATAGACTTGTTTCTGCGCCAAGATGAGCGAGTCGGACACTTCCAGCATCGCAAAAGAGAACGCGAGCAAGCCACCGGCGATCAGATTGGGGATGATCAGCGGAATCGTGATCTTGAAAGTCGCTTTGAGCGGAGGGCAGCCGAGGTTTTGCGCGGCTTCTTCGAGCGTCTCGCTGGTTTGTTGGAAGCCCGCGGCCGCCGAGCGCACCACATAAGGCAGGCGCCGCACCGAATAGGCGATGATGAGCAGGATGGTCGGGTCCGTCACTGGGTTGAGGAAGGAGAAAAACTTTCCTTCCTGACTCATCGCGAGGTAACCGAACGCCAGCACGAGGCCGGGCACCGCCAGTGGCATCATCGACAGAAAATCGAGAATCTGGCGGCCGGCGATTTTCGAACGCACAATCACATAGGCGAGCGCGATACCGAGAATGAGATCGATCAGTGTGGAGATACTCGCGTATTTCAAACTGTTGGAGATCGCCGAAACCGTCAGGTCGTGACCGAGAGCCAGCCGAAAATTATCCAATGTGAAATTACTCGGCATCACAGTTGCATACCAGTCGTTCGAGAAGGCCACGGCCACTACGCCAAGGTGCGGCAGGATGGCCAGCAGCGTTACGGCGGCAAACAATCCCGTGCAGAGCCAGCCATTGGTGCCAGTGAGATTCTTCGGCCCAGCCGAGTGAGTGGCTTTCGCCATCATCGCATAGGATTGTCGGCCAAACAGGCCTTTGCCGATCGCGTAAAACAGCACAGAACTCGCCAACATGACCGCCACCAGCGCGTAGGGGAACGGATTGCCACCGATGTCTTTCAGCCCGTAGAATATTTGCACCGATGTGACGCGCGCATAGTCGAAGATCAGCGGCACTCCGAGATCGGTAAATGACCAGATGAAGACAATCGTGCCACCGGCGAACAGCCCCGGCTTGATCAAGGGCATCGTAATCTTGAAGAACCGCCGAAAGCCGACGCAGCCGAGATTTTCCGCGGCTTCTTCCATTGCGGGATCGATGTTGGCCAGCGCCGCAACGGCGTTGAGGTAAATGATCGGGTAGAGACTGAACGCCGTGACGATGCCGATGCCGAGGAATTGATTCGCCCCGAGCCAATCGAAGGTCCAACCCGCCGGCTGCAGCCCCAGTTTGATAATGAGACTATTGAGCGCGCCGTATTGCCCGAGGATTTGCTTGATGCCGATCGCACCGACAAAAGGCGGCAGAATCATTGGCACCAAAATCAACGAGCCAAGCATCCCCTTTAGCGGAAAGTTGAAACGGTCCGCGACAAACGCCAGCGGCAAGGCGATGCACATGGCAATGCTCGTGGTGGTGATCGCCAGGAGGAAGGAATTGCCCAGGCCACCGAGATAAATGGGATCGCTCAGCAGCGCGGTTAAGTAGGCGAAAGTGATCTTACCGTCCGCGTCGACGAATCCGCCTTTCAGAATCTGGAAAATCGGCCACGCAAAGAACGCTGCAAAGAAAAGCAGCGTAACCCCAAAGACTACCCGAGCGAAGCCTTGCGACATGTGAGAACATGTCGGAGCACGGCGCGAAGTGAGACAAGGGCGAAAATAAAAAACTAGCCGGATAATTCAATAATTAGGCGAGACTAACTTTGTTATTGCGTGCGATGCCGGAATCGCTCCACTCCCCGCATGTTCAAACATGCTTTGTGGGGATTGGTGGGATTACTTGGCTGCAGCTTGCCCCTCAGCGCAGGCGAAAAGCTCAAGGTGGTCGGCACGACTTCGATGGTCACCGATTTGGTGCGTTCGGTGGCGGGCGAAAAAGCGCAGGTTGACGGTTTGATGGGACCGGGAGTCGATCCGCATCTCTACAAACCAACCGCGTCTGATGTGCTTCTGTTGCAACGGGCGCAGGTCATCTTCTACAACGGCCTCCTGCTCGAAGGCAAAATGACCGACGTCTTCATCAAATTGGCTCGCTCCAAGCGCCACGTTTATGCGGTGACCGAGGAGGTCTCCGTCGATGAGTTGATGCAGCCCGAGGAATTTGCGGGCCATTACGATCCCCATCTGTGGTTCGACGTCCAATTGTGGGCCAAGTGTGTGCAAACCGTGCAAAACGGCC
>JAUXXD010000131.1 GCA_030681265.1 Candidatus Didemnitutus sp. | reverse complement strand
ACAAATCGGAGAGCAACAGCCCTTGGTTCGCGGCGAAGACGTAAACCCCGTCCATCACACTTCCTCCCAGTGCGACCATGTCCGGTCCGCCGCGCGTATCCGACAGGTTTCCGGAAAACAAATACTCGCGCACCGGAGCGGGCACCATCGTCTGCGCTGAAACCGACCCACCAGCGAGCGCGACAAGCGCGAGTCGAACGGCCAATGAAATCGCGGAGCTCAATTTCACGGTGGCAAGTTCGCACGAAAATTACTCCGTGTAAAGACGGCGGTGTGCCACTCCGGACCTGAGCGGAATGGGTGCATCTCTTCCCGGAAAACCTGCCGTCGCGGAACGCACCAAGCAAAACGCCGCGGAACAATTCCGCGGCGTCGAAAGGTGAGGAATTACACTGTCTGCTCAGTAGCGGTAGTGCTCAGGCTTGTAGGGCCCTTCGACCGGCACGCCGAGATACTGTGCTTGGGCAGGTGTGAGTTGGGTGAGCTTGACGCCGATTTTCTCCAAGTGCAACCGGGCGACTTCTTCGTCGAGATACTTCGGGAGGCGGTAAACGCCGACCTTGTAGCTCTCACGATTGGCCCAAAGATCGAGCTGTGCGAGTGTCTGGTTGGTGAAGCTGTTCGACATCACGAACGACGGGTGGCCGGTGGCGCAACCGAGGTTCACAAGACGGCCTTCGGCGAGCATGTAAATCGCGTTCCCGTTGGGGAAGGTATACATGTCGTATTGCGGCTTCACGGTGACGCGCTTGGCGTCGGATTTGTTGAGCTGCTCGACTTGGATTTCGTTATCGAAGTGACCAATGTTACACACGATCGCCTGATCCTTCATCTGGCGCATGTGTTCCAGCGTGATGATGTCGAGATTGCCCGTGGTCGTGACGTAGATGTCGGCGCGACCCAACGTGGACTCGATGGTATTAACTTCGAAACCTTCCATCGACGCTTGGAGCGCGTTGATCGGGTCGATTTCGGTGACGATGACGCGAGCGCCGAAACCGCGCAACGAGTGCGCCGAGCCTTTGCCCACATCGCCGTAACCGCAAACGCAAGCAACCTTGCCGGCGATCATGACGTCGGTGGCGCGCTTGAGACCGTCGGCGAGTGATTCGCGGCAGCCGTAGAGATTGTCGAACTTCGACTTGGTGACGGAGTCATTGACGTTGATCGCGGGAACCAAGAGCTGGCCCTTCTCGAGCATCTGGTAGAGGCGATGCACGCCGGTCGTCGTTTCTTCCGAAACGCCGCGCCAATCCTTCACGAGGTTGGTCCAGATCGTCGGATTCTGCGCGTGGACGCGCTTGAGAAGATTCTTGATCACCTGCTCTTCGTGATTCGACGAAGTAGAATCGACCCACTTGTCGCCCTTCTCGAGTTGCAGACCCTTGTGGATGAGCAGCGTGACGTCGCCGCCGTCGTCGACGACGAGTTGCGGGCCGAGGCCATTCGGGTGAATGACGGCGTCGAGGGTGCAATCCCAGTATTCTTCGAGCGTTTCGCCTTTCCAAGCGAACACCGGCACACCAGTAACTGCGATCGCGGCGGCGGCGTGATCTTGCGTCGAGAAAATGTTGCACGAAGCCCAGCGCACAATCGCGCCGAGTTCGACCAAGGTCTCGATCAAGACCGCAGTCTGAATCGTCATGTGCAACGAGCCCGTGATGCGCACGCCGGCGAGCGGTTTGCTCGGGCCGAATTTTTTGCGGACGGACATCAGGCCGGGCATTTCATGCTCGGCGATGTGGATTTCTTTGCGGCCCCACTCGGCCAAGGAGATGTCCTTGACCTTGAAGTCGGTGGCTGCGGCGGAAGTAGTAGAAGTAGCCATTAAGTAGATGTGTTTGTGGATGTTCAGACGGCGGCGCGCAAAGCGGCGCCCTTGGAGGTTTGCTCCCACGGGAGCCCCTTTTTGCCAAAGTGACCGTAATTGGTCGTCTGGCGATAAATCGGGCGAAGCAAGTTGAGTTGGGAAACGATGTCGGCGGGCTTGAAGCTGAAAACTTTTTGCACGGCGTTGGTGATTTGCTCGTCGGAAATGCCGGACTGGGCCGTGCCAAACGTCTCGACGCGCACCGAAACAGGTTTCGGATGGCCGATGGCGTAGGCGAATTGGATTTCGGCGTGCGTGGCGAGGCCGGCAGCGACGATGTTTTTCGCAATCCAGCGCCCCATGTAAGCGGCCGAGCGATCGACTTTCGACGGATCCTTGCCGGAGAACGCGCCGCCCCCGTGACGGCCCCAGCCGCCGTAAGTGTCGACGATAATTTTGCGTCCGGTGAGACCGGAATCGCCTTGCGGTCCGCCGATGACGAAACGCCCGGTCGGGTTGATCAGGAACTCAGTGTTCTTGCTCAACATCGCCGCCGGGATCACCTTCTTCACGACGTTTTCGATGAGATACTTTTCGATCGTCGAGTGCGCAACGCCGTCGGCGTGCTGCGTGGAAATGACGACGTTGGAAACTTCCACCGGGCGATCATTTTCGTAGCGCACGGAAACTTGCGACTTCGCGTCGGGACGGAGCCACGGAGCGGCGCCGGATTTGCGAATCTTGGTCAACTCACGACCGAGACGATGCGCAAACATGATTGGCGTCGGCATGAGTTCCGGCGTCTCGTTGCAGGCGTAACCAAACATGATGCCCTGGTCGCCCGCGCCCTGCTCGTCGGTCTTCTTGCCCTTGGCCTTCTTCGCATCGACCCCTTGCGCGATGTCGGGCGACTGCGTCGTCAGGTAGTTGTTGATGAAAATTTTGTCGGCGTGGAAAACATCGTCGTCGTTGACGTAACCGATGTCGCGAATCGCCGCGCGGACGATTTTGCCGAGATTGAGCACCTCATCGATCGGCTTCTCTTTGATCTTGGGGATCGTGATTTCGCCGGCCAGAATGACCATGTTGGACTTCACCATGGTTTCGCACGCCACGCGGCTGGTGCGATCAACAGCAAGACACGCGTCGAGCACGCTGTCGGAAATCAAATCGGCAACCTTGTCAGGATGCCCTTCGCCTACGGACTCGGATGAGAAGACAAATGAATTCGCCATAAACCTGAAAAAAACAACTTCGCCCCAAGCGGAGCAAGGAGAATCATCATCATATCCGGATTTTATGATACGTAATTTTTCCGTTAGCTATTTCCTTGAGCAAATGCTTCTTTGCCTTTCGCAATCCAGTCCTTTAGCGAATTCCCATGTCACACGACGACATCTTAGATGCAGAGGCCATTGCCATGCTCCAGTCCATGTCCTCGGACGACGGTGGACAATTCTTTAACGAATTGATCGACATCTTCTTGGGTGATACACCCACCCGGATCGAAGAAGTGCGTGCCACGTTGAGCGGGGGCGATTTAAGCACCGGCCAGCGAGCTGCCCATAGCATCAAGGGCGCGGCGGGAAATTTCGGAGCTCATCAACTGGCGCATCTGGCGCACGAAATCGAGCAACTCGCCCAAAATTTTGATCTAAATGCCATGACCGCAGCGCTGCCGAAGCTGGATGCTGAATATGCCCGCGTCAAAGCAGCACTCGAGGCCGTTCGTATTAAATAATCCCCATGCGGCGATTCCTCCGCATCTGGCACCTCGGCGTCGTGGGAGTTGCGGTATTTTGCGGCACGTTCGGATGGGCCCTCGAATGGGTTTCGACCTCGTATGAAGGCACCGTCGCACCGTTGCAGCGCACTCTCGATGTTGCTTTTAGTTTCAAAAACGCCGGCCCACAACCAGTCACGATTCGCGATCTCCAGACAAATTGCGACTGCCTCGAAGCAGCACCTGATCGACTCGTTTACCAAAGTGGCGAATCCGGCCTGATCACCGCACGATTCACCGTTGGAGAACGCCTCGGGCTTTACGAACGCTTCGTCACCGTGGTCACCGATGACGGTTTCCCACCCCAACGACTCATCGTGCGTATTGACGTCCCCGATTTCGCGACAACTGAGCCGCAATCACTGGACTGGAAGGTTGGCGAAGCGATGGCCGAGAAATCGGTCGAGATTAAGCCAGCAACCGGCCTACCAATTATTTTCGACGCGGTTATGGTTTCGAACACCGATTTTGTAGCGCGATTGGAAACCGTAACGAACGGAACACACTACCGCGTGCACATCACGCCAACGCAAAATCTCGCCCCGGGCAACGCGGCCGTGCGCATCAAAGGCTCAACTGTTACCGGCGACAAAGTCGTCGTGAGTGCCTACGCGAACATCCAGTGAAGTGTTTGACTGACCGGGCTAAGGCTCGGTTTTTAGCTCAGAAAGAATCCGCGTTGCCGTTCGGAAATCGGGCGACCGGCACGTTCCATCACCTGGAGTAGGTCTTCCCAAATCTGACGCTTCGAACGCAGACTCTGATTCCGCAAAATATAGGATGGGTGATATGTCACCATCAGGGGAATCGCATCGAACTCATGCCAACGTCCGCGCACGTCGCCCAGCGCGCGAAAGCTGTCTGCGCCCAATAATCCTGCGGTGGCGGTTGCGCCGAGTGTGACGATAATTTTCGGACGAACGATGGCCAACTGCGCGCGCAAAAACGGCAGACAAAATTCCATCTCTGCCTTTGTCGGCGCGCGATTTCCGATCTGTTCCCCACCCGCTCCCACCGGCATCTCCGGCCGCCAATTCATGATGTTGCCGATGTAGACGTCCTCGCGCTGCAGTCCCATGCCTTGAATCATTTTGGTGAGCAACTGCCCCGCAGGACCGACAAACGGTTCGCCCTGCAACTCCTCTTCCGCGCCCGGTGCTTCGCCGCAAAAGAAAATGTCCGCGTCAAGACTACCGACGCCCATCACGAGTTGTTTCCCCGGACGAAGATGCGCGCGGCACGTTTCATTCTGCTCCACGAGGGCACGCAGATAGGTCATCTGCGTTTGCTTGTCGCCCTCTGGTAACGCCACCACGGGCAGCGGTGCGGTAATCGGCGCGACCGTTGGCGGAGGAGGCGCGGCGCGCGTCGGTTGGGGCTGCGGCGCAAAGCTGTATGTCTTTGCCCCCGCTTCCTCGGCCTCCACTGCATTCACCACCGCCACAGGCGCGCGATCACCGGTCGACTGTTGCGCGAGTTCGTCGCGCACACTTGCCACAGCGCGCCGCAACTGTTCCACGCTCGCGTCCGTAGCCACGACCGTGCGTCCGCCTTCGCCCTTCAGGCGCCGCAACTCATCAGTCAAAGCCAGCAGATGTTCGCGCACGTTCATCAGTCGACTCTGCGCGCCTCCACGAGTTTCTCGACATATTTTGCGAGTAAATCGAATTCGAGATTCACGCCCGATCCGACGTGTTTCTCGCGCAGATTCGTCGCCACTATCGTGTGCGGGATCAACCACACCGCCAGCGAGTCACCGTCAACTTCCGCAACCGTCAGCGAAATGCCATCAATCGCGATGCTGCCCTTTGAAACCAAGTAGCGCCCGAGTCCATTCGGCGCGCTCACGCGTAAATAGTGATCCTTGCCACGCGCCTCGCACACATCGACGCGACCGAGCGCATCGATGTGACCACTAACAAAATGACCGCCCATCCTCCCCGCTGGTTGCAAACTGCGTTCGAGATTCACCGCCGAGCCGGGCTGCAACTCATTAAAACTCGTGAGTCGGCGCGTCTCTTCCAACACGTCGAACCACAGTGCATCCGCCGTGTGCCGCACCACGGTGAGACAGCAACCATTCACCGCAACACTGTCGCCGAGCTTCACGTCGCTCGGCACGACTTGCGCGCTAATTTGCAAAGACCACGCCGCTTCACCGCGCGTGAATGCGACCGTTCGGCCAACTTCTTCGATGATGCCAGTGAACATAATTAATTGAGTTTGATGCGTAACACTTGAGTCTCGCCGCCACGACTGGTGAGCAAAACGAATTCCTTGCGCTGTGCGTCTCCTTCGAGCGATGCTAATTTTTCGAGCGCCGCAGCGTAACTCGTCACGACGACGCCGTCGATTTCGCGAATCCAATCATCCGGTCGCAATCCTGCCGCCGCCGCCGCGCCGTTCGGTTTCAAAAAATGCACCACGGCCCCACCGTGCTCTCCGCCCGCCGCGCGATGCATGATGCTATCCGCCGCGAGAAATTCCCGCGCGGTGAAACCAAATTGTTCAAAATATTTCCGTTCCGCTTCGCGCACCATCTTCGGCTCATCACCAAGCACGACCTCGACGCTGATTTCTTCAGCGCCGCGCAATGCCGTCAGGGTGACTTTCTCGCCCGGTCGCCGTTTCAACATCGCTTGTCCGAAATAGCCGACGACGACGCGATCTGGCTTAAGTCGCGGGAGTGGCTCACCGTCAATCGCGAGCACGATGTCGCGGTCTTTCAGTCCGGCCTTGGCGGCTGGACCGTCGGCTTTCAAATCGCTGAGCACAAGACCCGCGCGCCCTTCCAATTTGAGCAACTTCGCCACATCGGGATCGACGGGCTGCATCCCGTAAATGCCGAGCCACGACACCGGACGGCCCGCGGTGTTTTCAGGAATGCGCTGGAGATAAGGCAGGAACTCCTCTGCGAGCAACACGACGCTGCTCTCCTCGGCATTCACCAACATGATCGGCGTGCCATTTTGGTTGCGCGAAAAGAGGAGAAAATTCTGTCCGAAGGGGTTGAGCGCGAGTCCGGCGAGTTCGCCCGTCATGGTGAACACCGGCAAGCCCGGTCCGCCGACGTCTTGCGCCGTGATCGCGGTTTGATTCGGCAACTTCGCCACCAGGGCGACACGCGAGCTCAGCACATAAGGCGCGAAATTCTCGTCTTTGCCACGTAGGCCAATGCCCCACAGTTCGTCGCCGAGGCGCGTTCGCGGACTGATGGCAAAATCGG
Source organism: Candidatus Didemnitutus sp. (assembly GCA_030681265.1). GTDB lineage: Bacteria > Verrucomicrobiota > Verrucomicrobiia > Opitutales > Opitutaceae > Didemnitutus. The sequence goes on along the minus strand of JAUXXD010000131.1, from coordinate 2,138 downwards.
TGAACGGCTTGAGCTTCGCCGCGGACGACGCTTCGTTGAGCCGCAGATAATAAAATCCCGTGAGCACGTTTGGCCCGAGATACGTCGCGGGCATCGCAGTGTCGGAGTTGGGCAAGTAAACTTTAAAATCCTTCAACTGATCCATTGCGACATGCGGCAGGAGATTGCCGCCCGGGATGATGATCGTCCCTTTGTCGTCAATCACCGCGCCGGAAACGAAATGTTGTCGGCGATCGAGTTCGGTTTCGATGGTAAACTCCACCGCCACGACTGAGGCCAAACGTTCGGCAAACAACGTCCCCAAATCCGACGCTCCCGAGGTAACGCCGACCGCGAGACTGAGCACGTGAAGTGCAAGGGGTCGAAAAAATCGCATCATGGTTTGAAGACGTAGAGGGTGATCCGGCGGTGGCGCTGCGCTTCGACGAGCACTGGGTCCGGTTTCGCCTCGTAGGCCGTGTAAAGTTCCTTCAGACGCGCGAGGTCGTCAATCGTTTCGCCGCCGACCGTCGTGATGATGTCGCCGCGACCGATGCCGGATTGCGCGGCGGGAAAACCCGGTTGCGCGCCGATGACGAGCACGCCCACTTCGTCGGTGAGTTGATTTTCGCGCGCGTAGGCCCGGGAAACTTTGCGCACACTCAGGCCCCATTTTTCGAACGCCCATTCTTCGCCGACGCGGCTTGCCAGCGCCTCGGTCACGGCGTTCAACTCCATCGTCGCGTTACCGCGCTTCACTTCGAGCCGCACGGCGGAAGCGATTGGAAGATTCGCGATTTGATTTTGGATCGGCGGCAACTGTTCGGGAAAACGGCCGTCGAGTTTCACGCCATTCAAGGAGAGCACGATGTCACCCGCGCGCACGCCTGCACGAGCGGCCGGCGAACCGAGATCGACACTTTCGACCAACATGCCGGTGTTGACCGCGAGCGAGTAGAATTTCTCCAGATCCTGCAAACTGCGCGGCCGCAAGCCGAGGTAGCTGCGCTGCACCCGTCCGTCACGCACGAGGGTTTCTGCAACACGACGTGCCACACTGGACGGAATCGCGAAGCTGAGATTGTCCGCGCCCATGTAGGAGCGCGAGTTGATGCCCACGACTTTGCCGTTCTCGGTTACTAGCGGTCCGCCGCTGTTGCCGGGGTTGATCGCGGCGTCGGTCTGCAACCACGTGTTGAACGAACCCGTTTCGTAGCCGCGGACAGCGCGCGAGTCCTCAAAAAAGCGACGATTATTGGAAATGATGCCACGCGTCACGGTGCGCGTGAGACCGTGCGGCGTGCCGACGGCGTAAACCGTCTGCCCCGGAAACAAATCTTCCGAATCACCAAACTCCGCGTGGGCAAACGTGAGTTTGCGCGCCTTCACTTCGTCGAGATTCAGCCGTAACACCGCCAAATCCGTCCAGTGATCCCAACCGACCAGCGTCGCGCTCACACGTTCGAGATTGGACAGCGTGACAGAGATTTCGACGGCGCGCGGGCTGACCACATGGGCGTTAGTGAGGATGAGACCGCTTTTCTCAATGATGACGCCGGAGCCGATACCGCGGTCAAAGCGGCGCGCGCCCTCTTCGAAAGCCATTTCGCGCACATCGATCCGCACGACGGCATCGAGCAAACGATTAAAGCCACGGCTGACCGCGGCGTTGGCAGTCGGCAGCAGGGGCATGAGACCGACCAGCAGGATTTTCCTCAGTAGGATTGACGGTCGGGGCCATAGTCCCAAAGTGACGAATTTCCCGTGAAGCACACTGATTGCACCGATTACGAATTTCTCAAGATTGAGCCGCATTGGCAGTCAATCTGGGAGCAGAGCCGTCCATTTCGAGCCGAGAATGACTCGACCAAGCCGAAATATTACGTGCTCGATATGTTCCCGTATCCGTCGGGCGCCGGTTTGCACATCGGCCACCCCGAGGGTTACACCGCCACTGATATTCTTTGCCGCTACAAGCGCGCGCGCGGCTTCAACGTGTTGCACCCGATTGGTTGGGACGCATTCGGACTGCCCGCGGAACAACACGCGGTCAAAACCGGCACGCACCCGGCGGCGAACACGCAGAACAACATCGTCAATTTTCGCCGGCAGATCAAAGCGCTCGGCTTTTCCTACGATTGGGAACGCGAAGTCGATAC
>JAUXXD010000129.1 GCA_030681265.1 Candidatus Didemnitutus sp. | reverse complement strand
CATGGCCTCGGCGTACGTTCGGGTGAAGCCGCGGAGTCGGCGCGTGGCACCGAGGACTCTTCCCACGCGCGAGGTGAATGCGCTCGACAACCCTCGAGCCCACGGCTCGAGCTGCGCGCGGTCGAATCTCCAGTGCAACGTGACGGGTGCGGTCGCGATCTGGAGCCAGGCGACCATGGTCCAGTAGTCCAGAAAGTCGTCACTGACCTGCCCGTCGAAGGGACAATCGATCTCCTCGACCGTGTGTCCAAGCGACTCGACGAGCTTGCCCAGGGCTAGCGCCGCGTCGCGGTGTTCGGGATCCACCGGCGTGCCCAGGGGCGCGTCGGTGAAGACCGCGACGCGCAGACCTCGGGGGGGCTCGGGCGCCATTGGGCCCATGGCCGGCACGCCCTTCGGTGGACGATGCGACTCGAGCGCCTGGTGGAACGCCGCGGTGTCCCGCACCGAGCGCGAGACGACGCCGTGCACGGCGATGTTGACCGGCAGCAGCTCCGAGCCCTCCATGTCGAAGCGTCGACGAGACGGCTTCAGCCCCACGAGGCCGCAGCAGGCAGCGGGGATCCGGATCGATCCGCCGCCGAGTTCCATGCCGTTGAGCACGACATCGTAGTGCTGGCCGCGCACCGCTTTCGGGTCGCTCTCGAGCTTGTCGGCATCTTCCGGCACCGGCGCGGTGAACGGATGATGCGTGGCGGCGAAGGCACCGCGCTCTTCGTCGTAGGACATGAGCGGGAAATCGACGACCCAGAGAAAATTCCACTGGTCGGGACGGATGCTGAGCTTGCCGCGTTTAACGAGCAGTTGCGCGGCGTCGAGGCGCACGCGGCCGAGAATAGCGCAGGCGCGTTCCCACGGAGCAGCGGCGAAGAAGATGATGTCGCCGTCCTCGATATTGAGGTGGCTGGTGAGTTCGGCTTTCTCGGCGTCGGAGAAAAATTTCACGATCGGCGATTTCCATTCGCCCTTCTCGACTTTGATGAACGCGAGACCCTTGGCACCCATCGCTTTGGCGGCGTCTTCCAGTCCGGAAATTTCGCCCTGCGTCACATCGGCGAGACCCTTGGCGTTGATCGCTTTGACCGAACCGCCGGAAGTGACGGTTGACGCAAACACTTTGAACGCGGACGTTTTGAACAGTTCGCTAAAATCAACCAACTCCATCGCGAAGCGCGTGTCGGGCTTGTCGACGCCGTAACGATTCATCGCGTCCTTGTAAGAGAGACGCGGGAACGGCGTGGGCAGGTCATGGTCGAGCACGTCCTTCCAGACTTTCTTCAACATGCCTTCGAAAAGTGAGTAGATGCCTTCACGATCGATGAAGGAGACTTCGACGTCGATTTGAGTGAACTCCATCTGGCGGTCGGCGCGGAGATCTTCGTCGCGGAAGCAGCGGGCGATTTGGAAATATTTTTCCACGCCAGCGACCATCAGGATCTGTTTGAACTGCTGCGGCGATTGCGAGAGCGCGTAGAATTGGCCGGCGTGGATGCGCGACGGCACGAGGTATTCGCGGGCACCTTCGGGTGTGCTTTTAAAGAGAATCGGAGTCTCGATCTCGTAGAAGCCCTGCGTGTCGAAGTAGTCGCGCACGCTCTTGGTCGCGCGGTGGCGCACGGCGAGATTCTTACGCATTTTCGGGCGGCGCAGATCGAGGTAGCGGTAGGTGAGGCGCATGTCCTCGTTGACCTTGTCGCCGCCGACATCGTCGAGCGGGAACGGCGGCGTCTCGGAGACGTTGTGCACGAGCAACTCGGTCGCATCGACCTCGATCTGACCGGTCGGCAAATTTTTGTTCATCATGTCGGCTGGGCGCAGCTCGACTTTGCCAGAAATGGCGATGACGGACTCGTCCTTCAGATGCGTCGCTTGTTCGCGCAACGAGGAATCGAACTTCACCTGAGTGATGCCTTCGCGGTCGCGCAAATCGACGAAGATGATGCCGCCGTGGTCGCGGACGGAATCCACCCACCCCGTGAGCGAGACGGTCGTGTGGAGATCAGCTTGAGTGAGTTGGGCGCAATGGTGCGTGCGTTTCATAGGGCGGAACTCCCAACCAAACGGCCCGCATGGCAGTGGCGCAAACAGAATTTGGATGCCTATGACAGTGTGGGCCGGGCCGCCCCACGAGACGGCGGACCGTGGTCGGGCAAGATTGTGGCGGAGAAACCGTTGAGCGAATCCACGCAAAACTCGCCCAATCCCCGCGCCCGACAGTTCGCCTTGTTTTCTTCTCCTCCGCCGACGAAAAACTGCATCGACCGCCCCAACAGGCTCATGCATGGTCACGCCCACTTCTAATCAATGGATCTCGTCCTGAAATTTACCCGCAGTCCGTCCGTTCCGCTTTCGTTGCGGAGACTGGTCGGCAAACTGTTCGTCAAGAAATCGCCGGAGCAATACCGCCTAAAAATCGGGCAACGCGAATACATTGGTCGCCGCGACAATTACATCGAGTGGCTCGTCTATGTGACCGGGGACTATTTCGAATACACCTATCTGAATCTCCTCCGTCGGCTTTTTTCGGGCGGCGTCGCACTGGATGTTGGTGCCAATGTGGGCAACCACTCGCTGGCCTTCTCCGAAATTTTCGACTCGGTGCACTCGTTCGAGCCCTTCCCTCTCGTGGCCAAGCGCCTCGCCGAGAAAACCGTGGCGACCGGCAAAGTCACCGTGAACCAAATGGCACTCGGCGAAACGAATGGCACGGCGCATTTCATTCCGCCCGCCACCGATAATCTTGGGACCGGACGCATTTCCGAGTCTGGCGGCATCGAAGTTCGTATCGCTCGCGGCGACGACTTCGTGGCGACGAATCTCCAAGGGAAAATCAATTTCATTAAGATCGACGTCGAAGGTCATGAAGTGCCGGTGCTGCGGGGTTTGCGTGAGACCATTGCACGGGATCGCCCCGGCGTGATGTTCGAAGTCGCGCGAGATTTACAGGCGGACGGAGCGCGAGGCTTACTCGACTGCTTCAAATTATTTCCCGAGGACTACCAGTTCGCGTGCATGAAGGGGCAATCCACTTTCCCTCTGCAAAAATCAACCGCCGATGCGTGGGCGGCTGGTCGCGAATCGTTGGGCGTGTCGGGCCGCATCACTTACGTGCTCGCTTACGGACCGGAGCGCGGATTCCGCCTCGACGGAACAACGCTGACTCGCAGTTGAAGTGTTGGACGTATCGGATTCTCGCCGGAAAAATGACGGCGCGAATTTGGATCCCAGTCTATTGCGCAACGAGCAATTAACGCCGCTTTGGCGCAGACTCGGTCGGGTGATCGACCACGATTGGCGTGCCGATATCGACGCGCCCTTGCGGGAGAGCGATGTCCACCTCGGTGGGTCGCTCTTGATTGCGACCGATCGACGACGCACCTGCGGTGAGCATCGGACCGATTGATGCGGCCAGACTCGTGCGTGCCGACGGCACACTCAGGATGGTATTCCAAAGATGTTTCTTGCGACGCTTCGGCTCCATTGCCGCTGCCATATCGTAGGCCGTGATAATGACAAAATAACGGTCTTCGGAAGCGCGATCCATCGCGACATCCCGCTCAAATTGTAAATGGCTGTCGTAGTTGCGCGCCCCGCCGGTCAAAATCAGCATCTCGCGCATATTCAGAATCTCTTCGCCGGCCGACTCTGGTTCGCTCTCTTCACCGTCACTCATTCTCAACTGCGACTCGACCCGATCGGGATTCATCGCGCCCCAGTGAAGAGTGAGAATCAACGTCGGCGTTGGGCTGTCCTTGGTCGCCATGAGATAGCCTTGGGACGCGAGAGCCTTGCGCAACAACGGCCAGGTTTCCTTAAACGTCAGTGGTTCTTCGCCGGCAACGGCCGGACCGCGTTGCAAGAAACCACCCGAAATCGGAAAGTAATAGACGGGCTTCTCCGGTGTCGGATGCCGATGTTGTTTTTCCAACTTCGTTTCGATGTGTCGCGAATTAATCAACACCGGCAACGGCGGCTCGACTCGGGCTAGTGTCGTTACACCGCTGGCCAAAACTGCGAACAAAACACTGGCCCCAAGGAAAGCGTGACTAATTTTCATGCGAGGGAAACGGAAGGGGGGTGCAACATTGGTTGAATGCCAGTGAACCAAAGTGACGTGCGGCGGCGTGACGTGATTACATTACGCGAGCAGCAAACTTTCGCCCGTCATCTCGGCGGGCTTCGACAGCCCCATCAAGTCGAGCACTGTCGGAGCCAAATCCGCGAGGCGTCCGTCGTTGCGCAATTTCGTCACGTCGGCGCGGAAACCGGCACCGACGACGAAAACTTCCACGCGATTCAGCGTGTGGGCGGTGTGCGGGCCATTGACAGTCGGATCCCACATTTGCTCGGCGTTCCCGTGGTCAGCGCAAATCACCGCCCTGCCCTGCTTCGTCGCCAATGCTTCGAGCAATTCACTGACGCCGCGATCTGTGGCCTCGACGGCTTTAATCGTCGCGGCGAGCGAACCGGTGTGACCAACCATGTCGGGATTCGCGTAGTTGACGACGATGAGTCCGTAGTTGCCGGAGAGAATGGCGGCCTTCGCCGCCGCGGTCACTTCCGCCGCCGCCATTGCCGGCTGCATATCGTAAGTCGCCACCTTCGGACTCGGGGGACACGCACGGTCTTCACCGGGAAACGGATCCTTGCGGTAGTTGTTAAAGAAAAACGTTACGTGCGGATTCTTCTCCGTTTCCGCGCAACGGAATTGGCCGATGCCCGCGTTGGCCACGACTTCGCCGAGGATGTTTTTCAATTTCTCCGGCTTCGGCGAGACCACGTGCACGGGCAGGCCCGATTCGTATTCCGTCATGGTCGCGTAGTAGAGGTCGAGTTTGGCCCCGCGATCGAATTCCTGGAAGCCGTCGAGGACGAACGCTTTCGTGATTTCGCGCGGACGGTCGCCACGGTAATTGTAGAAAAGCACGCCGTCGCCCTCGGCAAACGTCGCCACGGGCTGACCGTTCGCATCCATAATCCACGTGGCCGGCACAAATTCATCGCCGACCTGCGTCGGAGTGAGCGGTTGATCGTAGTAATTTTGCACGGCCGCGGTCGCCGACATCGCCTGCGCCACTGCCGCGCGGCCCACGAGCATGTCGTAGGCTTTTTGCACGCGCTCCCAACGATTGTCGCGGTCCATCGCCCAAAAGCGTCCGCACACCGTCGCGATCCGGCCCACGCCGATTTCCGCCATTTGCTTTTCGATTTGCGCGATGTAAGCGAGCCCGCTCGACGGCGGCGTGTCACGGCCATCGGTGAAGGCATGCAAGAACACCTGCGTGATACCGTCCGCCTTCGCTTGGCGCAAAATCCCGTAGAGATGCTCCAGCATCCCATGCACGCCGGCATCGCTCACGATGCCCATCAAGTGCAACTTCGATCCGCGCGTGCGCACGCGTTCGACGAGCGCCTGCCACACGGCGTTGGTCGCGAGTTTTCCTTCGAGAAATAATTTGTTCAACCGCACCAATTCCTGGTCAACGATGCGGCCCGCGCCGATGTTTTCGTGACCGACTTCGCTGTTGCCCATCACCCCATCGGGCAAACCAACATCGAGCCCCGAGGCGCGCACGAGAGTGCGGGGAAACTCCGCGTGCAAACGATCATCGCAGGGCTTGACCGCCAGATGCACCGCATTGGTGGCGTTTTGGTTGGCATCGGGATTCTTCCCCCAGCCATCACGAATCACGAGCAGGACCGGTGGACGCACTGAATTCATAGGCAATGGTGTCGAGAACGACGACACGATTGAACCGCTGCCAATTTCCCGACGCCAGCAGATTTACCAACTAAGCCACAGATGGCCTCTCCTGCGCATAATGTGTCGGGTGCTGCGCGTGGACTGCCTTCGCCACCCTCGCGCCGCCCCATCGGTTGACTTTACCCGAATTTGCGGCACCCCTAACGCCGTCATCCCACCATGTCCCAATCCGCGATTCTCCTCCTTAATTTAGGCTCACCCGACTCCACGTCCGTGCCCGATGTGCGGCGCTATTTGCGTGAATTCCTTGGCGACGAACGCGTCATCGACAAACCAAGCAACGGGTTTCTGCGTCGCCTGCTCGTCAACGGCATCATCATCCCCACGCGCGTCAAAAAATCCGCGCACGCTTACGAGAGCATTTGGACACCCGAGGGCTCCCCCCTCATTCTCACCAGTAAATTGACGCAAGCCGCGTTGCAAAAGCGCACCGCGCTGCCCGTGGCCCTCGCGATGAATTACGGCACTCCGTCCATCCCCGATGTGCTGCGACAACTCGTCGCCGACGGCGTCACTCGTGTGCTCTTGTTCCCGCAGTATCCGCACTACGCGATGTCGAGTTGGGAAACCGTCGTCGTCAAAGTGCAACGCGAAGCCGCCCGCCTCTCCCCCTCGCTGCAACTCGACTGCGTGCAACCCTACTACGCCGACGCCGACTACATCGACGCGTTGGTCGCCAGCGCCCGCCCTTACCTCGTGCCGGACTACGATCACTTTCTCTTCAGCTACCACGGCATTCCCGTCCGGCATCTCACGAAGGCCGACAGTTCATGCGCGCATTGTCAGAAATTGGAAAATTGCTGCACGACTCCCTCGCCCGCCCACGCCACCTGTTACAAAGCGCAAGTCACCCAAACCACACTCCGATTTGTCGAACGCGCCGGATTGCCCGCGGGCAAATGGTCGATCTCATTTCAATCACGCCTCGTCGGCGAACCCTGGCTCTCGCCTTACACCGACAAGGAATTTGAGCGCCTCGCCCGCGAAGGCAAAAAACGCCTGCTCGTCATCACGCCCGCATTCGTGACCGATTGCTTGGAGACGCTCGAAGAAATCCGCGGTGAAGGAGCCGAAGATTTCAAGGCCGCTGGTGGTGAAGCGTTCACGCACATCCCGTGTCTGAACGACCAGCCGATGTGGATCGATTTCCTCGCCCGCCGCGTCGAACGCTGGCAACAGTCCGGCGCGCTCACGGGCTGAGTAAACTAGTCGTAAACCGCTTGCGGCTCGGCCGAATCATGCGCTGCGTCGTTTCCATGCTGGGCAATCACGGCACATTTGTTATGCCGCAGGCTCAAGAGTGAGCGTCACCCCACAATCTCGGCCAAATCATCCCGCACCCTCCGGCGCGCAGGCGGTGTTTTTTCTGTCGGCGGATGGTCGCGTCGAGGCGGCCAACTCGGTCGCCACTGCACTGTGGCAGGAGACGTCGGCCCAGTTGCGCGGCAGAAATTTCGCCTCGCTTTTTGTGACGGAAATCGTCTCGCGCGACGCCGCGAGTGCCGCGGCTTATTGGGAAGCATTTCTCAGCACGGCGGCGGGCCAACCTATCCCGCAACAACTTCTGCGTCTCGACGGCTCCACCCTCGCCGTCCGCGTCGAGTTGGACAGCGATGGCACGTCGCCACTCGGTTACTTCGGCTACGTCCAACCGACTGCGGCGGGCGACGTTGTCCCGCGCGCGGCCGTCGGCGACGAACTATTTTCCGTGCTGCGCGATCGTAGTGCGCTCGGATTTTTCGACCTGAATTTCGTCAAGCAGTCCACCTACCTGTCGCCTGCGTGGCGCAGCGCGCTCGGTTACACGGAGACGAGCCTCGCCAATTCACACGGAGCCTGGGCGGCGCTGATTCATCCCGACGACACAACCGCTGCGCCGGACAAACTCGCCGTCCGCACCATGGCGACTGGCACACGTCCGTTTAATGTCGAATTTCGCATGCGGCACGCTCACGGCCACTACGTGTGGGTGCAGTGCATCGGCGTGCAATGCTTCGGTCCCAACGGTTCGCTGCAACGCATCGTCGGCGTGCAACTCGATATCGCCGAGCGCAAGGAACTCGAAGAGTCTGCCCTCGCCGCCGAGGAGCGGCTCAACTTACTCAGCGAGCGCGGGCGCGTCGCATTGTTCGAACTCGATTTCGTGCAACACTCCGCGTGGCTCTCACCAGCGTTTAAGAATCTCGCCGGCTTCGAAGAACACGAGGAGCTCACGGAGCCGGAGAATTTTCTGCGCGCCCTTCCACCGGAGGACACGACCGGCGGGCTCATCCCCTTTTTTACGCAACCGAAGCCGGGCCAGACCGTATATTTCGACACGCTACGGCTCCGCCACCGCAACGGCACAGACTTGTGGGTCTACGCGGGGATAATCCGGCAATTTTCCCGCCGGCGAGATTTGCAACGCGTGCTCGGATTCATCACCCCGATGCCCGAAGAAGGCGGTGGCGGCCCCGCCGGTCTCACGGGCGTGGATTTTCTCGCCGTGCTCGCCGAGTTGCGCGAGGCGGTCATCCTCCTCGATCGGCAAGGCTCTGTTCTATTGTTGAACGCGACCGCGGAACGCCTGCTCGATGCCAGCGCGGAGCAACTCGTCGGACGGTCAGGCAACGAGGTCTTTCGTCCTGTGCATCGGGCGAGCGGCGCTCCGGCGGAAAGCCCGATTGATCGCGCCCTCACGACAGGCTCGCCGACCGCGCTCACACTAGAATTCGTCCTCGATCGTGGCGCGGGCATCGATTCTTTGCCCGTCGCCTACAGTTGTCGCGCAGTGCTCGATGCCAACGGCGTGGCGATGGGCGCCGTGTTGGTATTCCGTGATCCAGCAGAGATGAGTCTCACGCCCGATGAGTTGGTGCGGGCGAATCGATTCGAAGCACTCGGGCAACTGGCGGGGGGCATCGCCCATGATTTCAACAATCTGCTCACGACCATCCTGGGCGGCGTTTCGCTGGCAAAAGATAATCGCGACGACAGTGGACTCGAAAGCAGTGAGCGCGCCTGCTTGGCTGCCAAGGCGCTTTCGAAACAACTCCTGCAATTTGCCAAGGGCGGCACGGGCACGCGGCAGGTGTTGCGCGTCGCGGAATTTCTCGGCGAATCCGTGCGCTTCTCGGCCGCAGGTTCGTCGGTGAATATCGAACTCTCTGCACCCAACGACCTCGGCACAGTGCGGGCTGATCGAGGCCAGCTTCTGCAGGTTTTCCAAAATCTCATCCTCAACGCCGTGCAAGCCATGCCGGGTGACGCGGGCAATGTGTGGGTGACCGCACGCAACGTCACGCTGCTGGAAAACCAAATCGCCCCGCTTCCCGCCGGTGCCTACATCGCCATCGCCGTGCGCGACAACGGTTCCGGCATCGCGACCGAACATCTGGCGCGTGTTTTCGATCCCTTTTTCACTACCAAAAAATCCGGCAGTGGCCTTGGGCTCGCCACCGTGCACTCGATTGTGAAACGCCACGGCGGCCAGATCGGCCTCGAATCCGAATTGGGCGTCGGCACGACCTTTACCGTTTTTCTGCCGAGCGTCGAACAAGCGGTGCCCGTCGAAGCCCGCGCCGCGCCGACGTTGCGCTACGGCACGGGCCGAATTCTCTTCATGGACGACGACCCGGAAATCAGCCGGATCACCGAAGGAATGCTGCTCAGTCTCGAATACAAAGTGGATCTCGCGCGCAGTGGCGAGGAGGCGATTCAGCTCTACAAACGCTACCTCAACATCAAGCGACCCTACGATGTCGTCATCATGGATCTCAACGTGATCGGCGGCATGGGTGGCGAACCATGTTTCAAAATCCTGCGCGATCTCGATCCGGACGTGCGGGCCATCGTCGCCAGCGGTTATGACAGCGAAGACATGGCAAAGCAATTTCTCGAAATGGGCTTTTGCGGTTACCTGACCAAACCCTATCGCGTCAGCGACATCGCACGCATTCTCCGGGCCGTGCTTGGCAAGTAGGTCCGACTCCGCCAACAGAAAACCAGGCCCCTCTCGTTTACCATGCACCACCCGGCCAACACCCCAACGTGGATTTATTTTGGCGGCTTTGCTCTCACGGTCACGGCGGGAATCATCAACGCGGTCGGCTTTCTCGGCCAACATCACCAAGCACTCAGTCACCTGACCGGCACCGTCACGGTGCTCGGCATGGAATTAGCCCGCGCCAACCATCTCATCGCCCTCCACGCTGGCGCAATCCTGCTCGCTTTCTTCGTCGGCTGTCTTGTGAGCGGCGCCATCATCCGGCAAAGCTCACTGCGCCTTGGTCGCCGCTACGGCATCGCGCTCTTCATCGAGTCCGCCGTGCTCTTTCTCGCGGTCATTTTCCTGCGCCGCGGTGTTTATGCTGGGGACTATTTCGCTGCCTTTGCCTGCGGTTTGCAGAATGCCATGGTAACGACTTACAGCGGCGCCACCATGCGCACCACCCACATCACCGGTATGGTGACCGATCTCGGCATCGCTTGCGGACATTTTCTGCGCGGTGACACCGTTGACTGGCACCGTTTTCGCCTTTTCGGCATCTTGTTGCTCGGATTTTTTACCGGCGGCGTGGCCGGTGCGTTCGGCTATGAGCAATTCGGCTATGACACCCTGCTCTTCCCCGCCGCACTCAGTGGCGTTGTCGGCTTGGCGTATACCCTGATTAAACACCGCGCCCAACGTCGCCAAATTTCTTAGTCAACAGCGGCCCGCCACGTAAACGAGTGGCACAGCGCCACGGCGGCCGCGTCCGATTCGTCCAACGCCAAGGTGCGCCCGTGTCCGAGCAAACTCATCACGGTGCGGGCCACTTGCTCCTTCGCCGCGTGCCCGCGGCCCACCACCGCTTGTTTCACGCGCAGCGGCGGATACTCAAAAACCTCCGTCGCCCGCACCGCCGCCGCCGCAATCGCCGCTCCGCGGGCCGCGCCAAGAATTTGCGCGGTCTGAAAATTCTGCACGTAAATCGTCTGCTCCATCGCCACGTGCCGTGGCGCGTAATCGGCCAGAAAGCGATCCATCGTCCGATAAATCTCCCCGAGACAAAACGCCATCGGATGCTTGGGTGAAATCTTCAAAGTCTCGCAATGCAACAGCACCGGCAGGCGGCCTGCCGCAAAATCGATCACCGCCAAACCCGTGCCGCGCAAACTCGGATCGACGCCCAGAATCCGCCCGACAAATGCCGTGCGCAGCTCCACTGGAGCCACAGGCCACACTTTGGCGGTGAGATTTCCCTCCAGTTTTGCCTTCCACAATTGCCTGACTGACGAGCGTGCCATGTGCGCTCCACGAAAGACACGAAGCGCCCGAAAGAAAAGCGGCGAATCAACGCCGGCGGTCTTCTCCGCGCAATTTACCCGATGCGTCCTGCGTCCACTTGCAGCTCCTGCCACCCCGTTCCGTCGTCCTCGGGCCGCACGGTGCCCGTCGCAATCACCTGCGGCTCGCCCGTCAGGCTGCCCCAAAATTTGCGGCGGCGCTCCGGATCGAGTTCGCCCAGCACATCATCGCACAACAACACCGGCTCAACGCCGCTGCGTTCGCGGAAATAGGCCGCCTGCGCCAAGCGGAACGCGATCACAAGGCAGCGTTGCTGTCCCTCCGAGGCGAAATGTTTCGCCGCCCGTCCGTTGAGCAACAGCTCAAGATCGTCGCGCTGCGGACCGCGCTCGGTCGACTTGAGTAACGCATCGCGCGGCCGCCCTTTGCGGAGTTGCGCGACGAAATCATCCACCGAAACCGCCGTGGTATCCGGCGCGTAGCTCAGCGTGGCGGTCTCACCCTCCGGCACCAGTCCGGCATGCGCATTGCCGAAAAGTTTGCTCAACACCGCCACGCCCTCTCGCCGGGCCGCCACGAGGCTCGCCGCATGCACCGCGGCTTCGTGTTCAAACGCGTTGAGTTGCGCCGCATCATTTATGCCGCGTTTGAGCAGCGCATTGCGCTCGGCCACCGCCCGCGTGTAGAGCTGCAACGCCGCGAGATAACTCGCGTCCATTGCGGCCAGCGTCAAATCCAGCCAGCGGCGACGCAACGACGGCGACCCGCGTAACAATTGGTTGTCCTGCGCCGAAAAAACGACTGTCGGAAAGCGACCGATAAAATCCGCCAATCGCGCTACTTTGCCGTGCTCCCACTCCACCGTGCGACCATCGGCACCGAGCATAATCGTAATGCAACTGTTGCCATATTGCTCGTGCTCCACACCAAAGCCGAGCCCCGCCTCCGTCTGCCCGAGCGCCACGAGGGCGCGCGGCTCCGCGCCGCGAAACGACCGCAGCGCGGTGACGTAGCCGAGCGCCTCCAGAAAATTCGATTTCCCCTGCCCGTTCGCACCGCACAGGAATGTCCGCTGACCCTGCAGCGCGACCGAAACGAGCGGCAAGTTGCGGAAATTTTGGACGGTGACCGACGCGAAACGCATGACGAAACCGCACCTTGGCACACGCGAGCTTGCTGGCAAGCCGGGTGTCGGTTTCGACACGAGACTTGGCACATGCAAATGCACCTCTCGGCGACCCCCAAGCGGAGTCGCCCACCGAGCCATGCGATTCGCTGCGCAAACGGCTAGAGTTGCTCGACCAAACGGTCAGTCGGGCGCAGCTCCATTTCCACGTCGCCGTTCGGCTTCGGATGCGTGAGACGATGCCGCACGATTTCCTTCGCCGCCAACCAGTGCTCGACCTCGCGTCCCTCGGGACAACCCTCTTGGAGCCAGAGCAGGTAGGCTTCGTGCCGGATTTCATCCATGGGCTCACCGATTATCGCGTGACCCCGTTGCTCCCGACGTTGTCGATTTTCACGGATTTTCATGGGTCCTCCTGTTGAGTTCGGTGCCATGGTAGCACCGAATCGCCCATCGCGCCGCGCATTTTGTGCGAAATCGACCATGCGGCCGCTCCTGCGCCCAACCTCGCCTCTGATTTGTGTCTTGCCGCTCGCCCGTGCAGTGACTTCTTTGGCCACTTATGAGCAACGAGAACGCCAGCACCAACGAAGTCGCCGTCATCACCACCAGCTACGGCTCTATGACTATTTCCTTTTGGCCCGATGTCGCGCCGAAGACCGTCGAGAATTTTAAAAAACTCGCCCGCGACGGTTTCTATGACGGCACCGCGTTTCACCGCATCATCAAGGGTTTCATGATCCAAGGCGGTTGCCCGAACACGCGCGTCGGCGAGTCCGGCATGCCCGGCACCGGCGGCCCGGGCTGGAAAGTGAAAGCCGAGTTCAACGCGAAGTCCCATGTGCGCGGCGTCATCTCGATGGCGCGCTCCGCCCATCCCGACAGCGCCGGTTCGCAATTCTTCCTCTGCCACGGCGACGCTAAATTCCTCGACCGCCAATACACCGCCTTTGGTGAACTGACCGCCGGTGACGAAGTGCTGGAGCAACTCGCCAATGTCCCGACCAAGTCGGGCGGCGGCGGCGAAAAGAGCACACCCATCGACCGCGTAGCCGTCGAGAGCATCAAGATCGTCGCAGCCTAAGCCGGCGCGAAATTTACTCCCCCCAAGGCCAGTCGTGCGACTGGCCTTATTTTTTGTCCGCGCCGAAGATCGCGTCTTTCCCTTCGGGCGCGCCAAACATTTGCGCGGCGACATGGCCGATGCCGGGAGTTTCGACGAGCCGCCAGTTGAATTCCCAGCCGCGCGCTTCCGCGAGTTGCAAGGCGGCCGCAAAACAATTGAGACCGCGCGCGTGCCGATGCAGGCCTTGTTTCAAACCCTCCGGCGTGCGGTCGAGCGAGGGATAATCGGGATCGTTGTCACCCGTGCCGAGGTAAAGCGTCAGCGGAGCCGCGAGGTAGCGGCGGATGGCATCGTCGTTGGACAACTCCTCGGGCAAGCCACCGAAACCGTAGCCGTAATTCGCGTCGCGCGTCGGAAAGAGATGCGAACCGGGATTTGCCGCAATGAGGCGCTCTGCGCCCAACGCCCCCGCGAGCGCGGCCATGCGCACGACAAATTGTCCGCCGGCCGAATGACCGAGAAAATAGAACGGCAGGTCGGGCCGACCTTCCCGAGCCCGTAAACCCTCAACCAATTTGGACACCATTGTGAACGTCCAATTTTCGCGCGATTGCGCCACCTTTCCTTTCATGATGCCGCCGCGTTGGTAAGCCGCGCTCGGAAACCGCGCCAAGTCGAACAACGGCGCCGCCACAATTGCACCATAGCGTTCCGCGAGCACGGTGGCGAAGTCGCGATACTCCTCCGCGTTGCGGCCCACGCCGTGAAATACGAGGATGATCGGCCCGCCGTTGTAATTCTCCGCCTTGTAAGTGAAAACCTCGAGCGGCACGCCGACATCAATGACGACTTTGCCCGCGCCGGTTGGAACCGCGTGAGTAGGCTCGTGCGCAGGCGTAGCTACCGCGATCAACGCTGTTGCCAGTAAGAAACCCAACCCGAAGAAAAAACGCATGGAAAGATTCGTGAAGGCCTCCCTCGTGCACTGCAAGCGAGCGAGGGTAAGTAGATTTACGCCTTGCGCGGCGTAGCGAGCAACTCGGCAACCAACTTCCGCAGATTGCGCCGTGCGTCCGTTTCGATCACTTTGCCATCACGCCCGATCACCCACACCGCCGGAATCGAGGAAATCCCAAAGCGCCGACTCAGCTTCGTGTCCCAACCGAGCCCATCAAAATAGTGGGGCCACGAAATTCCATTTTTAGCCACATAGTCCTCTAATTTTTTCCGATTCTGGTCCAAACTGATGCCGATGATCTCCATGCCGCGTGCTTGGAAATCGCGATGAAGTGCAATCATCTTGGGCATGTCGTCCACGCACGGACCGCACCACGTCGCCCAAAAATCCAAGACCACGACCTTGCCGCGATAACTCGCCAAATTGACTTGTCGTCCATCGACGGCGGTGAAAACCAAATCGAGCGGACGATGATAATAGGGCAACACCGCCAAAGCGGTCTCCGCCTTCGCCGCCATCTGCGGATTCCCGGCACTCGCTGCAAATTTGTAGGCCCGCGTCGCTCTCGATTCATCACTTTGCTGCAGCATTGCACCAAGAAAAAAAGCAAAAGATGGGGCGCGTTCATCATTCCGATGCATGGCGAGAAACCGTTCGATGCGCTCATACAAACCTTCCGGAGGCGTCTGCTTTTCATTGCTCCAAGTCCACGCCCGCAAGCGGGCACTAACGATGGCGGCTTCGATTTCACCTTTCACCGTCGGCGGCACACCCGTCGCCGCTTCCAAGGTCACGATCTCTTCATTCCAACGCTCTTCGTCTAGCTTCACGTTCAACCCCTGCGCCACTTGCGGCGCAATTTCCACCCACCACGCGCGTGCTCGGAGTGTCCGTGCATCCGCACTATGCTGCCGAATAAAATACTCCAAGTGCTGCTGCATGAGCGCGAGATGGTTGATCTTGCTCTCGGCGTTTTCACGATTGTTCGAGCGAGCTTGTTGTTCAATCGGCGCGTAGTCCTTCTTTAATTTCTCAATCGCCCGCCAGGCTTCGTTGGGCGATGCGGCATAGGTCATCACGCTCAAAACGGCCCACAGCAGAAAAGACAATATGCCGACAAACTTCCGGCAATGTGACACATGAATTGTCCTGCTCATAATCTTTGAAGGATAAGTTGGCGGCCCGTGCGGCTACGTTGCTTTTCCGCTTCCTACGCGGCAAACAAAAAGCCCGATACCGGAGGGCATCGGGCGGAAAGCTAAAGGTCGCGTGCGGAGCGGCGCGACGGTGTGCTGCCGCTTACGCGCGATCGAAGCCGACGGCCTTCGCCACTTCTTCGTAAACGATGCGGCCCCCGCGCGTGTTCACGCCCTTGGCGAGTCCCTTGTGTTCCGCCAATGCACGCTCGACACCCTTTTGCACCATCATCGCGAGGTAGGGTTCGGTCGCCTGCGTAAGTCCCATCGTCGACGTGCGGCCCACCAGCGCGGGCATGTTGGGCACCGCGTAGTGGTTGACGCCGTGCAACAGGTAAACGGGCTTCTCGTGCGACGTCGGTTTGATCGTCTCGATGCAACCACCTTGGTCGATCGCGATGTCCACGATGACCGAACCGGGGCGCATTTTCTTCACCGTTTTGGCAGAGACAACGATGGGCGCTTTCGCCGCGGGAATCAGCACCGCGCCGATCAGCAAGTCGCAATCCGCCACCGCCGCCTCGATGTTGGCCGGGTTCGACACCAGCGTGACGATGCGGCCGCGATACTCGGTATCGAGAATTTCCAATTTGCGCGTGTCGAGATCGAGCACCGTGACGCGCGCGCCCATGCCCGCCGCCATCTGCACCGCGTGGGCCCCGGAGTTGCCCGCGCCGATCACGACGACCTTGCCCGGCATCGTGCCGGGGATGCCGCCGAGCAACACGCCGGAACCGCCGTATTGCGATTGCAGAAAATACGCACCGAGTTGCACCGAGAGGCGACCCGCGACTTGCGACATCGGCTTGAGCAACGGGAACGAGCCGTCGTTGCCTTCGACTGTTTCGTAGGCGATGCCGAGAATTTCCTTTTTGCAAAGTTGCTTCGCGAGCGTCGCACCCGCCGCCAAGTGCAAGTAGGTGAAGATCGTCTGCCCCTGTTGCATCAGGCCATATTCGGATTCGAGCGGCTCCTTCACCTTCACGATCATGTCGGCGCTCTTCCAGACCTTCGCGGCCGAGTTGAAGAAGGTCGCGCCCGCGGCCTTGTATTCTGCGTCAACGAATCCGGCGGTCGCGCCGGCATTCTTTTCCATGATGACTTTGGCACCGAGCGCGGTGATGCGACGGCACAAGCTGGGGGTCATGGAAACGCGTTTCTCACCGATCTTAACTTCTTTGGGGACACCGATAATCATCGCTCTGTCATACAAAGAACGGGGTTTATGACAAGTGCGCTCCCACGCGGCGTTTGGGTAGTGGCGAACCTGTTAACCAAGCGTTGCAACCTTATGCACGGTGCACGGTGAATGCCCTTGCGCACTCGCCTCGTCAGGTCGTTAGGTAACATCGCTCCTCCCGTTCGCCGTGAACCAGAAACCACTGACTCTCATCGTCGCCTGCGCGGCCAATCGCATCATCGGTCGCGCCGGTCGGCTGCCCTTCGACCTCCCGGAGGACAAACAGTGGTTTCACGACCAAACCGCCGGCACCATCGTCGTGCTCGGACGCATTTGCTACGAAACTTGGCCGCGTGTGCGCCAGGATGGACGCACGCCCGTCGTCATTTCCGCCAACACCGCCCTCGCCTCACCGGGCGTGCATGTCGTCCCTGATGTCCCGCAAGCCCTTGCGCGCGCCCAGCAACTGTCCGGCGAAATCATGATCTGTGGCGGCCAACGCATTTACGAAGAAACCCTCCCGCTCGCCGATCGCCTCTTGCTCACACTCGTGCACGCCGACGTGCCGGGCGACACGTGGTTTCCCGAGTGGCGGCACTTGGAGTGGCGCGAGTCGTGGAGCAAAGAAAGCGCGGACGCAAATTACCGTTACACCTTCAGTGTGCTCGAACGCAGGCGCTAAGCCGTCCGCAGCGCGTCAGTCGAAGCGCTTCGTGTCCCACCGAAACGGCCAGTAAAGTGGGCAATAACCGAGAAACGCCGTCACCAGCGGCACGAACCCGACCGCGCCCCACCAAGACTCGGCGCGCACTCCCAAAAAGAGAATCACGCACCCGAGCACGAACCGCGCCCCCGCATCGTAAGAACCGATATTTGTTTTCATGCCAGCCTGTTGTGTGCCGCTACTCTACACCCGACCGCGCCGCCACGCCGCGCATCCATTGCGAAATCCGCCAATTTTCTCGCGCCCTCATCCAAGCCCTTTCCACGCTCCGCCACTCACTCTTCGACTCGCCCCCGTCAGTCTCGACGCCGCAGATAATTCGGGCCGGAAACTTGTAACGTAATACGTTACAAACTCGCTTCGGCGCAGTCGGCCTGCGGCCACTTGTAACCTAATAAGTGACAAACTCAGCGCGTCGCATGGCACTCGCCGCGCCTGGGCGAAACACGGAATCGACGACGCGCCAAGGCCCCACGGCGGCGTTACGCGTTGGGCGGATGGGCGGCGTGGGCTTGCGCGACGGAGATGTATTTGATCGCCCAACGCTTGATGCCCGTGCGTTCTTCCGGCGTCAGCTCGCGCACAACTTTCGCGGGCGAGCCCATGATCAGCGAACCGGCTGGTGCGACGAAGCGCTGCGTCACGAGCGAGTTCGCGCCGATGATGCATTGGTCCCCGATCTTTGCGCCATCGAGCACCGTCGTGCCCATGCCGACGAGACATTCGTCGCCGATCTCGCAGGCGTGGATGATTGCACTGTGTCCCACTGTGCAATACCGGCCGATGCGCACTCCGTGATCGTCCGCGAGGTGCACCATCGTGAGGTCTTGGATGTTCGTGCCCTCGCCGACTTCGATCGTGTTGATGTCGCCGCGCAACACACAGCCATACCACACGCTCGATTGCGGTCCGAGTTTCACGGCGCCGAGCACGGTGGCGTTGGCGGCGATGAAAATCGCGCCCGTCGTCTCCGGTGTTTGCCCCAAATAAGTATCCAGCCGTGCGCGAATTTCCATGCCGCACGCTACGAAATCCTTGCGCGCCGCCAAGCGCATTGCCGCCACACAAGGTGGGCGAAGCCGATTTCGCGGCCGCGCATTGCCTGACGTTTAAGACAAATGTGGCTCGCCGTCCGGCGATTGTCCCGCATGCTGCGTCAACTTTCTTACCCATGGAAACCCTAACGTATGTTTTGCGCGGATTGTTTGGCTTGGCCGCGTTTATCGGCCTCGCTGTTTTGCTAAGTGAAAATCGGCGGGCCATCAATTGGCGCGTGGTTTCGATTGGCCTCGCCCTCCAATTCGTTTTCGCCGCCCTCGTCATCTACGCCCCGCCGGTGCGCTACGCCGTCGAAGCGGTCGGCGCGTTCTTCGTCAAGCTCCTCGCTTTCACCGGCGAAGGCACGAAGTTCGTCTTCGGCTCGTTGGTTAACTCCGAGAAACACGGCATGGTTTTTGGCCTGAGCATTCTGCCGTCGATCATCTTTTTCTCCGCGTTCACGTCGGCCCTTTACTACCTCGGGATTCTCCAGAAAATCGTCTATGCCTTCGCGTGGGTCATGACAAAGGCGATGCGACTCTCCGGCCCGGAAACGCTGAGCGCCTCAGCCAACGTCTTCCTCGGCCAGACGGAAGCCCCCCTCCTCATCAAGCCCTACCTCGCCTCGCTCACGCGCTCCGAAATGCTCGCGGTGATGGTCGGCGGCATGGCGACCGTGGCCGGTGCGGTGCTTATCGCCTACATCAGTTTCCTCGGCGGCACCGATCCCGCGCAACAAGTCATCTTTGCCACGCACTTGATCACCAAGTCCGTCATCTCCGCTCCGGCCGCGCTCATCATTGCCAAGATACTCGTGCCGCAAACCGAGAAGGTCGCC
The DNA here is from genome assembly GCA_030681265.1 of Candidatus Didemnitutus sp. Taxonomy (GTDB): domain Bacteria; phylum Verrucomicrobiota; class Verrucomicrobiia; order Opitutales; family Opitutaceae; genus Didemnitutus. The sequence continues at coordinate 2,624 of JAUXXD010000129.1, read as the reverse complement.
TCCGACCTCGAAGTCAGCAAGGACCGCGTCGGCGCGAACTTCCTCGATGCCATCTGCCTCGGCACGACCGACGGCATCAAACTCGCCGTCAACGTCGGCGGCATGCTCATCGTCTTCACCGCCGGTGTCGCCCTCGTCAATTACGTGCTCAGCGGCTGGATCGGCGATCCGCTCGGTCTCAACGTCTGGGTGGCCAACCTCACCAACGGTGCGTTCAAGTCGTTCTCCCTCGAATTCCTCCTTGGCATGCTCTTCGCCCCAGTCGCGTGGCTCATGGGCATCAGTAATGATGCATTGCTCCAATCCGGTTCGCTGCTCGGCACCCGCACCGTCCTCAACGAGTTCGTCGCCTTCCTCCAGTTGGCCGACTTGAAGAATGCCGGGGCCTACAATGACCCGCGTAATCTCATGATCATGACGTATGCGCTCTGCGGTTTCGCCAACATCGTCTCCATCGGGATTCAAATCGGCGGTATCAGCGCCATCGCCCCCGGCCAACGCGAGAATCTCGCCAAGCTCGGTGTCAAAGCACTCATCGGTGGCAGTATCGCCTGCTTCATGGCCGCCACCATCGCCGGCATCTTGGTTCCGGTCTAATCCAGCGCCACAGTGACGACACGTCCGTTACCGGAATAATTCCGAACGGACCACAGAGTTCACGGCGAACGGGCCGAGAGAACACGGAGAATTTCCTGATTTCAGGAATCCTCAACCGTGCCTCATCCGCGCCATCCGTGGTCAAGGCTCCCCGTGGCCTCAGTGCCTCGGTGGTTAATCTCAACGCACTTAGTGACGAAGCCCTTCGTCTCGAAACTGCGCGGCGCCCTACTTGCGATACCACTCGCCATTCTCTCGCTGCACCCAGACACCGGAGATGCTTTGCGCGGCGATTTGTTTGGCGCGGGCGCGACCCACGGAATCCGCTGACGCGCCCGTTTGCTGGGCGATCATCCCATAGACCGCTTCGCGGTCGCGGTTTTCGTCGGACGTCACCGACGCCGCGTCGCCGGTCGCTTGACGCACTTCGAGGTAGCCACGGTTGTTCTCGCCGAGCGCACCCTTGGCTTTCAGGTCGTCGATTTGCGGCAGGCGTTGCTCCATCCGGCGGCGGATATCCGCCGAGGAATTGGCGTGCGCCGTGGCGACGGCCAAAGTGCAGACAGCGAGGCATAGAAAAAGGAATCGGGTCATCATGGGTAGGTCTCCTGTTATGGGTTGGAAATGCTGGTGGATTTGGCGTCGAGGTCGCCGAAGAAGTTTTCGAGCGCGCGCTCGACCTTCACATTGACGTCGACGGTGATGTGAATCGGCTTCACTTCAATCGGGGCGGTTTTCACGTGCACACACCCGCCGAGGAACAGCGGCAGGCTGGCGAGAATCAAAGTGGAGCGCTTCATCATAGGTTAAATGGGTTGGTCACGGACAATCGGGATCGGTTCCTTGTTGGCTGAGACGCCGCGGGAGTGCAATTTATTCAAAGCCCCGTCGCAAATTTGATCCGGCTATCCATGCCGAGGTTGAGCAAGTGCTCGATCGGGCCGTTAACGTTGAGGTCGAGGTGGACGGGTGCCTGCAACTCCGGGTCGACCGGCACCCCCGCCACGCGCAAAGTCGCCGAGCGGCCCGCGGGCGACTGCGGCGGCCGGATATCGAGCCGCAACTCCGTCAGCTTCAGCCGTAACAGGCCCGTTTCGATCTTCTTCAATGTCGCATAACTCGGGTGCTTCGGCGCGACGCCCGCCGTGAGCAATCCGTAGGAATTGAACTGCAATTCCGCTGGTGCGCCGCGTTTCAGCTCCAGCCAGCCCGTGCCCAACCGCACGCCGCTGCTGTTGTAATGCACCGGCAACCGCCCGTCGACGCGCCCCGTCGCCTTGGCCGGCAAATCCTTCGTCAACGCCAGCAATTGCTCCACCACCAACCCGTCCACCAGCAACGTCGCTTCGATGTCGTCGCGTTGCGGAAACAACACAAACGGCTCCACCGCCACGCGCCCGCCCATCGCCTCCATTGTCACCCGGCTCACGCGCAACTCGTCCGCGCCGGCCAACGCGATTTCCGCCTCGAAATTCGTCGCCTTGATCTCGCCCGCATCGATCTCGCGCACCCGCACCACGCCGGGCTCCGAAATCAGCGCCACCGCATCGATAAAATTAAATTCCGCCGTCACCCCGCTCGCCACCGGCATTCCCTCCGGATGCACGAACCGTCCCTCGCGCAACTGCACCTGTGCCCGCGCGCTCACTTGCTCCGCCGCATAACTGCCCGCCGCCGTCGCCGACACCTTACCCTCCATCTGCCACACGCCACCGGGCAACGGCGCCAATTTCTGCACCACGTTTTGCCAGCGCGCCAAATCGAGCTCCGACCGCGTGACCTCGAACTGCGCCACGCCACTCGGCGAATCGTAACTCCCCGTGATCTCGGCTAACAAACCCGGCGCGCTCGCGTGCACCGTGCCCCACACCTTGAAATCCTCGCCGGGCTTCGCGCCCACCTTCGCGTGCAATTCCGCCGTCGCCGACACCGTGCCCACCTCTCGCCACACGCCCGCGGGCATCGGCGCAAATTGCTGCAGCAAAGTCTCCCAACGCGTCAAATCGAGGTGCGACTGCGTGACCGTG
>JAUXXD010000108.1 GCA_030681265.1 Candidatus Didemnitutus sp. | reverse complement strand
GGCCCTTGAAATTAGACTCGTTGGCAATAAATTTCGTAATGAATTTTGGCATCGTAAATTGAAATTTCCTAAACGCTTTAAAACCAAACATCTGTAGAGCCAAAAAAATCATCATCACAGAAACAACGATGACTAAAATCGGTCCAAAACTTAAGGAAAAATTTAATTTGCTGCCGACTGCTCCTAATACCGTCCCCAAAACGCCGTAAGAAATAATCCTGCCAGCATTAAAAGTTAAATGGGGCTGAACTTTCTTCCAGGTAGAGTCAGTATTCGAATATAATTCGCCCCATTGTTTTGACATAGAAAGAATTATTCCGCCAACTAAGGCTGCGCAACTGGAAATTCCGGCTATAAGCCCGAACACAAAAAACATTGGTAAAGACGATTTTGAGCCAACATTTATTAACCCCGATAATCCCATTTTGTTTAATCCGATAAAACCAACGATAATTAATAATCCTAGACATAGGGTAATAAAAAATTCTCTCGGTTGGCCCGCCTTCGCTTCGCTTCGGCGAGGTAAATCGGAAAAAGTATAACCCTCTCTTTTAAAAATTTCGTTTAATCTTTCGGGGGTTGGCCTTTCGCCTTCGTATTCGATTAGCGCCTCGCCCTTGGCCGTTGAAGCTTCAACTGATTTTATGTTGCCCGATTCTAATAATTTTTTCTCAATCAAAACTTCGCAAGAAGCGCAGTGCATACCCCTAACAAAATAAGTATGTTCTTTTATCTTTTTAGTCATATGATTTAAGTTATTTATTAAATAGTTTCGTGACTTTTAAAATCTCTTGAGTCATTTCCTGTTTTCTTTTTTCATTTTTTGTTTCCATCGCCCTTTTGAAGCAAGTATTAAGATGATTCTCCATTAACATTTGATGGGCAGATTTCAAAAGACCTATCACTGCCGAATTTTGCTGCATAATATCAATGCAATATTCATTGGCTTCAACCATCTTGATGATTTTGGACACTAGGCTATGTGCCTTCTTAAAATTGATGAGAGTTTTTTCTTTTTGAATAGTCATATTTTTAAAATTATATAGTTAGTTATTTATCCATACCCCGACCATAGGTATAGGTCTATTGTATCAAATGGAAAATCTTTGTCAACAGCAAATTTGCTTTCAATCATATTTGTGCTAAATTAGAGA